>JAPORU010000035.1 GCA_026710045.1 Aestuariivita sp. | reverse complement strand
ATATACTGATTTTAAAGCATAAAAAATTCCATCCGATCGCGAAAATCCTCGAATGTGGCCATTCTCCGCGAATTATTGTTAAAGATGGGTCAAGGCTCGTATGAATCTCATTCCAAAGAAATCCTTACGAAACTGCAGGCCCTGCAGGAGTCAAACCGAAAATGTACTGGAAGGAACAAACACGGCCATCGCAAACCCATTCCAAGCAATCCGCGGCCGACAGTTCTCAAGTCAATTTGCAGGTTCCCTCGACTGGAGTAACTCCCATACCCTCTGCGGAGTGAATGGCATATCGACTTGAGAAATGCCATATTCCCACAAGGCATCCTGAACCGCATTGGCAACAGCCGCAAGTGATCCCACTGTACCAGCCTCACCACACCCTTTCATCCCTAGCAGATTTGTCTTTGACGGAACCGGCTCGGAATAGAATGCAATCATCGGTATATCCTCTGCACGTGGTAATGCATAATCCATCAAGCTCGCAGTGAGCAACTGACCATCTTCATTGTAGACAACCCGCTCGGTGACAGCCTGGCCAATTCCCTGCGCAACACCCCCATGTACCTGTCCTTCAACGAGTAATGGATTAATCAAGTTTCCAAAATCATCAACCACCGTATAGCGGTCCACCGCCAACACACCGGTATCGGGGTCAATCACAACCTCGGCAACATGCGCGCCATTCGGAAAACTACGCCCATCTAGAGTTGCGCGCGCCTCGTAAGATAACAAGTCCAGACGACCATCGACTCGCGCCCAGTCCGCAGCTTCCAGTAAATTTGGCGTCAGGTTCGACGCCGGTGATCGGAATGTTTCGTCATCAAAAACAACGCGATCCGCTTCCACCCCCATTTTACCCGCAACGAACGGTTTAAAGGCTGCGATCATCTTTTCAACGGCAACCAGGAAGGCGCTGTTTTGAACAGTCACAGACCGTGACCCTCCCGTTCCACCACCCTGTTCGATATGATCGCTGTCTCCTTGAACAACATGGATTTTATCGGCTGGAATCCCCGTCTGATCCGATACAAACTGGGCATAGACAGTCTCATGTCCCTGTCCATTGGATTGTGTGCCTACAAAAACTGTAAGCGAGCCATCCTCATTGAAGGCCACTTTCGCTCCTTCCGATGGGTCTCCGAGAATACTCTCGATGTAATAACACAACCCTTGACCACGCAGCAGCCCCTGTGCCGCATCCCGATATTTCCGATCTCGGAATCCTTTCCGGTCAGCCACTTCTTCGGCGCGGTCCAGAACCTTGATAAAATTTCCGACATCATAGGTCTCACCTGTTGATGTCTTGTACGGAAACGTATCCGACGCGATAAAGTTCTTACGGCGCAACTCCCAAGGATCAACCCCGAGTTCACGCGCCGCACGATCCATCACCCTTTCCAAGACATAAATGGCCTCCGGCCGCCCTGCCCCCCGATACGCATCCACTTGCACCGTATTCGTGTAATAGCCCTTCACGTGCAACCACGTCGCTTGAACATCATAAACGCCCATCAACACACGGCTAAACAACTGAGTCTGGATGGGTTGCCCGAATTGCGAATTATAGGCTCCCAAGTTGCAACGCGTCTTGACGCGATACGCAAGAATCTTGTTTGCATTATTAAATGCAAGTTCGGCCACCGAAGTGAGGTCGCGTCCGCCGTTGTCCCCCAACATTGATTCGGAACGATCCGCCATCCAACGCACGGGACATTTAAGTTGCATTGCGGCGAAGGCGACACAAAAATACTCGGGATAGACCATTGCCTTCATGCCAAAACCACCCCCCACATCGGGCGTCGTGACACGAACGGACGCTGCATCAAGACCGAAGGACGAGACGAGACGAGTCTTCATTCCCCAGACTCCTTGTCCGCTGAAGCAAAGATGCAAGCGCTCGCCCTCCATCTCAGCCCAACATCCCCTTGGCTCCATTGAATTTGTGATGATGCGATTGTTTTCGACTTCCAGAGCAACAATCTTATGAGCAGACTGAAATATCTCGTCGGTCGCCTGTTCATCACCCAGCCCCCAATCGAAGGCGCAATTATCCGGAACCGATGAAAACAGTGCCTCTCCCCCGGACTCCAGGTCCAACTTGATCGGTAATTCCTCTATATCGAAGGACATCTGTTCCGCTGCGTCACGTGCTTGATCAAGCGTCTCGGCCACGATCATCACCAGCGGCTCGCCGATATAACGCACCTTTTCAGAAGCCAGCATGGACCGCTCGGTAACGGCCCCGGCACTGCCATCCCGGTTCTTTACCGTCGTCGCATCCAAGAAAATGTTGAGACCCGCCGCCGTAAGATCATCAGACGTCACAACATGATGAATACCCGGCATCTCCCTTGCGTCACGCAAGTCTACTTCGCGAATATGACCATGGGCAATCGAACTTCGCAAAAAGTAGGCATAAAGTGCATTCTCCGGAACACGATCATCGACATAACACCCGGCTCCTTTAAGAAATCGGACATCTTCAAAGCGTTTTACAGATTGGCTTTTTCCGAACTTTTCCATCATCAAACTCAATAACCGTCACGGTGTCATCCAGCGCTATCATCTTCAATACGAACATTGAATGACCAAAATATGCAACCAAAATAAAGAAGTATCTCTGAATTTATGCGAACAAGAATAACTTTTGATTGTTCATTTCCCATTTATCCACTTCGTAGATTCCGCTTATCCTCAACGTTTGTCGATCTAATGGCTAGGTGAAAAATTGCGACCTGTCTCAAGCATCGAGATACCGATTTCGCCAGACACTTGAGACTTACTGTAAGGTACGGTCGCGTTACCCTGAAACAGTGGCGAAATCAATCCACGCAGGCGAGAATTGCAGGTAAGCCTACGAAGACCGCTCTCATAGACCTTGATTGTCTAGGCCTGTGAAAGGTGCGCCATCTTGCTCTCATTAAACAGTTTTAGAGTTTGTTCTATCAACCGACGAAAGCGCTTCGAAAGGGAAAATAAGATCCACTAACTTATGTTAGTTACTCCTAAATTTAGGTTTCATGTAGTCCTGTCTACATAGTGCATTCACCTAAAGAAGCGACACCGTGTTGTCAACACGAACTTGGCAAAGTTCTTTGGAGACGTGCGCGGTAGGGCACATTGTATTGCGCGTCTTAATTTTTGCCCCTATCGACAAACGGCGATGCATAAGATGCTTGCACACAATTTCAGCGACAATCGTGTGTTGTTTATTTCCTATTGTTCAACAAGCAGAATTGGATGAAGAATGCGCCTTACCGCTCTCTATCAGAATTTCACCCGTATTCATCTTACACGAAAGCCGCCAATCCACCACAAATCAATAATCGTTATACGATCACGGCTTTGGAGCCATCAGGATGCGTACCTGCATTGTGGTCTCAGGGAAGCCTGACATACGCTGATATGGATTGACCGGGTAATTTTTGTTGCACTTATGTCATAGTGTA
>JAPORU010000043.1 GCA_026710045.1 Aestuariivita sp. | reverse complement strand
AAACCGTCCTCTACCATCCAGCTCCTCCTCACCCCCTCAGCAAGACACCGGGGTCTGGAGAGAAGCTCGGTGGTGCACTTCAGAGTTGAAACGGTGTATCAAAAAACCCGATTTTTTGTGTCCGAGACTTGAATTCAGATTGATGTTACATCGGTGCAAGTTTCACTTAATCGGGAGTACGTATCATGGACGACGGCCCCCTCGTTTTTTCTCAGATTATGGCGAACATGCCTTGGAAAACCTTTCACCGAATCGTCGGGCGCGACAAGGGCGATCATCGTATCTGTTCCTGTCGCTGTACCCACCAATAGCGCGCAAGGGCTCTTGCCCAACTCAACCGGCGAAGGAGTTTGCGTGACCGTGTTATCGGCCTCCGTGCACACAGAGAGACACTCTATCCTCTCGGAATACCCAACGGCGTGTCTCGCACACCCCTTGCAAAGGCCAATGAAAACCGTGACGGGCGCATTTACGCGGATGACGCCTACCCTCTCATGGATATCGCACAACCTCTCTACGGACCTGAAGACAGCGAACGGAAACGGGATGAAACGGTCTATGCGCTCGATTCCTCCACGATCGCGTTCTGTCTCTCCTTATTTCCATGGGCTTCCGTTCGAAAAACAACATCCGGTATCAAGTTGCATAGCTTGCTTGATTTGCAGGGCAACATCCCGTCTTTTATTGCGATCACCGATGCCAAGCTCAAGGATGTCAATGGTCTGGATACCCTCCGTCCCGAACCCGGTGCCATCTCTGGGATGGAGCGCGCTTATGTCGATTATGAACGGCGCCATACCCGGCATCACGTTGGCCGTTACTGTGGGGTCCGGGCAAAATCGAATACCACGTTTCAGAGGCGATACTCGCATAAAAGAGATCGCAACAACGGTGTGATCTAGGATCAAAGCGGCGTCTTGACCGGAGCCAAAAGCTCCATACGATATCCACGTCTGTTACGCCGCATCACATGTATCGACCGTGAGAACGACAAAACGCGGATCTTTGTGACGAACAATACGTATCGTCCCGCAGAAACAATCGCTGCGCTCTACAAGAATCGATGGCACGTTGACCTTTTTTTCGATGGATCCAGCAACATCTCCGCATCCAATCCTTTTACGGTGTCCGCGAAAACGCCGTCACAACACACATCTGGATCGGTGTTTCCGTCTCTGTCTTGCGCGCCATCATTCGAAAACGGCTGCGATTGACCACAAATCTCTACACTCTTTCGCAGATTATTGATACCACCTTGTTTGAAAACATACCTTTCTATCAGCTACTGACCGAATCCCATTACAAACCAAAACCGATGGAGGTGTCTAAGCAATTGAATTTATTCGATTTTTAAGCAGGACACCAGTGACTGAATATAACAATAACGAAAAAATGATCAACGCATTTGGCGTAGATCAGCAATAAGCTACATTCCAACACCTGACAAAAGGGGCGGCTTCGGTCGCCCCTTTTTTATCGGCTTGGCAGACCTTTATTCCTCTTGAGGACGTACTGAACAAACAGAGGTTAAGAACAAGGAGGACTATCTTCTTAAGATCGTCGACTATTCGATCCTATTGCAGATCCCGAAATGAAAGTGGGATTACTGTATCAGGTGACCATGACCGGCTCGACCCGGATATCCAGCAGGGTGCGGGTATCACGCCCGCAGGCGATTGCCACCAAGTGGATGGGTTCCTTCCGGTCGCGGTACTTCTCAGCATACCCCCGGTCCCGGATCTGGGCGAGCGCCGTCTGCAATGCTGCCTCGGCCATGTCGGCTGTCTCCACCATCTTGAACTCGAACAGGAACACCTGTCCGCCCGTCAAGACCACCAGGTCGGCGCGACCCCGGCTGGAAGCGTCCTCCGAGCGGACCTCCACGCCGATGGCCCGAAAGGCCATATGCAGGAGACCCGCGTACCAGGCCTCGTAACGCGCGAGATCACCGGTCGTGGACCATTGGTACGGAAGGCTCGCGAGGTAGGCCTTCAGCGTTGTGGCAAAGCCGTCGAAGTCATTCGCCTCGAGTAAGTCCCGCAGGGTCTTGCCCTCCTCCGCCGGCACCCGGTGTGTCGGATTCAGATAGGCCAGCAGTTCCCGGTTCAGGCTGATGCGCACCTCCTGGTTGGGATAGTCCAGCTTGTAAAGGGTATCAAAGCCCTCGCGCTTCTCGTCAACGATGGTGAGATACCCGGTCTGGAACAAGAGCGCCTCGGCACTGATGTCCTCGACATCGAATGTCGAGACCAGCGTCTCATCGCTCCAGCACCCCTCCAGTTCCCGTGGATGCACCGCCTTCTCCATCAGCGTTTCAAAGAGGAACCGTGGCGAACCCGTCCGGAACCAGTGCGGCTTGAATTCCCGTTCGTCGAACAGCAACAGCACATCAAACGGATTGTAGAGCCGCTCCTCTCCCCGCCAGCTGTAGCCATTGTACCAGCTGCGGATCGCGTCCCGATCCAAGCCCTCCAGCTCCGGGGCAAAGACGGTGTCAATGTCGGTATCGGTATAGCCGCAGATAGTCGCGAAGCGCGGATCAAGGCTGATGTCCTTGAGATTGTTGAGACCGGAGAACAGGCTGACCTTGGAGAACATGCTGATCCCGGTAACGAAGACAAAGCGGACATGTTCGGCACTGTCCTTGATGATACCATAGAAGCCACGCAGATACTCCCGGTTGGCGCGGGCCCGATCCGAGTCCTTCAGAACATCCAGGATCGGCTTGTCATACTCGTCCACAAGAACCACCACCCGCTGTCCCGTCGTTCGGTGGAGACGATTCAGCACCTCAAACAAATATTCCGGCGCCGTCTGCCACGTTGATGGTGTAAGCCCCGCATCGCGCTCGATCGCTTTCAATTGAACAAGAAGGCTGCGTTCAATGTTCTGCGGCCGGTCATACATTCCGCCAAAGCTCAGCCGCACCACCGGATGGGTGACCGACCAGTCCCAGTGATTATCAATATCCAGTCCCTGAAACAGGTCCTTGCGTCCCTCGAACAGCGCCTTGAGTGTGCTTACCAGCAGGCTCTTGCCAAACCGGCGGGGCCGGGAGAGGAAGTAATGACGCCCATCCTCCACAAGCCGCCGGATGAGAGGAGTCTTGTCCGCGTAATAGAAACCCTCACTCCGGATGGTTTCGAAGTCCTGGATGCCGATGGGCAGAGACTGACGGGTCATGGGTCCTATCCTTCACGATCAATCGATCCTTTGGCGCTATCCGGTACTGTGGACCTTCTCTCAAACGATGTCGAGTCGCATGGTACATTTAACAGGCCTCAATACATTTGGGCAATCTTAACGGTCGTTGGATTGGCCCGGGTGCGGGAGGGGACCGTCCCGTAACGATGGCGCCGGCACGACAGATGGCGGCACAACAATGACCCGAACACGCGCCGCGCAGTCTCCGTCTTGAAGAAAAGGAAAAGTGCGGTCACGCTTCAGGGATCGAGTAACTTTTTCCGCCAGAGACCCCTGAAGCTTGAGGCACGACCG
>JAPORU010000026.1 GCA_026710045.1 Aestuariivita sp. | reverse complement strand
AAAAATCCTGAAAATCAAAGTTTGTAGTGCCACCACATTTTTTAAGGTGTTGAATATCATAACTTTTTTGCACAAGATGTTAAAGATGGGATTGGGATGCACAATACTGCCCGCAGTTGCGACACGGCCTGTGACTCGGACGTATTACGCGCGAATCGTGCCGAACGCGGAGCGGAGACGATGAGTCCTCCGAAAACGAACCGCACTGTTCAACGGACCTTTGACCGATACGCCTCCCGTGACCGACACCGGATTGAGAATTTTTCTCTAAAATCAAGGAATTCCGTGCGATCGCGACACGCTACGACAAGACCGTGTCCAGCTTCGCAGCCGGCATTCATCGGGTTGCAGGGATCATCGCCGCACGATAGATGTCAACGGGCCCTAGAATGATCTGAGCAGCGTGGGCATAGGCGGTGGTGTGGGCGCAAACGGCGTTCAGGGCCTTGCCGGCATGAAGTGCAGATCCGACGTGGCGCAGACGTCATCCAAAAAAAGCAGGAACATTCGAAACATTGCGAAGGTTTATAATGGCAAAGATTGGACCTTGAGCTGGATCATGGGCACCGATTTTCTCTCGATTTCTAAGATATCTGATAAGGACACGTTACCGAAATGTGATGCTCTTTACTTTCATCTGATTTTCTCATAAAATATCAGAAAATCCGGTAAAAAGCAACTGTTTTTACAGAACCTCTTCCGAAAAAGATCTTGACCCGTTCAGTCCCTACCCATTGATATCCAGAACTTCGAGACCATTCGGAGCGAAGATTTCAATTGCGTCAGTAAGGCTTCTCTTATCCGCCAATACGTAGACGAAAGGCGCCGTTGCTTCTTTGTCATCGTACCTTGAGAGTTGCCAAACCAACAATTGCCAGAATCACCGAAATAATCCAAAATCGAATAACAATCTGAGGTTCTGACCAACCCCTCTGCTCATAGTGATGATGAATCGGTGCCATCAACAGGATACGCCGGCCCGTTCTCTTGAAGTAGAACACTTGAAGAATGACAGACAGAGCCTCAATCACAAAAATCCCGCCCACAATTGCCAAAACAAGCTCGTGCTTGGTAGCAACCGCAATGGAGCCTAACGCACCGCCCAGAGCTAGCGCGCCCGTGTCCCCCATAAACACGGCTGCAGGTGGCGCATTATACCACAAAAATCCAAGCCCGCCGCCAAACAAAGCCGCCGAGAACACCAATATTTCGCTTGTGCCAGGCACATAATGCACATCAAGATAGTTCGTAAAGTCAACGCGCCCAACTGCGTAAGCGATCACACCCAACGTACCCGCAGCAATCATGACCGGCATGATGGCCAAGCCATCCAATCCATCGGTAAGATTAACGGCGTTTGCGCTCCCGACAATGACGAAGACCGCAAACGGAACAAAAAACACGCTCAAATTAAGCAGAGCATTCTTGAAAAACGGCAACGCAAGTTGATTCTGCAAACCTGACGGATGATATTGTACCGCCCACCAACTCGCAATGATCGCGATCAATAGACCACATCCCAGGCGTAAACGACCAGAAATACCTTTGCTGTTCTGCCGAGACACTTTGGCATAGTCATCGGCGAAACCGATCAGTCCAAAACCAAGCGTGACAAACAATACCAGCCAAATGAATGGATTGTCCAGACGCCCCCAGAGGAGAGTCGATGAGAGCAAGGCGCCCACAATCAAGAGACCACCCATTGTTGGCGTGCCCGATTTCTTGGCATGGCTCTCAGGACCATCATCACGAATCGGCTGTCCCTTACCTTGACGTCTGCGTAGGACATCAATGAGTGGTCGACCAAACAAGAATCCAAAAAGCAGCGCCGTCAGAAATGCACCGCCCGCCCGAAACGTAATGTAACGGAACAAATTGAAGAAATCTCCCCCATCGGAGAGTGCAGTTAACCAGTAGAGCATTCCAGATTACTTTCGATATCGACGCATTAACAGCTCAATCTTGACCATGCACCACACCGAGTGCGCGAATAGCCTTCACAACATGCCCAAGCTCCATAGCAAAGGATCCCTTGACCAGCACGATATCCTGAACCTTCAACACAGAAGCAATTAACGCGGCAAGTCCTTGTGAGTCTGGGGTACATAATCCACGCTTTGATGCCGGAAGAACGTCATAAAGTTCCGCCATCAGTGGACCAACACAGTGCACAACATCAATAGCCGCCAAAGCTGGATGTTGAGCAAGTTCTCGATGCAGTTCAGATGCCCTTGATCCCAACTCAAACATATCACCCAAAATCGCAACGCGTCTTTGCGGTTCACTCTGGTCACAGTCTTCCGAATGCCCGCTGTTATATATCCTATCAAGGTTCTCCTCCGGCATCCTTGATTCCCCCCGGGGAAAGGGAGAAATAAGCAGATTCAAAGCAGAACTCATCGAATTCGGATTCGCATTATAACTGTCATCGATCAACGTCAGCGTCGCTGTGAGGTCAACCGGGTCCAGTCGAATGGTCTCACACGACCCGCGACCCGAACCCGGCGACCAACGCCCCAGAGTCTGAATCGCCAACGCCAGATCCGCACCAGCTTCATAGGCTGCGGCAAGCGCGGCCAACGCATTCGTTGCAAAATGCACACCGAGCGTATTCAACTTAAAGAAAAACGTGCGATCCGCGTGCATCGCCTCAACAACAATCATCTCTTCTTTCGGATGGATGTTCAGCAAGCAAAAGTCCTGACCATGGATTCCAAAATCGACAATATGTGCACCAACACTTCGCGCCTTTGCACGCAACACGTCAACAAAGGAACTATCAGCATTCAAAATCGCGGCACCGTTTTGCTCCAGTCCATCGAGAATTGATGCCTTTTCAATCGCAATTCCATGTTCGCTGTCAAAGTTCTCAAGATGGGCAGCACCGACCGTCGTAATCACGGCCACATGCGGTCGGACCATACGCGCCAATGGTTCGATTTCACCGGGATGGTTCATTCCAATTTCATAGATCGCGAACTGAGTGTCTCTCGGCATACGCGAAAGCGTCAAGGGTACACCCCAGTGATTATTGTAAGATGCAACCGAGGCATGGGCATGCCCTTGGTCACCAAGAATCTGAACCAGCATCTCCTTTGTTGACGTCTTTCCAACGGAACCAGTGACCGCCAGAACTTTCGATGTGGAACGTGCGCGGGCCGCTCGGCCGATGGCCTCGAGAGCCACGTGCACATCCTTCACCAACAGAAACGGTTGAGTACGCGCGACACCCTCAGGAATATGCGAAACCAAAGCGGCTCCGGCACCCTGTTGTAACGCATCACCAACAAACGCATGCCCGTCACGCTTCGCCGACAAAGCAACAAATAGATCACCCGTTTGCAGCGTTCGCGAATCGATTGACACTCCGCTCACGGTCCAATTACCGATCGCGTGACCAGATGTTGCCGTTGCCAGTTCACCGGCCGTCCAAAGCGTCATGCACGCCCTCCGTCAAGCAATGTTACAGCCATACTCGCCTGCTCAGCGTCATCGAAGGGGAACTGTGAGTTGCCAACGATTTGTACAGTCTCATGGCCTTTCCCGGCGATCAAGAGCGAGTCTCCGGATTGGAGCATATCGACCCCGCGCAATATGGCCTCCGCACGATCAGCAATCTCAATGGCATTTGGCGCTCCGTTCTTGACATCAGACCGTATACGTGCCGCATCCTCATGGCGCGGATTATCATCTGTCACGATCACAAGATCTGAATAGCCAGCGGCGGCGGCCCCCATAAGGGGACGTTTGCTCGTATCTCGGTCTCCACCCGCACCCGTGATCACGATCAACCGCCCCATTACATGTTGCCGCAAGGCCGTCAATGCTGTGACGAGGGCATGGGGCGTATGTGCGAAATCCACATAAACCGTTCCCTTGTTTTGCCGCGTTGCGACCCACTGCATCCGACCGCGAACCGTTGTCAGACGCGGCAAACAAGCAATCACCTCATCGGGATCTTCACCGGTCACAACCAGCAAGCCGAATGCCAACAATGCGTTCTCGGCTTGAAACCCTCCAATAAGATTAAGCCGCACAAGATGCTGTTTACCACGAAAGGCAAAGTGCATATCTTGACCCCGCGCATCCAATCTCTGCGACAAGAGACAAACATCAGCATCACAGTCTCGTCCAACCGTCACGACATCTTGTCCGAGCGACTCGGAAATCAAGGAAACATCCCGTACCTTCGGATCATCAACATTGAGAACAGCCGCTCCGCATCTGGGCAGGACACGACGAAACAACCCGAGTTTTGCCTCAAAGTAAGCATCCATTGAAGCATGATAATCAAGATGATCCTGGCTTAAATTGGTAAAGGCCGCAGCTTGAATCCGGACGCCATCAAGACGATGTTGAGCGAGACCATGGGAACTCGCCTCCATTGCCACATGGGTTACATCCTGCGCAACGGCTTCATTCAAGATATGATGCAGGATGACCGGGTCCGGCGAGGTATGTGACAGCGGAGCAGTCCATACACCTTCAACACCCGTAGTTCCGATACTGACGGCAGAGTGACCAAAATTACTCCAGAGTTGACGTACAAAGTGAGCAACCGATGTCTTTCCATTGGTGCCGGTAACCGCAACCATCGTTTCCGGTTGCCCACCATACCAACGCGCCGCGGCAAAAGCCAACGCTTGCCGCGGATTCTCTTCGAGAATACAACTCACATCAGTCTGTGCCAAGATTGCGTGCGCAATCTCCAGACCCGCTGCATCGGAAAGAATCGCAACAGCCCCATTTCTGAGGGCTTGCTTGACATAATGAGCACCGTGAACGCGCGTACCGGGCAAGGCGACAAACACATGGCCCTTCCGCACAGAACGACTATCAGCAGTCAAACCGGTAATCGGCGGATTGTGTCCACGCTGGTCTGTCAAACCGAGTTCATTGAGAAGACGAACCGACGGACCCATGTTCGGTTGTTTACCGATTCAATGTGAGTTGAGATCGGTTTGCGAAACAGCAGCAACCTTAAACTGAGGCCTCAACCCCAGCAAGGGAGCAACTCTCCCGACCAACTCGGCGGCGACCGGTACGGCCGTCCAACCCGCAGTCCGCCGAGGCTCCTTCCCGGACCGATCGACCGGTTCGTCAAGGGATACAACAAGCACATACTTTGGTTGATCAGCAGGAAAGACGGCCGCAAATGTGGAAATAACTTTGTCCTTGTGATAACCGCCATTTGCCTTCGGCTTGTCCGCCGTCCCCGTTTTCCCCGCAATCGAATACCCGGCAACCTTTGCGAAACTTGCCGTACCGTGTGTCACCACTTTACGCAACATTGTCATTGCCGCGGCGGCTGACTGCGCGGATAAGACACGCTGCCGCTGTATGCGCTCACTTCGCTTCACGATTGTTGGCTTAATATAATACCCACCGTTGGCAATGGCCGCATATCCCGCGGCCAAATGAACAGGCGTGGTCGAAATCCCGTGACCGTAGGCAATCGTCATTGCCGCCGTCTTGGTCCAATTCCGTGGAAACAAAGGTTGACTACCTGTCGCCTCGATAATCTCAAGTGGCGCCGGATCAAGCATTCCAATCTGCTTAAAGAAATCCCGCTGCTTCTCGTGACCAATCGATAACGCGAGCCGCGCGGCGCCGCGATTCGAACTCTTGACAATGACATTGCTGACACTGATGTGTCCATAATCTCGATTACGAAACTCTTTGATGGTAAAACGTCCGATCTTCATCGGAGCAGACGCATCAACAATGGATTCATCCGTTACAATACCGAGATCCATCGCTTGCGCGGCCGCAAATATCTTAAAGGCCGATCCCAGTTCATACACACCTTGAGCCGCACGATTGAAGAGCACACTTTCACTTGATTTCTTTTCTGTCGGATTCGGAGGAAGAGGCCGGTTGTTTGGGTCAAAGTCTGGAAGACTGGCCAACGCAATCACTTCACCGGTGTGCACGTCCATCAAGACAGCCGTCGCCCCAGCCGCGTTCATCAAGTTCTTTCCACCGGAAAGAACCCGCTCTGTCGCATCCTGAATGGTGAGATCAAGCGACAATTTCAAAGGCCCGTCGTTCTCACCGGTCTTGTTCAACTCGTTGTCAAAGTACTTTTCGACACCGGCAACTCCGATGAGTTCGGCACCATTCACCCCCTCTTCACCATACGTCGTCCCTCCCAGTATATGAGCGGCCAGATGACCATTCGGATACACGCGCATTTTTCGTGGTCCAAACATCAATCCCGGTTCACCGAGATCATGCACCGCTTGCTTCTGCTCTGGGCTAATGTTGCGCTTGATCCAGACAAATTTCCGTTTACCTGTGAAATCACGCAACAGGCGTTCGTGGTCCAACTCTGGAAATATTTCAACAAGTTTTGCCACCGCGTTCGTCGGATTTATGAGATCATGAGGCTGTGCGTACACTGCGTGCGTCTCAAAATTGGCCGCCAGTACACGCCCGTTTCGATCAACAATGTCCGCCCGCGACCGCGTATGTTTCTCAGCTAAGGTCGAATCGTTATTTGCCGTGGCATGGCCAAGAGAAACAAACCCCATCCGCCCCCCGATCAATACGAAGACACATAGGACCATGATAAAAAGTTCAGATATTCGTTTCTCTGCCTTATGTTGAGCACGCTCCTGCAATGCTTCATGCCGCAGATAAGCGGTTTCTCGATCGATCGAATAGAGATCTCTGCTCTTGTCTCGAGCTTCCAGAATACGCGCGAGAGGAATGCGCATCACGGGGTGTCACGCATGAGATCGAGAGCAAGCCGCTGAGGATGTTCCGCCGAGTCACGCGCCACAAGGAGTTCATCATCCGGAAACGCAATTTCCTCGATGCGACCAAATCGCTTCGCACGCAATTGCTGCAGATCAAGCCGGTCGAAATTTGCATGAGCCAACTCTCTTAATCGATCCGGCCGATTCAAATAAGCCCACTCGGTGCGCAAGACATTCAATCGCGATTGCGAAAACTCAATTTCGCGCTGTATTTCGCGATACTGCTTCATGATCACGCGAGTCTGATAACTCTCACGGTACGTCCAGTAGGCGGACGTGGCTGTCAAGAAAGCCATTGTGATGTATAGGAAAGGTTTCATTTTCGAACGTTCTCTAATCTGGGCATACCGATTTCAAACGGATCCATGTTATCCGGCGTGACGTCTGTACGCGTCGCAATGCGCAACCGAGCCGAACGGGCTCTGCGATTGAGAGCAAATTCCGAAGACGTCGGAGTAATCGGTTTCGAGGTATCAAGAACAAAGGTCTTGGAAGATTGCCGCCTCTCAGGTGCGTAACGACTAACCGTACCACCCTGACCGGAACGTAATCGAAAGAAGCGTTTGACCATACGATCTTCGATGGAATGAAAGGTTACGACGGCGAGCCTACCGCCCGGTTTGAGAACACGTTCCGCCGCCATCAAGCCGTTCGCAAGTTCACCACACTCATCGTTCACAGCAATCCGCAAAGCCTGAAAACTTCGAGTCGCCGGATGTTTTTGACCAGATTGCGCTCTGGGGAAACAACACTCGATCACCTTTGCAAGTTGAAGGGTCGTGTGAAACGGTGCCTTGGCCCGTGCCCGAACGATTGCCCTGGCAATCTTTCGACTGGCCCGCTCGTCACCATAGCAAAATAAAATGTCCGCAAGCGTCCCTTCGCTCGCGGAATTTACCAGATCAGCCGCCGTCATCCCGTCCCTGGACATACGCATATCAAGAGGCCCATCTCTCATAAAGGAAAACCCGCGGTCAGCATCTTCAATCTGCATCGAGGACACTCCCAAATCGAACACAACACCGTCACATTCCTTGACGAGTTGGTCAATTTTCGAGAATCGGCCGCCATGAATCTCAAGATCACCATCCCATTCGGACATCCAATCCTTTTCGCGCTCAAACGTTGTTGGATCTTGATCAACTGCGATCACACGCCTGGCCCCTGCATGGAACAAGGCTTTGCTGTATCCGCCCGCTCCGAAGGTTCCGTCGATCCAGACACCCGAGATCGGTGAAATCATACGCACCAGCGCGTCAAGCAAGACGGGGACATGTTGGACAGATCGGCTTCGCTCATGAGACCCACTCATCGCATCTATCCTCATGCCGATGTTTCCATATCAAGGAACGTCAAGGGATCGAAATCGTCTGGAAGTGTATTTTGCCACTCTTGGGTCTTTGTCACCTCCTCTGATTGATACGTTTCCGGCTTCCAGATCTGGAATGTATCACCGGCGGCGATAAAGAAAGCTTCATCCTCCAGTTCAATCTTCTGGCGAAGTTTCATTGGCAACACCAACCGGCCGGTCTCATCCACCGAAGTAGGAAAGGATTGACCATGAAAAAGCCGCTGCAACATCTTTCTCTCCATTCCACCGCGCGGTAAGGCGTCAATCTTTGAGTCCACCTCCTCAATCGCTTCAATGGTATAGCATTCAAGAAACTTGCGATGATGGTCACCATATACAATGACCAGTTCAGGACATTGTCCCATGTGCCAGTTTGGATCCGCCGCTTCAAGGACACGACGAAAAAGAGCGGGTATCGAGACCCGTCCCTTTGCATCGACCTTGTGATGGCTTTCGCCTCGGAATCTTTTGGCCACGCTCAAACCTCACATCGCCCCTCAACGACACAGAGACTGTCCATTCAAAAAAATGGCGGGTTGATCAACTGCCAACGATCAACCCGCCCATCACGCCCCGCGTGCGCGGGCTATACCGGTTCAGGGTTTCATCTGGGGGAGAGTCTGCACACCCTGACACCGGAATACTGTAGAAGTGAAATTCGGACCTTGAGAGCCTGTATGAACCTGTAAAGTTATGTCTACTTTTTATTTTAGACGCGCGACCCGATGTTCACTATCTAGAGAGGGACTATATGGGAATTCACTACACTTCAAGCCAAATCTTGGGAAAACTTTTCAATATATGTGGCAAAAATGCCGTTAATCCGATGAAATTGAGATCACATTAAGCATAAATTGTAGAGTTAAAAAAATAATTTCTATATCTGGGATATTAGAAAATCCCATAAATTCCCGGTTGAATTCGAAAATGCGCGGAATATATGCCTCTTGTGAGGACAAATTATCGAATTGTCATGGCCTGAAACCCTTCGCATCGCGACGCCCGCAGCTTTTTTCTCGCAACACAAACCGTGATTCGTTTATCGGGCGAAAACGGCACCCCCGTACCCCCAGGATGCGTCCATTTTTCAATCCAGATGGTACCGAGGTGCGACCTTCCACCCAGAGAACCGCCTTGAAACGCCGATTAAGGATAAATCGTACAACGCGAGAGACAGCCACGCACCCCCACCTCTTCGAAAGCTACCGTTCGATGCTCCACGAACTCCCGCAGGATAGGTGTAACAATGCGCCAGCATCAGACGCAACGTCATCCCATTCCCCGTCATTCCGTAGATCACGGGGACTACAGTTTCCCGCACGCGCCACCATCCCGACCGGCCGGCCGCGACAGGATCATGCCGCTTGGAGTCTTGCATTTTCTGCATAGCAGCAATACCGAATTGTTCATTGTGCAGATGCAGCATGATCAACATATTAAAGACAACCGCACAAGCATGAAGATAAACGCGTGATTTCATTGACGGACAATCGGAGAGGAATTTCAGAAATGAAGACGTCGCGGACGATCGCTCGGGCATTTGAACAGATTGTCCAATCACGAATGAGCCGGCTTCGGCTTGTGACGGGCAATATGACAGAGAATCATTAGCGAGAAACACGCACGTAATAGACGGATTGGACATCAACATAACAGGATCAGGTTCCCTTTCTCCTCCTCCTTGGGGAACCTGTAGTCTGCGGCGACATTCGTTTCCTCCCTCAATGTCGCCGCCTTTTTTATCCGGTGAGTGATTGACGCATGGCAAGGCTTTGACGATCACCAAACCGCCAACACCCACTGTCACCCATATTGTGTCGTTTCGTGGGATGACTTGTGTCGTGACCCATCATCACGACAGACTGTTTGCCACCCTCATCAGAGTGTCGATTGACCAATATTGATCCATCTCTGAATGGACCTGTCCCCCGACCCGATCTCTGATGGCGTCGTTTCACGTACTGCCACGCACTATGATTAACCCACTTGTGGCCATAGTATGCCATATCTTTATAACTGGCGTGTTCGTCCGTATATACAGTCGCACCAAGCACCACGTTGTCCGCAATAAAGCCATGTAAAACCTCCTTACTATTGGTAGAAACAACTCTTGTCCGGATCTTATTCGTCTTGCGGGAGCGCTTATCAAGACCAATGTTCGAACCGGCGGCATCGAAACGACCAAAGGTTTTCACATCATCGAAGAATACGATATCAGGCGCCGGTATGATAAGCCAGATGGCCGATTGATCTATTGCGAGTTTGCGTTGTCCGATTGGCTGTTCCGGGCAGTAAAGTCCGATCAGGAGATCCTGACACTGCACCCCGATTATTTTCGTCTGCGCCGCACTCTCGATCGCCGTCTCTATAAAATCGCCCGCAAGCACTGTAGCCGTCAGCGTGATAGTCTGCACTCATCCGTAATCCTCTTCGATTTCGCATCAGAATTCGCTCAAGTTCAGAAAGTCCAGCAAATTCACAGGCAGCCGCGGTATCGCTTCACATTGCGCTTCGTTTGTGGTGAATTACAAAGACCCTTTCGCACGCGGAGAAACACCTGATCATTCATGTCATCACCTATCAATATGCTGTTGTTCTGAATCCCTTTACTCAGTTTTGCAGCCGCGATGATCTGCGCATTGCGATAGAAAACGTAGGACTTTCGGTTTAACCAAGAATGGTCAGTCGCTTGAAGGATACATGTTTGATCACAGAGAGGATTAAAGTAGCTTGTTATGCCGACGATGACGACGTTGCCGTTTGCATCAGGGTCTGTGCAAACAATGTGTAGGTGCTTC
The DNA here is from genome assembly GCA_026710045.1 of Aestuariivita sp. Taxonomy (GTDB): domain Bacteria; phylum Pseudomonadota; class Alphaproteobacteria; order Rhodobacterales; family Rhodobacteraceae; genus JAPORY01. The sequence continues at coordinate 16,013 of JAPORU010000026.1, read as the reverse complement.
TTGTGTAGGTTATGACTAGGACCAGACAGCACCAGAAACGTTGCTTTTTCATAAATCTGCACGCGATCAAAGAGCGTTTAGGACCTCTGAGACGTGACGACTTTCTCGAACAACATTTTCCTGATCGGCTGCGGAAGCTGCCGGAGATCTTCTGCTGTTTGATAAATCTTTCTTCGGAAGATTAACCAGCTTATAAAATTTTTGATCACCCAAAAAGACAGGTTCTGCGTGAAAGTCGACAACGTCCTTTGAAGACACTAAAGTCCCTTTGCACGATAGCTGTCGACAACTTTCAAAATTGAAACGAGATAGCCCGCCGTGCGCAAGTCATCGACCCCATCGTGATAATGCCATATTTCGCTCATTGATTGGTAGGCCATGCGCATCGTGTCATCGAGTCCGCTGCGCACAAGCTCCAACTCATCTGCGCCGCGAATATATTTTCTCTTGAACTCCTCACTCAGCTTCTGGCCTACGCCAAGCTCGCTCCACAATCGCTCCAGTTCGTCAATAAGAAGTTGATGACGGGCTTCTTCCTGACGGCGCTGCATCCGGCCAAATCGGATATGAGAGAGGTTCTTGACCCACTCAAAATAAGACACCGTCACACCGCCCGCATTGGCATATAAATCTGGAATTATGACCGTGCCTTTCTCACGGAGTATGTCATCGGCTCCAGCGGTAATCGGACCGTTGGCCGCTTCAATAATCAAAGGAGCCTTAATGCGGTCTGCATTGGACCGCGTGATCACCGCTTCCAGAGCCGCTGGAATCAATATATCACAGTCTTGCTCAAGAAGTACCGCGCCTTCGGCGACATAATCGGCGTCTGGAAAACCACGTACCCCTCCCTGGCCATCAATCCATGTCCGTACCTCCTGAACATCGAGACCGCTGGGATCAAAGAGCGCACCATCACACTCGATAATCCCGCAAATTCGTGCACCATCTTCTTCCTGAAGAAACCGTGCGGCATGATGACCGACATTCCCGAGACCCTGAACGATAATCCGTTTACCATCGAGCGAGCCACTCAAACCGGCACATTTGACATCCCGTTCATGGCGAAAAAACTCCCGTAATGCGTATTGAACGCCTCGACCGGTTGCTTCAACACGTCCCGATATGCCACCGGCCGTCAGAGGTTTGCCGGTAACGCAGGCCCGTGCGTTGATATCCGTGGTGTTCATTCGTGCATATTGATCGGCAATCCAAGCCATTTCACGCTCTCCGGTTCCCATGTCGGGAGCCGGTACGTTCTGCGAGGGATGAATCAAATCCCGCTTTGCAAGCTCATAGGCGAACCGGCGCGTAATCTGTTCCAGTTCGTTCTCATCATAGTCTCGGGGATCAAGGCGTAAACCGCCTTTGGATCCTCCGAAAGGCGCCTCGACCAAGGCACATTTGAAGGTCATCAATGCCGCGAGGGCTTCGACCTCGTCTTGATGAACATTGGGCGCGTAACGAATACCTCCCTTTACCGGTTCCATATGTTCCGAATGGACCGATCGATACCCCGTAAAGGTATGGATGTCTCCACGCAGTCGCACACCAAACCGCACGGTATAAGTGGAATTACAGACGCGAATTTTCTCTTCAAGCCCTTTCGGCAAATCCATGAGCGCCACAGCACGACTGAACATCAAATCAACGCTTTCGCGAAAACTTGTTTCCGGTATCTCACATGATGTCACGTTATCGTCCTCCCAGAGTCTCTCCACCATCCCCAATCCTACCAAAACACGCGACTTTAGGGAACACTCTTTATACACAACGTGTCCGAACATCACTGAGACAGTATCATTCATGGAATCCGATTTGCGTTCAATCCGGGCATTCATGGCCATCGCCGATACCGTCACAGGATACGCATCGCAAAAGATTCAGTTCCGTTGCGTCAATCTCAGCGAAATTAAATCGGCCACAATCTTCGCCTGCCCCGCTTGCGTCACGCCACCGACACCAAGACGTCGACCCAGGCGCCACCAGATGCCCGGATTCCAACACGACTCCCCCGCTTCTCGGCAGACAATGAGAAAACCGTTGGCAGGCTTAAAGGCAAACACCCCACGGTCGACCCGAACAATGTCATCAATGCTCACCAATGAATGACCTTGGTGATCAATCAGATCATCATCGGTGAGCGCCAGCCACCCGTGTGTCGCATCATACATTCTCTTGCCAGACCACAGGATCGCAGCGCCCGAAAGAACAAACAACAACTGCATCGGAAGCTCCAAGGGTCCCAAGAGACCAATGAAGACCAATCCGACACCCAGAAGAATATGCAGACCGATACCAAACCAGCGACGCGATTGCGACACCTCGATTTTGGCAATAATGGCCCTGTCCATCGTCGCTATCGCCCTTCCCTTTAATCTTGACTCCTCTTCGCGTAGAATACACCCTGACGGCCAATATTCACATGACAACTTTCATCGTCATTCCAATAAATTGAATCTTTTTTACCCTGAACACAAGACAATTGATGACAATCAAATCATGATCAGAACCATCGTTCTCCTCTCTCTTGGCGTCAATTTATTGGCGAGTTGCACAGGTTTTTTCAATCAAGATGTGAACATTGATGCGAAATTTGAGCACTCTCGCTATCCGACCTTGCTTCCAACACAGGAGATTTTGGCCGGCTTCACCATCGATGATGCCGACAATGACGCAGAACACATACACATACAACACGGCACGCAACTTGAACGTCGTGCCGAGGCGCTCAAGAACCGAGCGACACGGATCAAACACAGGCGAATGGAGTCCAGAGCACTGGCCAGGGCACAGGAACGACTCCAGAAAGGCGTGGAGCAGCATGACACCCAAAGAACCCCTTCTTTTGATTAAACCGCTAAAAATCAATGGACATACCACATGATCTTGTGTTAGACATTGGCACAAATACATCATGCCCCATTCAGTTCACGAACCAATGTAAGTCCCAAATTTATTTATTGAACAGCGCACGCGCTCAGAAAACGCTCATTGCACAAGCGGACCTGCAATCCATCTATGTCCGCACGAAAGCCAGACCAAACTGTCTCATTCGCTGTGTTCACCATCTTTACAAGCGATCCAGCCAAGAGGGTGCGGTTGCACCTCTGTGGTTCAACCATTAAAGGATATGCGATCGCCTCACAAAGCAAGGAATAGCGATGGACAAGCCCCTGCGACTCGGTATCGCCGGACTGGGAACTGTTGGCATCGGCGTCATCAAGATCATTCAACGAGACGCGGCTCTCATTTCGGCACGCGCCGGACGCAATATCGTAATCTCGGCGGTTTCGGCCCGGTATCCGTCCAAGCAACGTGATGTCGATCTATCCCGCTACAGTTGGGAGGCTGACCCGATCAAGCTTGCGCAGCGAACGGATGTCGACATCTTTGTCGAACTCATTGGTGGCGCGGATGGGGTGGGTAAGGACTCGGTCGAAGCCGCAATTGCCGCACGTAAAGACGTCGTTACCGCGAATAAAGCGATGCTGGCACATCATGGTCAACACTTGGCCGAACAAGCCGAATCCGGCAAGACCTGTATTCGTTTTGAAGCGGCGGTTGCCGGAGGGATTCCGGTTGTCAAGTCCTTAAGCGAGGGGCTTTCGGCGAACACTGTTTCACGCGTTATGGGAGTCATGAACGGAACATGCAATTTTATCCTCACACGTATGGAAAAGGCCGGCTTGCCCTACGAACAGGCCTTCGCAGAAGCGCACTCTCTTGGATATCTCGAATCCGATCCGCGGCTTGATATCGACGGAATAGACGCTGGACACAAATTAGCTCTCCTTGCTGCAATCGCCTTCGGCACTCGGCCAGATTTCAATAATGTGGATTTAGAAGGGATTGACCAAGTGTCGATCGAGGACATTCACGCCGCAGCCGACATGGGATTTAAAATAAAACTCTTGGGTGTCGCACAACGTACCACGTGCGGACTGGAGCAACGCATGCACCCCTGCCTTGTGCCGGCCACCAGCCCATTAGGTCAATTAGATGGTGGAACAAATATGATCGTGATTGAAAGCAGTGCCGCGGAGCAAATCGTACTCAGTGGCCCGGGTGCGGGAGAAGGCCCTACCGCAAGTGCCGTGATTGGCGACGTCTGTGACCTCGCGCGCGGTCTGCGTATGCCAGTCTTCGGACAAAGTGCCAAAAACTTGACGGCCATTGAGAAGTCACAATCAGAACTTCCGGCGCCGTATTATCTGCGTATGTCTTTGTTGGACAAACCGGGTTCATTAGCCAAGATTGCCGGAATTTTGGGAGAAAACTCCGTATCAATTGATCGCATGCGACAAAAGAGACACGACAGCCGATCCGCGCCTGTGATCATTGTTACCCATAAAGCAACTCCAGCGGCCATAGGCGAGGCTATCGATCAAATGTCACACTCCGACACGATTACAGACCCGCCCGTCGCCTTTAGAATTGAACATGTATGAGACCGGTGTACCCGATGACGGATAAACTTGAATTTCGCGATCGTATGCTCTCACTCGGTTTGGCCCGTGTTGCCGAGCAAGCCGCGCTTGCCTCCGCACAAATGATCGGAAGGGGAAACGAAGAAGCGGCCGACCAGGCCGCAGTCAACGCGATGCGCAAACAACTGAACCTACTGGATATTGATGGTATTGTCGTGATTGGCGAAGGCGAACGCGACGAAGCCCCCATGCTCTATATTGGAGAATCCGTTGGAACTGGCAAAGGGCCGAGCGTTGATATCGCCCTCGACCCGCTTGAAGGTACAACACTCACTGCGAAAGATATGCCAAATGCGCTGACGGTCATCGCGATGGGACCCCGTGGATCAATACTCCATGCCCCCGATGTCTATATGCACAAACTCGCCGTAGGGCCCGAATATTCAGACGGCGTCATCTCATTTTCCATGGCTCCAGGCGAACAAGTTGAGGCCCTGGCAGCCGACAGAGGATGTCAAACCTCCGACATAACCGTATGCATCCTTGAACGACCCCGTCACGCTGAAATGATTGCAGATGTACGTGCGACCGGCGCAGCAATTCGACTGATTACCGATGGTGATGTCGCCGGAGTCATGCACTGTGCGGATGCGGAAACAACCGGCATTGATATGTATATGGGCATCGGTGGTGCGCCCGAAGGTGTGCTGGCCGCTGCCGCTCTCAAATGTATGGGTGGCCAGATACTCGGACGTCTTGTGTTTCGCAATGACGCCGAGCGTCACAGGGCTGTCCATCTTGGTATTCACGACTTTGATCGAATTTACACGCGCGATGATATGATTGCCAACGATGTCATTTTCGCCGCAACCGGTGTGACGAATGGAAGCCTGCTACCGGGAATAAAACGTGAACTCGGCTGGCTCACCACACAAACACTGCTTATGCGATCCAAAACAGGTTCTGTACGCCGCATGGAATACCGGTCTTCGATAGAACTCTCGCCATGACACCCGATGATCCGGCTCCGCAACAACCGGTAAACTTTCTTGGAGTTCATCAATCCATAACCAACCGATGCTGGATTGGCCCGGACAATAGGATGGAGCGTCTCGCGGAAACCTTTGTGCAGAAATATCAGGTCGACTGGCCTCTTGCGCAAGTCTTGGCCGCCCGCCGGATTCGTCCCGAAAACATGAGCGCCTACCTCTCACCAACGTTGCGAGACTTCCTGCCGGACCCGCACGACATAAAAGATATGTCGCGCGCAGCAAGCCGATTTATCAAGGCTGTCACCGAAAGACAAAGAATTGCCATTTTTGCCGACTACGACGTCGATGGCGGATCATCGGCAGCCCTACTCAGCTGGTGGCTCAAGACAGCCAACATCCGCCCAACAATATATGTACCGGACCGTGAAACCGAAGGATATGGTCCCAACCCGACAGCAATGCGCAATTTAGATAAGACGCATGACCTCATTATATGTGTTGATTGCGGAACAATGTCGCATCACGCTCTATCGCTTGTCACACATGCCGACGTCCTCGTCCTTGATCACCATCAAGGTATTGAATCGTTACCCCCCGCCTTCGCTGTCGTTAATCCCAATCGTTACGATGAATCCGGAGAGCTTGGCTATTTGTGTGCCGCGGCGATCGTATTCCTGATGCTGGTTGAAGTTCAGCGGCAACGTCGTACGAACGGACAATCCGGTCAAGATTTGACACGTCTGCTTGACCTGGTCGCTCTCGCAACGGTTGCCGATGTCTCACCACTTATTGGCGTTAATCGTGCATTCGTGCGTCAAGGCCTCAAAGTCCTCGCTTGGCGAAAACGGCCGGGGCTCAAGGCCCTCGCCGATGTTGCAAATCTTAACGCAACCCCTTCGGCAGGTCACTTAGGATTTACCCTGGGGCCTCGCATAAACGCAGCGGGCCGTATGGGCCAAGCTCATCTTGGCGCACGGCTTCTCTCGACGGATGATCCCGATGAAGCCGAAGCACTGGCTCTTAGGCTCAATGACCTCAATGAACAACGCCGAAAGATCGAAGAGGAAATAACCGCGCTTGCACTTGCACAGGCATCCGAAAACGGGCTTGATGGTCCCTTGGTCTGGGCCGCCGGCGAAGGTTGGAATCCCGGGATCGTCGGAATCGTCGCGGCACGACTCACCCAGAAGACAGACAGACCCGCAGTTGTGATCGGACTCAATGGAGACATGGGAAAGGGATCTGGCCGATCCGTTCCGGGAATTGATCTCGGTGCCTGCATCGTGCGCTTGTCACAAGAGCGTCACTTGATTCGAGGCGGCGGACACAAAATGGCGGTCGGCTTGACGATCAAGCGCAAAAAGCTCGATACGGTAATGACACGATTGTCAGAATTGCTTGCTCGACAAGGAGCGGCGGAACGCAATCAACGAAACCTCACCCTTGACGGTCTTCTGATGCCGGGAGCAGCGACACCCGACTTGGTTCATAAACTTGAACAAGCCGGACCATTTGGATCGGCATCCCCAGCACCACGTTTTGCCATACCCGATCTCACGGTGACCTATACCAAACCACTTGGTGATCGACACCTGAAGTTGAACCTTGCCGGACAGATGGGAGAAACCATCCATGCGATCGCCTTCAATGCGTTTAAGAGCGATCTCGGCTCACGATTATCCCAAAGAGATCGTCGACGAATTCATATTGCGGGTCGCCCAGACATCTATCAGTCGCGGGGACGGAATACGTTCCAGTTCCAGATTCAGGACGCCGCCCTCGCGCAGTCATAGGCGTCCGACAAACACGCAATAAACGTGATGAAAACTTCGATTATAGCTTGCAAAGACTATGACCTTTTCATATGGACGGGCACGTGTTGCTGCGAGGCCCGTTCGTCTATCGGTTAGGACATCAGGTTTTCAACCTGGAAAGAGGGGTTCGATTCCCCTACGGGCTACCAGACACAAACACGGTATGCGCAATTTGGGTTGCGGACCCACCCCCGATCCCGGACACCCACCTTAAGCCGAACAGCAACGTCAAACCGCTGTTGCAGTACGGTCGGCCGGGCGCGGTGAAATCTAAAGCGCATCGCCCGACCTGCGTGCCACAACACGGTACATTAACACACCCACTCACGGCAGATCTGCTTATAATACGGCAAAGCGTGCCATTATGTGTTTGAAACTCCCGCTTCGGCAAAGGTCGCCATGCCAAAATGACAGGCAAGGGCGCATTTCATAATATGTATCGCAAGCGCAGCCCCGGAACCTTCACCAAGACGCAATCCCAACGACACAAGCGCCTCTTTCCCCAGAGCAGCAAGCAATTCGGCATGTGCTCCCTCTGCACTCAGATGCGCGGCCACGGCATGATCAAGAGCGTCGTCTCTCAATTGATGCAGACAGGCCGCCGAAGCACAACAAATGAAGCCATCAAGCAAAACCGGAATACGCTCCATCCGAGCCCGTGCGATCGCACCAGCCATTGCGGCCAATTCTCGACCACCCAACCGTTCTAGTATCTGCAAACCGTCACCGCCTCGATGAAGAGCAACAGCCCTTTCAACCACATCCGTTTTCTTCGCCAGCACCTGATCGGACACTCCTGTGCCCCGACCCACCCAATCAGTCGCCTGACCACCAAACAATGCATAGGCGACCGCCGCAGCGGCTGTGGTATTTCCAATCCCCATCTCCCCAACCACAAGCAAATCCGTTTCCGTGCTCACCGCCTGCCAACCGGCACGCAAAGCCTGAACACATTCGTCCTCACTCATGGCAGGACGCTTGGTGAAATCTTCCGTCGGAGAGTCCAAATGAAGGTCGTAGACATCCAAACGCGCTTCCGCGACATCCGCCAATTGATTAATCGCGGCTCCGCCAACCTTGAAGTTCTCAACCATCTGCGCTGTTACTTCGGTAGGAAATGCCGAAACACCGCGTGCGGCAACACCGTGATTGCCTGCAAAGACAATAATTTGGGGACTGTTCATGCGCACCTGCGCATCTCCGCGCCACCCGACATACCAAATCGCCAACTCTTCAAGACGACCTAGAGATCCCGGCGGTTTCGTGAGCTGCTCATTTCGATGAGCGGCGGCCGACATGGCCGCCGAAGACGGGGCCGGAGCTTTAGCCAAAAGAGAGCGAAATTCATTGAAATTGTGGAAGTCCATACGCGATCTTTCTTGCAAGATTGAATTTTTGGGTGTTTAAAAATTTGCAGATACAAAGCAGAATCTGATGGTCAGTCCCGTGCATAAGAACAGCATTTGGTCATTTCATCCCAGTGACATCATTGTTGCCCTCACCCTACTGACCCGCTTACCTCTTGGAAACTTTCTCCAGGCAGACTTTGATCGACAAGCCTCTGCTACGTGGGCCTTTCCCATTGCAGGCTTGGCTGTATCCTCCATTGCCGCGATCATTGCCTTCGTGACACTGTCTATGGGCTTCAACGCGGCGCTCGTCGCTGGGCTTACATTAATATCCCTAATAATCACAACCGGTGGCCTGCATGAAGATGGCTTAGCCGATACCGTTGATGGCTTCTGGGGAGGACATTCGATTGAGTCCCGCTTGGAGATCATGTCCGACAGTACCATCGGTACCTATGGAATTCTCGCGCTCATTTCCACCATCGGATTGCGGTGGATATCACTGACGCTCCTTCTCCCGGTCTCGATACTACCATTATTGGCAGTTGCCGCTCTTTCACGTGCCGGAATGTCCGCGATGATGGCTTGGGTGCCCTTGGCAAAGAAGAGTGGAATATCTGCAGCCATTGGTGCACCACCAGTAGCGTCGGTTGCAACGGCAGCATGCATTGCTCTTACAGTGGGTTGGCTTATCCTGGGAGCCGCTATCCTACCGGTCGCATTGATCGCAATTCTTGTCTTCAGTTCCATCGCGATACTCACCCAACAAAAGATTTGCGGTCAAACAGGCGATGTCCTCGGCGCAGCCCAGCAGGTCTGCGAAACCGTCTGCCTGGTCTTCATCGCATTCTCTCTGGCTTAACCAACGGTCCTGAACTCCCGAGCACAACTTTCGACGAAAGCCCTCTACCGACGGCGTGTAATTAAGATATCCATGATCTCTTGACCTGCGATCTCCTCATCTTGCTTCTTCACCGCCGCAACTTCGCGCGTAAATCTCTCAAGAGCTGATTCATACAATTGACGTTCGGAATAACTCTGCTCACGCGGATCTTCATCACGATGAAGATCCCGCACAACTTCCGCAATTGCCATCAGATCACCCGAATTGATTTTCTGTTCATATTCCTGTGCTCTACGCGACCACATCGCGCGCTTGACCCGAGGTTTTCCCTTGATCGTCGTCATCGCCTTTGCAATCAATTCGGGAGAACTTAGGGGACGCATCCCAACTTCATCCGCCTTTTGAACCGGCACGCGCAAAGTCATTTTATCCTTATTGAACGCGATTGTGAACATCTCGAGCACGACACCGGCAATTTCCTGCTCCTCGATTGCAACAATTTGCCCCACACCATGCGACGGGTAAATCACGAGTTCATCCGAGCGAAACCGCATCCGTCTTGCTCTCGCCATAGCACTAATCTCCATTCATCAAACGTCATCAAGATGAGTATATCCATGCGGTCGACATTCCGAAAGAAACCGTCCAAAAAGATTCCATCCAGCCCAGCGAACGGAATATAAGATACGTTCAAGGCCCGTGTGAACGTCAACAACTCCAGGAACGAACGCATCACGCCTGATGGCCGAGACGATCTTTCTACACGTCATTCACACGCATTGACCGCAGCTCCCGTTCAACGGATCACCGCATAATCACCCGCCCTCGCCCGGTTCGTCAGAAAAGTATTTCTCCATCTTTCCCTCTTCACCGTCATGCGATTCCGCATCCGGTAACGGATCTTTCTTGGTAATGATCACAGGCCAATTTTCAGAGTATTTTCGATTAAACTCGACCCAGTCCTCCATTCCGGGTTCTGTATCGGGACGAATAGCGTCAGCCGGACATTCAGGTTCACAAACCCCACAATCGATACACTCGTCTGGATGAATCACCAGCATCGTCTTACCCTCGTAGAAACAATCTACGGGACAGACCTCAACACAATCGGTGAATTTACACGAAATACAGTTCTCAGTAACGACATAAGTCATGATCAACAATCAACTCAATTCTATTCCGGTGTTCAATTAATTTCGAATTATAATGAATTCAAGCGTTTCTCGCGCTCAAAGATCACAGACTGAAAGACGGCATTCAACAAACAGGATCAGCGGGCCTTACCGCAGCGATCAATCATCGGCTCTCTTTCGAAGACGCAAGATCGGTAAACAAAGCATGGGCTTCAATGACGGAACCACGCCGATGCCCCAGTGCCTCAATTCGAATGATACGGACACGATTCGATTGAACAAACGTCAACACATCCCCAGTTGATACGGAACAACTTGGTTTTTCCACCTTACGCCTATTGACCTTGATGTGTCCTGCCGTAATCTTACGAGCCGATAACGTACGTGACTTAAAGAACCGCGCTTGCCACAACCATTTATCCAGCCGCATTTTATCCGGAAACGTTCCCACGCCTAGTTTTTTTCCTTCCAACTCATCAAGGCCAGCGCAAAGGGACTAAGCGGATCAATGGCTTTTTCTCGCTTCGGTTTATCACCAAAGCTTTTTGACCCGTTTTTCGAGGCCGTCTTGGCAACGTGAACGCGATTCTTGCGATTCAGTTTCTTTCTTGGATTCGACCTCGAATCAAGCGGAGAACGTCTTGCCCGTTTTTTGCGCCTGGAAAACACATAGGTGACCTCGGTCTCTGGGCTGTCATTTGCATCACGTTCCTCGATGTCTATCATTTCCGGTGAGTGTCTATCTGTCTCAACACCCAACTGAATGTCCGGATCGGGCACGACTTCAACGGACCCAACCGTATCCAGACCGTCCTTTATTGAGACATCCGAAGACCCGCTATCAGGCCCTGCCCTGTTTTCTTCAACGGCGCCCGAAGGGTCACTTTGATGCACCATCGCATCCGTGCCATCACCAGCTGATTCAGTACACTCATCCGATGGCCTCGTTTTCTCGCGTTCCGAACGCTCGACATGATAGCCGAGTCCGCTCATAAGGTTTGCAAATTGATCAAGTGTCAAACCGGTAATCGACAACATATCGGCATTCGCCTCAAAACCGGTCCGCTGATCGTGGACCCGCAACAAATCCGCCAATCTCTCCAACATATCAATGCGGACCGCGCGTTCTCCGGCGCGACGATAACCCGCGAAGCCAAGATAGTCGTGATGCGCCTGCTCTTCAACGGGAATAGTCACCAGACCCGGCGGCGGACTTGCCGGAAACGTTTCAAAACCTTGAGACAGGGACCAGAGCAATAACCGGAGCTGAGTCGGAGCCGGTTTCAGTAAGGACGGAATAAAGATCGTAAACTGGCCAAAACGAACCCCGTGCTTTCGTAAGGATTTTCGCTCATCCTGGTCAAGAGACCTGACTTCATCGGCAACGGCGCCTCGCGCGATCATCCCGAAATTCTCAACCAGTCGAAATGCAAATCCTCGCGACAATGGAGCAAGGGTGTCATCACGTTGCATTGCAATCAGTGGCTCAAACAGCGTTTCAATCCGACGTTCCAGAAAGTGCTGCAAGCGTCGTTCAACTTTGGCGCACAAATCCTGACCCCCTGACTCATCAACACGAATCAACACAGTTGGCTTCAGTGGTTCGTGTCCTGCGGCCAACCGGCCAATGACACTCTCACGCCACATGAATTCACCCTGTTCCGTCAAGCGGATGTCCGGGTCAGGGGAATTATAAAGTTGTTCACCACGGAGCGTCAGATACGGGCGCAGCGCCTTCAACGACGCGGACTTCAGCGCCTGTGATTCAGCCCCCAAAGTCCCGCTATCCTGAATAAACAGAAAACCATCGAGCCGACCGACAAATTGTCCCTCGACCCTGACCTCGCCATTTTCATTTACATCGACCAAAAGGGCCTCCTTCTGCTTGAGTCGACGTAACAGAACAGACGTCCGTCGATCCACAAATTTCTTCGTCAGTTTTTCATGTAGAGCGTCTGAAATCCTATTTTCAACGTTCCGCGTCAATCCCCGCCAATGCTCCGCATCCGCGACCCAACCGCTTCGCTGTGCAACATAAGTCCAGGTGCGAATGAAGGCCAGACGCTTGCTCAAAGCGTCAATGTCACCTTCTATGTGATCAATTCTGCTAATCTGACGTGCCAGCCAATCCGCAGGAACTCTACCATCATCGTGCAAGAATTCAAATATGACCCGCAATAAGTTTACGTGCTCGGCCTGACTTATATCACGAAAATCCGGAATTTGACAGACTTGCCAGAGCAATTGCAAGGACGTGCGTCCTGATATACGCTCCAACACACTGCTGTCAGCGGCCAACATCTTCAGGGCCATAAGATCATTCGCTTCACGCGCCTTCGCAAATTCATCACGTGACGGCGCTTGATCCAAAGACTGAATCAACGCCTCGACGGAGTCAAACTGCACATCGGAATTTCTCCAGTTCAGCTTCTTGACCGGCCGAAAACGATGTTCCGAAATCCTTTGGGCAACACGGTCCTCAAGCCCGAAGGCTTCACCGGTCACCCCGAAGGTTCCGTCGGCCATACCCCGACCGGCCCGGCCCGCTATCTGCGCAAGTTCGATCGGTGCCAGCCGTCTTACGCGTCTTCCATCGAATTTTGCCAATTCCGCGAATGCGACATGGTCAATATCCAGGTTCAGTCCCATTCCAATGGCGTCCGTCGCCACCAGGTAATCCACTTCCCCCGACTGGTAGAGTTCCACTTGAGCATTGCGGGTCCGTGGACTCAGGGCACCCATCACAACGGCCGCGCCGCCCTTTTGCCGGCGAATCAGTTCTGCAATCGTATAAACGCTGTCAGCAGAAAACCCGACAATGGCAGATCGTGCGGGCATACGGGACAGTTTTGTCGACCCGGTATAGACCAGCTGGCTTAACCGCTCACGCGTTTGAAAAACCACCCCCGGCACGAGAGATCGTATCAGGCCTCGCATCGTCTCCGACCCAAGAAACAACGTTTCGCTCAAACCACGCGATCGCAGCAAACGATCGGTGAAGGTATGCCCCCGCTCGGGATCTGCACATAATTGAATTTCATCAATTGCAACACATTCGACGTCCATGAAGTTCGGGAGGGCTTCCACCGTACACACCCAGTAGTGTGTGTTCGGCGGCACAATCCGTTCTTCGCCAGTCAGCAAGGCAACAACCGACGGGCCCCGAAGTGCAACAATCTTATCATACACCTCACGTGCCAGTAACCGCAACGGGAGTCCGATCATACCCGACGCATGCCCAAGCATGCGTTCAATCGCGAAATGTGTTTTTCCGGTGTTCGTCGGCCCCAAGACTGCGATGACACGTGATTCACCTTGCACGAGACAACTCCGAGTTTTCAGTGAATTTAAAGTGAGGTGCCGTTGATGTGCAACTGAACACGTTCCAAGGCTTCGGCGAGATGTTCATAGTTGGGATGTAAGTCTTCGACAAGTCGGTAAGCCTTGAACGCCGCAAGAAAATCGCCAAATCGCTCCAAAATCGCGGCGAGATCAAAAATGATCCGATAATTGTTGGGGTTAAGCGTGAGGGCACGCTCCAAATCCGCAAGAGCCGGTCCATAGTGTTCTGACAGTGCAAAAGCTCTAGCCCGAGCGTACCAGCCCTCAGCGAACTCGGGTGCATGATCCGTCAAGGCCGTAAGATGCTCAATGGCACGATCATATTCCTTAGCCTCAAGAGCATCTTCTCCGCGTCTCAGCAAGAAATCCATGGCCGAAGAACCACTTTTTGACCACATCAATTGCAATTCTCTCTCGATCGAAATGGCATCCGCTGCATTGGCGTCGGCCAATTGAGCCAATAACTCGGCCTCATGATCCTGTTGTGCACCAATGACTTGCGGAAAGATCAAAAAACAAAGAAAAGCTACGAGAATCCAAGAAAAGCTGACGTAACGAGAAAGACACTCGAGCCGCATTCCAGTAAAACCTCTTGCCGATTTTTCAATACCCAAACAGGATAGAATCTTTTTTAAAAAAGAGCAAATAGCATGACCGACATAATTGAGACAGCCATCTCAAAACTCAATGAACGCTTATCACACGGTCGCTTCAAGGCTTCAGCCCGCTTTGAAATATCAGACGAAGGTACGATCTACGTCGATGAACAGGGCGCCTGTCGATCCGATTGCTCGGCGGATGTGACCCTACAGGCCAATGCACAAACGTTCCATTCCCTGTTAGTGGGAAAACTGAATCCATTGGGGGCGGTGCTCTCTGGAAAACTGCGCGTCAATGGCGACACACACGTCGCAATGGAACTCGCCAAAGCTCTTCAGGGATAAACCTACGCCGCGCACCAAACCGTCCCGAAGAGCAACGGCCCGGTTGCGGGCACGTTTGATCCATCTTCGGGCCTTCAATCGGTCCGAGTTACGTTGGCGTGCACTCTGTCTCACGTGGCGTGTCATCGCCGTAACGCAGGATCACCTTGTCACACAGGCTCACCATCAGAAGCGGATTCTCACGACATGTCGAAGCAATCTACACGATCACCTATCGGATTCAGGAGACGTCCTCGCCAGTCTCACACTCCTCACCACGAATACTTGAGGAGCCTGAATGTCTACCAATCCACAGAAAATCGTGAAGCAGGAACAATTCCAATGCTCCCGACTATTGATCATCAACCACAGAAATTCCTTGTTTTCAATGGTTTCAACTCTCTGCAGATGGGTACATGAAGGTTACGTTACGGACGGAAATTACCCCGTTCGAAAGGAAACGGATCAGCGAACATGTGAGTCCGAGTTGACCGCCTTGAACCGAAAAAGATCGAATCACCCGCCGGCGCGTGGCGAGGTAGGATCGATGAAGGCTTTCGACGAGAGTGCCTAACTCCAATCAAGGACATGGCGCCACAGGACATCCGTACGGTTCAGATACAGGAGAATGCCAGTCAAGCTGTATTCGCGCGTTATCTTAATGTAACGACAGGGTTGGTCAGTCAATGGGAGCGAGGCGAAAAGCGCCCGCGTGGAGCCTCGCTGAAGCTTCTGACGCTGTTGCAAAAAACGGTCTTGCCGCAGTAGCGTGATCATTCTCTGCCATTCGATCATGATTGAAGAAATATTATGCGTCTTTTTCAATAGGGCTCATTTCATTCTCTCTTGTTAGGTGAAAATGCGGTCACGCTTCAGGGATCGAGTAACTTGTTCCGCCAGAGACCCTAAAGCTTGAGGCACGACCGCGAGGCCCAGATTCTGGAAGTTGGAATGCTCACCTTTGGAATAATGTAGATACGGGTAATGAAACTGATAATGTTCCCAGTGTTGCGACCGGTGACTTCCACACTGAATATCACTAGTGTCCCGTTTAGCAGTTCATGATTTCTGTTAAATATTTGATATATATATATCGTCCGTTCAACTCTGAAGTGCACCACGGCGGATGGTGTGGTTTGAGGATTCCGGTTCATGGATGTTGTGTTAGGGTCAGGAGGCGGTAAGA
>JAPORU010000006.1 GCA_026710045.1 Aestuariivita sp. | reverse complement strand
GGTTGATATCCGCCAACAACAGGATGTGCGCCCGCTTGCGTCGCTCCTTGGAGCCCGTGCCACCCTCCACCAGATCCTGGAGAGACGATCGCTCCTCAGTATCCAGCGTAACATGATAAAATTTTCGTCCTTTCGGGTTCATCATTATGCCTCATATGTTATCCCCTCATCCGTCGTCGATGTTGCGACCTCAGAAACGGCCCTGCTCAAACCAATCGGGATGTGGTATTGTTATCAATGAGACGACTCTATATCATTCACTATAAATAAGACAACAGTTTACCAGCTTCTAGCATCAATTCAATGATGTTGGTATACTAGCCTCGGCAGAAGTTTTGTATCCCTACGACTTTATGCCTCCATCCCCGCTCACAAGCGCGCGGGCCACCATCACGAGAATAGCGCGGGTTTACGATCTTCGGCTGTGGTTCAGTTTCCTTGGTCGTGGTTCGGTTCCTTTCTTTACAAGTATGGATCTATCCCAACAAAGGTACGTAATCCACCACGGGATTTTGCTACGTCTGGGCGCTTTCGGAATGTTCTGCGCGTAGCTGCCTGATGCGATCAGTTGGGAAATATCGGTAGAATGCGGTGCGTCCGATTTTGAGCTGATCAATCACGTCACCGATGAACGGATAATGCGTAGTATCTTTAAGCAGCGCTTCTGCTTGTTTACGTCGTTCTTCTGTCATGACGCTGGGTCGTCCTCCACGCCGTCCGCGTCGATGTGCGGCTTCTAAACCTGCGCGTGTATTTTCAACGATCAATTCCCGTTGAAACTCGTCAAAAGCGGCGGTCATATGAAAGAACAACCGCCCTTCTGGTGTCGTCGTATCAATGTTCTGGGTTAAAACTTTAAGAGAGACCCCGCGCTCACCGATGTCTGATACCGTCTTGATGACTTGTTTTAAAGATCTCGCTAGACGTGACAGTTTCCATACAACAAGGGTCTCGCCCTTGCGCAAGTAATCAAGGGCGGCAATTAATTCAGGACGGTCTCGATGCGACCCAGATGCTTCCTCGACTAAAATCCGTTCACAGCCTGCTGTACGCAGTGCATCTCTTTGAAGAGCTGGACTTTGATCAAGTGTTGAGACATGGGCATAACCGACAAGCATGTGATACTCCTAAAAACGGTTTTGGTTATTTTTTTCGGGATATGCGTTTCAAGACAAGGTTCTGAAGTCTTTTTCTTATGGAAAGATGAGGATTTCAAATCATATATGGGGTTGTACTAAAAACGATCGTTTTTCGGAAAACTACACAACCTGCATGAGTCTCACACCCGTAAGTTCAAGCTCATTTAATGTGAGTTCAAAAATGTTATGATCTCAAGCACAAGCGATTAGAATCTCAATTCTCTACATCCGTTGCGTTTGGTAAGATCAATCCCAATAATCTTAATGTTCTCTATGGATAATTTTTGAAGATTCGGGTCGGTTGCAAGACAGGCATGGGTATGGTTTTGCAAGGCATCAATCAATCCTTCAAAATCCACCCTTTTTCCTGTCGGAGGTACCCAGCGTGCCTTCCTTCCGTAAGAGACAAGGAGAAAGATACCGTTTTTGCTGTTCGCGTCTCGTAGATAGTCATGACAAAGTTGGTTGCACAACCTGTCAAAGAGTTGCGGGCCTGTCCAGTTATCTGCAATCTTGAGCTCGACAGGAACCATACCCGGTATATTCGAATGAAGAAAACGAATGTCTGTCCGCTGCTGATTTGGCATTTCATCTTCCTGGGAAATCGAATAGCGGTCCCGGGATCGTATGAGAAGTTCGCGCGTTAAAAAATTACGCAGTTTACATTCTTCTTTAATTTCGATCACAACATTCGCCGGGCTGAAATTTCCGTTCTCATACTCCTGTTTCAAATCGTGCAGACGATTAACCGCAAGATCAAACAGATCGCGAGAAGTGGATGGGGTTCGTTCCAGTTTTGCTTCAAATTCATTGACGTGAGAGACCTGCCAGGATGTGTCGGCATCGGCATCGGCTTCTGCCCGTGTGATGGCCTGTTTCGTTATCCGTGCCCTGATCGGCTCATCCGAAGCCATTTGAGCGATAGACATCAAGGCATCAAAGGTTTTTTTGCCGGGAATGTCGCAGAGCATGACATAGAGGTGATCGCGTGCATGCTGCGCGTGGTCGCGTGCATTGGGGCTGTAGGCTCCAGAGTTGATGCGATTGATGTCTTCTTCTGGGCGGATGTGCGCGTTCATTAATGTGTACAGTTTAAGCAAATGCTGTGACCTTTTGTGCTGCTCCCGTACATCCATACCGTCCTCGCGACGTGCGTTATTAAGGGCATTGATGAACACAATCGCTAAGTCTTTGGCCTGTTTAAGTGACCGCGTTTCGAGTGCGTTTGCGAGGTGTTGGATGGCGGGTTCCGGTTCAACCGAGACCCACGCCGCGTACCACAGGGGGATGTGTGTCTCCGGTGTGGTCCCCGCCTTAATCTTCTTTGAACAGAGTGTAGCGATATCCATGTCGGAAATGCGCTCGGATCGCGTAATCGCGCTCAGGACTATTCCAAGCGAATGCGGAAAACCTGGATCGCGTTCTTGCAGTTGTTCCATAAAGTACGGTGCAAGCTTTTCAGCATACCAAGGAGCATGCCATGCAAGATTATCGAGCACGTAATGGCGCGGTTTTGTGTCGGTTCGGGTCACGGCGAATAACTCCCACGCAACTTCGGTATGGACAGCATCATAGGTAATGTCAGGATAATGATCCGCAAACCGTCTGAACCAGGATGGGAACCCGTTCAGTTCGCAAAAGAGATAGCGGGCGGCTTGGCGCGCTTCGTCTTGTGTTAAAGCATTGAGCCATCCTGCAATCTCACGCGATTCGATTTCAAGGCCGGATAGTCCCATGACCTGAATTTCTGGAGCGGTGTTTCCTTTTTCTCCCGTCTCGGAGACAAGGGCCGGGGTAAACCGCCGCCATATTGCCATCAACCCATCGCGCATAGCTTCAGCGGTTTCTTGTCCGAATTCCTCTGATAAGTTTCGCCAGTTGATTCGGCTCCATTTGTCGTTTGAGTGACTGTGTTCATTCATGCGCTTGAACAAATATGATTGGGAGTTCCAGATACGGCTTTCGGAAGCTGGTTTTATGTCCCGAACCTGGTCAAGGTTTTTGCGCACAAGGTCACGCCATTGTTCGCGAGAGGCCGCGTACGCTTTTTCATCCTCTTCGCATTGTTTTTTGAACCGAGCCGCTTCTTTTTGATGGCGTTTTTCCGTATCACTTATTGGCGGTGGATTGAGGCGGCGGTGCAGCACATCGGATAAGTCTGTGTGTCCTTTTACGGCGTCCAGGAGACGGTTCCGGAGTTTTGAAGGCCGGTCGGCGTTGCTATAGATGTCCAAGGAAAGATTCAACGCCACCATCTTGTCGTCGAGACACTCCTTATCTGAAATCCAGGCAATCACCTCATCAATAGGGGTGCGATTCTTGTATGGTGTACTAACTTTTCTACCATATGTTGTGTCCCTAAGCTGCCAGCGCAACGCGAATTGCACGATTGTCATTGGCGGGCGATGTGGGCACCCAGTTGCCTTGGCGATTGAAGCGTGGT
>JAPORU010000044.1 GCA_026710045.1 Aestuariivita sp. | reverse complement strand
GTTCTATCCCACGCCTGAAGTTGGGGACCCCAACCTCAGAAAACGGCCCTGCTCAGACCCATGGGATTTTTTTGTTGTTGTGTCAGGCTACTCTATCATATCAGGATACATCAAAACAACATGTCTGCGGCTTTAAACATCAATACAATGATGTTGGTATACTAGCTCCATTGGGAATGGTTTGTTCTGATCGTTTGACTTACCACAAACAAAGGCAGATTTAAGACTAAGCGGATAGAGCTACCCGAAAGTCAGCTGCCGAGGTTTTGACCAAAAACAACTCCGTAGTGCCCAAAAGTTTGAGAATATCGTCGCTCAACTGCTCCGCCGAACCGCCGGGTTGAACGATGATCACTTCAAATTCCAATTTGGCCTTCCGGGCCTTTTCCTTGAAGTAGGCAAGGGTCTTCATGTCGCCCTTCAAAAAACGACTGGCTCCCGTCTTTGCCCAGTTCTCCTGCCTTCGTTTAAGATCAAAATAGAGCGTCTGAACGCCACCATGTTTAACCGCGATGCTCTTCTGCGCCTGGCCGCACACTGTGTAAAAATTCTCAATATCATTTGAAACCTTAGCGCCCTTCGCACCTTTGCAGTGAACGAGACAAAGGCGAATAGTGTCCTCGTCCACTTCCCGAAGCGCAACCAGGTCCGCCGCTTCGCCGCAGCCATCATCGTTGAAAACCAGATCGTAATCGGCTGCGATCTGTTGAAAAGATCGGTACTGGATTGTGTCCTTGGCACCTGCTTTATGCATTGACTCTTGATTGAGCGGTATACCGTTCCAATCCCAGGTTTCAAGACGATCTCTGGGGAAAGCCCCCGCGTCGAGACGGACTGGGATATGGTAGCAATTATATGAGTGCGTCCCGTCTGCATATCGAATGATGAATGGATCGGTTTGTAGATACTCGACTATGGAAACAGGTACATTGTTGGAGGTGCGATAAAAGACATCCGGGCCTGAGACTCTGGAATATCCATACCCACCCGGAAGGTCTGGATCGATTTTGAAGACGTATTTAGAAGCGTCTGACTCCGTATAAATCCTGAAGGTGACGTCCCCATTGTCTGCCACGCTGACAATTTCCAGATCCGTGAGATAGAGCGGCTGCTCTGCATCTGCGAAGCGGAAGAATTGTTTGTCGTTGAACCGCAGCTGCGTTTGCTCCCCCCACTGAATCGAGACCGGCACAGACGGATGCGCGCGATCCAGTTTTTGAGGTCGCAGAAAATCTCGTGTGATGTTAGCGTCGATGTCTTCTTCGTTCGACACTTTCAGCCAAGTCTTCCGACACCATTCTAGCCACTCGGAAATTGTGCCCGAAGATTGCTGCCAGACCTTTCCTTTTCGTTGCGTACCGCCCCAAAGGACCCGCTCGCCATCTTCGTAACCAAGACAAGCGATATTGTTGAGCGACGATTCCCGTTTTTCGATACTCGCCAGACCATCTGTCACGTTCGGCCCGAAGTACGACGTAAAGCTAATCGCCCCAACACGCGACGATCCAAGATTCTTCACCAAAGGCAGCTCAACATTGTTCAGGATATTGAAGATCGACGGACCATGAACAAGCTCAGTGTGTTCGTCTGTGATCTTCTGCGCCATTTTCTCAATGCGCAGGCCTTTGTAGTCCGAGGAATACATAAAGAGGGCATGGGCCTTGCGATCCCAATACGCCAGAATAAGGTCGTAAGATGTATCAAAGAGATTTTGGTAGTTCCCCCACTTTACTGTGGAAGAGCGGTGAATGACGGCAACGAGGATGCTGTTTTCTTCACTCAGTGCATACCAGCTTTCTGCGTCCCCCGGCAGAACATCGACGAAGTTCTCTGGACGCCAGTCGGCGCATTTGGTTCGGTAAATCTGAGTTGAAAGAGATGGCCGCAGATTCCAAAGCGACAGGTGGTCATGGAGGTCGCCTTGCTGCTTCAGACTCATGACCACATCTTGAAGCTTCAACTCGTCCTCAATTCGCTCTTCACTCAGACGTTTAATGAGTGCGTCCCAGTCCGCCCCTTCTGCATAGAGGTTTGTTAGCTTTTGTTCCGTTTCAGGATCGGCAATATTGGCAACGACCGTCGCCTCGCCAATACTTTCCTCATCACCCTTGCGGGTGAAGCGACCGATAAACTGCAGCGTGATCGCGAGTGATTTATGCGTGTCATGAAGCGCTGCGATTTTGAGATTGGGCAAATCAAAGCCCTCGCCAAGCATATCCACGCACACAATAATACGTGCGCCGTCCGGGCCACGGTCCAACAGCGCATCTAACGCATCTTTGTTGGCCTTTGTCCGGCCTGTTCCGGTATAGACCACTTGAGGCTTCAAATCCGGCGCTAATGTCCGATAAAGCGCGACGACCGCATCCGCGCGGTCTGTGGTCCGGGTCCGCGCCATTAAGAGGTGATCAAGTCCGAGTTCTTCACGATCACGCCGAAGCGCCTTAACGGCTGCTTCTGCGATCGCGCGATCTCTGGCTTCATTGTCGCCAAACTCTTCAACCGTTTCCAGATTGATCGGACGATAATAGCCGGCCGCTTGCGCGTCGCCGAGTTTGAAGTTGAAAATGATCTTGCCGTCGATGCGTTTGTTGTCCCGCCGAAAGGGAGTCGCGGTAAACTGAGTAGTCCGCCTCTCATCGAAGCGATCGCGGATTTCTGCCCAGCTTGGTGCCGAAACATGATGGGCCTCATCGACAATGAGATCTGTGCATCCCTCAATGAGGTGCGCCAATGCTTCCGGACTGGATTTGCGCAAAGTATTTGGAAGCGTCACGATCACGTTAGACTGCTCCAGCATCGCCGTGGCATCTTCAATGCGTGTTATCGCCTTCGTCATTTTGCAGACCCGGGGCCGCGCAATTTCGTCCGGTACAACACGTGCTTGGGGCAACACTCCGAGGCTTGCAAATTTCTGCGCGATCTGAGTGCGCAGTGCATCGGAGGGGACGAGAACGAGGATTTTTGGAAGCCGATGGTAAACCGTCATTGCCAACATGGTTTCTGTCTTACCTGTGCCGGTAGGCAACACCACTGTCGCAGGTTCAAATTTTTGTCCCACAGCGAAATGTGCGGATATGGCGTGGAGCGCGCCGATTTGCGGCGCCCTTAAACCTGGAATGTCCTTCTCTTCATCTTCAGTGCGAAAGGCAAACTTGTCTTGCCAGACGGCAAGAACATCATCAGGGCGCGCCGCATGCTCAGCTAGAGCTCCTAATTGATCCCATTTGAACTCAGTCGTCTCCGAAATCTCGTCGAACGTTTCGACGCCATGCATAGTGAGGACGCCATAGGTGCTTTCGATTCGTTTGGCCCCTTTTTGTCTGAGCAGCAGCTCATTGTAGGGGCAGAGAGATTGGTTTTGATGAGGTCGTGCCCGGTATATTGGGATTCAGCAATCTCAACCGACGTCTCACATCCGAGAAAACAGTTTTGAACAATTGAGTTACCACCTGCTCGACAGCGCCTCTCAGGCAGGTTTGGAATCCTTATCTTTCCCTTCCATCTTGGAAACATGCTCATCAGAGTTCTCAAGTATAACTAACTAGTGTCTGCAAAAAAACCTGAAATTCTCTGGTAAGATCTTGAAAAAACTCACTT
>JAPORU010000150.1 GCA_026710045.1 Aestuariivita sp. | reverse complement strand
GACTGACACGTGTTGTCAATAAAAATGTGGCAAAAAACAGCGTGGGATTGCCTTGGAAAGAGCAGCCGGCGTCTTGACTCCATCAGAATGTTGTGCAAAGGTGGACGCTGGCATAAGAGCGAGTATGAACCCGCGGTTAATCCGTATCGGTTTTCCATTTGCATGTTTTGCGGTGAAACCCTGTAGGACACGTTTTTTCGTATGATGAGACGTATTCATTTGTTCAGGTACTTTGCGGCTTCTCGTTGCGCAAATGGTTTCAGCTTATGACCAACGTTCTCCAGAAAAACCGAAACGCGGGTTGCATCGCGCTTGGACAATTCCCGTAACCACCAAGCGATGGCTTTTTGAATAAACCATTCTTGATCCTCCGCATAGGACTCAGCCCATTTCAATATACGCTCCCGTCGTGCCATGTCCGTTGCTGTCGGGTTTTGTTGTTTTGTCCACGGAAGGGAAATAACCAGAGCGGCGCGGCGTGACCACATATGGTCCGAGTGGGTCCATTGTTCAACATCATCCAATCGTGTTGGATCCGCCAATAATCTTTTGTGGCCGGCCATACAAACGTGATCCGCAATTGCCCAACTGTCAAAATCTTGTGCCCAGGAATACATAAGAGACCATGCCTGATAGTCTGGATCCATACGGTTTTGTGTGAGAAGTTTTGCGGCGGCCAGACGCCCTTCGTAAATATTGGTGTTCCATAATTGATCGGCCAGTGTAACCCGATTGTCGACGGATAGTTCGCGCCGCCAAATCTTCACCATATCATCAATTTGCTTGTTCATTAAGCCGAGATAAGGGCGCGTGACTTTGTGATATTGGGCCATCTGTGGGGCACGTTCGGGGTCTGCGTCCGCCTTCAGCGCGTTGATGTACGGTGTCATGAGCGAGTGATCAGGGATTATGGGCATGGATCTGTATGCGGTCGAACGCCGGCTCAAGTGAATTGATTTTATTCTTCACTACAGTTAGTTTTGCGTCAACCCGATTAATCGAAAGATAATGACGTATGACCTTCAAACAAGCAGAATTGGATAGATTTGTCTGGCGTGGTGGAGGAAAAAGTGCGCCACCTGTTTTTGTTGGTCGGAATGATATTCTGTCTTCCATTGAAGCTGCGGCGTTCGAAACATGGAAACCGGATGAGAGAAAGCATGGAGAGCCCGGCGTAACCCGCGTCATTCACGGTGCACCTGGTGCCGGGAAGACATCCATCCTCAGGCATTTGGAACACACATTATATGAACGCGAAAATCTGGATCGTATTGTTCCTGGGATTGTTCGAACGTCCAGTGTCGATATGGAGGACAATTTATCCGGTGTTTTGAAGCAAATTATGGTGGCAGGCCATCTCAAGCGCGATGACTGGATCGAACGCGGACGGGATCTTCTCGAAAGGGTCCGCCGGAATGTGCAGGATGTAGACCTCTTTGGTTACAGTCTCAATATTCCCGATCACAGAATCGGTAGCATCGCTGATATTCAAGAGACCATGGGGCACGCGCGCTGGGCACGGCCGGTTATTCTTGCGGTCGATGAAGCGCAGAATTTGCCTCCGGACAAACATACAGACATCTCAAGGGTTTTTCGAACACTTCATGAAGGTGAATCCGGCGCACCGATTTCGCTCGTGTGCGCGGGTCTGGGCGATACAATGTCTGTTCTCAATGCCTGTGGATTGACCCGTGCCCTTACAACGCACCATCTTGGGGGTCTTCACCCATGTGAGCAATCGGAATTGCTGCATGCATTCTGCGATCATTTCGCGATCATCTGCAGCGGGTGTGATGATACGTTAGAGATGATCATCCGACCAACGGAAGGATGGC
This sequence comes from Aestuariivita sp., assembly GCA_026710045.1. Lineage (GTDB taxonomy): Bacteria > Pseudomonadota > Alphaproteobacteria > Rhodobacterales > Rhodobacteraceae > JAPORY01. Next base: position 25,689 of record JAPORU010000150.1, on the reverse strand, counting down.
CTCATCATATGCATTTCGCACTCAAGGAGATCGGCCAGTTGGCGTTGACATTTGCAGGTGACTTGACCCAGGCGCGGAAAGAAGATTGGATATCGGCAGCAAACAAAGCGGAAAAGCTTCGCAAAGACTATTATGAGAAGCAACAGAGTCCCTTGATGAAGAAATATAAGGTTGTTGTTGCAGAAGTCTTGCAGTCGATACCGGGCTCAGACACGACGGTTGACGGCGCGGATGGAGGCCAGATTCTTAAGACAATAACCTCGTCCTTCGAAACCCGATATGGTGAGATGCTTTCCGATACGCTTTCTGATGAGATGTTTCGCACACATCTTGTGCATCAAGGCGCGTTACAGGAAAGTGGAAGCGACCTTTATTACTGTCCAATCCCTTCCTTCCGACGTTATCTCGTACAGGCCGGTGGGCTTGATCCGGATGTTCGACCTTCACCGGTGGGTTGAGATTTCCGAATCACCTGCAGGGAGCATGGGATTTTGGAGGTCGATCGATTTCATGATGAAAAGCTTTTTTGAACAAAGAGTGGACGCCATGACCGTTCCTGTGACAGTTTGATTGCATATTGATGGCGATTGGCAGGAATCCCTATGGGTTTTGCCATAACGGCTGTGACTTATGCGAGACATAACCGCGACCTGAATGAAGGTTTTCATGGTTCTCTGTCATGTTATGTCATTCCACTGTTACGGATTTTGCGAGATTGCGCGGTTGATCAATGTCTGTTCCCTTCGCCACGGCGGTATAGTAGGCTAGGAGTTGCGCTGGAAGAGCATAGAGAATGGGTGCAACAAGAGGCGAAACTTTTGGCATCTTGACAGACATCGTGATCTCGTGCCCGGCTGCTTGAATTCCCTCTTCATCCGACACAAGGATGACTTTGCCCTTGCGTGCCAGCACTTCCTGCAAATTTGAAAGAGATTTTCGAAAGACATCGCTCGGAGCCGCCATCATCACGATGGGGATTTGGTTGTCGATCAAGGCAATTGGGCCATGTTTGAGCTCGCCGGAGGCATAGGCTTCTGCGTGAATATAACTGATTTCCTTCAGCTTGAGCGCGCCTTCCATAGCTAGAGGATACATCAGCCCACGTCCCAGGAACAAGACATCGCGTGCCAAACTGATGTGCAGGGCCGCGGCCTGAACATCATCCTTGTGATCGAGCGCCCGACGCATCAACGTCGGGATATCTTTCAGTGAGGCAATGTGATCAGAAAGATGGGCATCGTTTATGGCTTCTTTGTCGAAAGCGGCCTTCAAGGCCAAGATGAGGAGAACGGTCAACTGGCAGGTAAAGGCCTTTGTGGATGCGACACCAATTTCCAGACCAGCTTGAATGGGGAAAATGAGACCGCTTTCGCGCGCGATCGAGCTATCGGTTACATTGACAATTGAAAGGGTCTGTGCCGCTTTTCCCGTACAGTAACGTAGGGCTTCAAGGGTATCGGCCGTCTCCCCGGATTGACTGACAAACAGGGCGAGTGTTTTGTTACCGATCGGTGGCACACGATATCGGAATTCGGACGCGATATCGACTTCAACGGGAAGGCGTGCGATCCGCTCGAACCAGTACTTGGCCACCAAACATGCGTAGAAGGCTGTTCCGCATCCGACCAAGATCAGCCGGTCGAATTCACGAAAGCCGATATCGAGAGGGATATCTTTGAAGTGACCGTTCGTGGTCAGATATTGCTGAAGTAGTCCTTTGACAACGGAGGGTTGCTCGGCGATCTCCTTTTCCATGTAGTGTTTGAATCCCGACTTATCCGGCTGCCCTGTGCCGGCGGAAATCACTTTCACTGGGCGGTTGGTAAGGGTTCCGTTTGCGTCGTAGATTTCGACATTTGCGCGGGTGATCACCGCCTTATCATTGTCTTCAAGATAGGTGAGGCGGTCTGTCAGAGGTGCGAGGGCAATAGCGTCGGAGCCGAGATACATTTCGTTGTCGCCGTAACCGATGGCGAGGGGCGAACCTTTCCGGGCGGCGACGATTAAATCATCTTCTCCGTCAAAGAGGAATGCCAGCGCAAAGGCTCCTTTCAGTTCATTGAGTGTGGCAAACGCCGCTTCGACAGCTGTCTTTCCCTGACTGATGGAGTGATTGGCGAGAAGCGCAATTGTCTCGGTGTCCGTATCGGTCGTACATTCAATTCCTCTCCTCTTCAACTTTTCCCGAATATCGAGATAATTCTCGATAATCCCGTTATGTACAACAGCCACTTTTCCGGCCCGATGGGGGTGTGCATTTTTGATCGTCGGCTCTCCGTGCGTAGCCCAGCGCGTGTGTCCAATCCCTGATTTACCTTGCAAGGGCTCGTGTACGAGTAGGTCTGAGAGGTTGATCAGTTTTCCTACAGAACGTCGGCAATCGAGGTGTCCCGCATTGATGGTTGCAAGTCCGGCACTGTCATAACCTCGATATTCCACACGCTTGAGTGCCTCGACCAGAATCGGGGCAACTTCGTGATTGCTTAAGACGCCAACTATTCCGCACATTCGTTTGATTGGGTCGGGTGTTTGTGGTGTTTTGCGATCAGTCGATTGCGTAATTTTCTTGCGCCATTTTTGTGAACCGTTAATTTTGATCGTCCGATAGCCAAGGCGTCCGGTTCGACATTCCTTGTAACGACGGTATTTGAGGCGGTTATAGCGTTGTCGCCCACTTCAACCGGTGCCACCAGCATCGTATTTGATCCAATGAAGGCTTCCTTTCCGATGATCGTGTGGTGCTTCATCACTCCGTCGTAATTGCAGGTGATAGTACCGGCACCAATGTTGGCCGCTTCGCCAATATTTGCATCACCGATATAGGACAGATGATTAATCTTGGCATCGCGTGCGATTTCTGCGTTCTTGAGTTCAACAAAGTTCCCGATGCGTACATTATCGTTCAACGTGGTGTGCGATCGGATGCGCGCGTAGGGTCCAACGGTACAGCCCGGGCGAATTTCGGCACCTTCGACATGCGAAAATGATCGTATAGTGGCGCCGGATTGAACGGTGACGCCCGGGCCAAAAACTACATAGGGTTCGATGACGGCATCGTGTTCGATTTCGGTATCGAACGAAAAAAATACCGTATCCGGGGCAATAAGCAATGCACCCTTTTGTGCTGCATTGCTCCTCTTTTGCGATTGAAAGAGACGTTCGGCTTTCCCGAGCTCTTCCCGATTGTTGATTCCGAGGACCTCGTCTTCGGCGCATGTCACAGCGGTGCAGCGGAGTCCACGTGATCGGGCTTGTGCGATGATGTCTGTAAGATAATATTCGTTCGCGGCGTTTGTGTTTTCGACGTCTTCGATCAATTCAAAGAGGCGATCTTTCTCGCAAACCAGTAAACCGCTGTTGCAATAGGTTATGGATTTCTCATGTGTGTTTGCGTCCTTATATTCCACAATACGTTCAAGGCTGTGTCCCGCCATCACAAGTCGACCGTATTTTGAGGGCTCATGTGAATGGAATCCGAGGACAACGACATCATGCTGTGCACGGGCCTCAATCATTCTTTGTAGTGATTCAGGACAAATCAGAGGGGTGTCTGCATAGAGAACCACGACGTCGCCATCAAAATTTGACAGAGTGTTGCGCGCCTGGGCAACAGCGTGCCCGGTTCCAAGCTGTTCCGCTTGTCGGATGCATTCAACACTATGATGAAATTGACGTGCCGTATGTGCGACATTTTCGGCGTCATGACCGGTTACGACAATTGTCCGGGCCGGGTTTAAGGCTTGCCCTGCACGCAGAGCGTGAATAAGCAGTGGCGCTTGTCCTAAAGGATGCATAACTTTTGGGATAGCGGATTCCATCCGGTCGCCTTTCCCGGCGGCCAAGATGACAACAGCAATATTCATGGACATTCTCATTGCAAAACTTAAAATGAATTGTATCTGCTTGTTTGGTCTGCGCAACCGGTAACGTCATCAATTTGAGTTGCGTGTTGCAACATCGAGATTGATGACATTTTTGAGGAGCATAGAATGTGCGTGCGGTAATTTTTGACCTTGATGGCACTTTGGTTGATACGAGTGGAGACTTGATTGCCGCGGCCAATTATTGTTTTCGTACACTGGGTTTCGGGAATGTGCTTCAGCCGTCGAAAGATGCCGCCGTTGCATTGCGAGGAGGGCGCATGATGCTGCGGCATGGCTTGAAGAGAGTGGGTCGGTATGATGAATTGGAGGTGACGCGTCTTTATCCCATATTGCTTGACGCTTATGAACAGTCCATTGATACGTATTCTACCTTCTTTCCCGGAGCCTTGGATGCGGTGAAGAGGTTACACCGCAATGGCTTTGCCGTTGGAATCTGTACAAACAAACCGGAACGACTCGCAGAATTATTGATGACGCGCTTGGGCGCGCGTGATCTCTTCGATTCGTTGATTGGAGCAGACACCTTGTCGGTTTGCAAGCCAGATCCCGCACCATTTTTTGAAGCAATAAGGCGTGCGAATGGCGACACGGACCGCGCCTGTCTGGTCGGCGATAGTAGAACGGATCTCGATACCGCTCGAGCGGCCGGCGCGTCCTCTATATTGGTGAACTTCGGGCCATCTGCCGTTGAAACTATGACGCTTAAACCCGACGCATTTTTGTCGGATTTTGCGGATTTGCCGGAGATTGCGGCTGGATTGATTCCTGAGCATCAGGAGAGAGGTGACTGAGTGGGCTGATGAGCGATGTGCGGTCCGTGTGCGTGAATGGCCAGTTCAGACCGGGAATATTGATGCGCGCAATGTGAGTCTGTACCTCAATTTTGGGCAGCGCATGAGTCTTTCCGATCAGAATGATTAGGTGAAAACAAGCAAGAGTTTAGGATGCGGAAACGATTTAACGGATCATTCACGCAACAGGATAAAATTCCGGATGAAGGGATCGAAGCGGTTACAGCGGTGCTGCAGCACGGACGTTTGCATCGTTACAATGTGACCGACGGTGAATGGGGAGAGACTGCTCTGTTTGAGCAGGAATTTGCGCACATGATCGGGTCGCGATACGCCGTTGCCGTCGCATCCGGCGGGTATGCATTGGCGACGGCGTTGCGGGCCTTGGATGTCGGACATGGTGACAAGGTTCTGACCAATACCTTCACGTTAGCACCGGTTCCCGGAGCGATTGCATCGGTTGGGGCCCAGCCAATTTTTGTGGAGGTAACCGAAGGATTAAAAATTGATTTGAATGATCTACAATCGAAGATTGATAAGGCTAATGTATTGCTCTTGAGCCATATGCGGGGACATATCTGCGATATGGACCAGCTTATGGGATTGTGCGATGCGGCCGGTGTTCGGGTCATTGAGGACTGCGCACATACTCTTGGTGCTCGGTGGCGCACCGTACCATCTGGAAGACATGGTGAAATAGGGTGTTACTCGTTTCAAACTTATAAACATATGAATTCCGGTGAGGGTGGGTTGCTGATTACCGATAACAGCCAAATAGCGGCACGAACCATTATTCTTTCGGGATCCTATATGCATTATGAGAAGCATCACGCCGCGCCGCCGCCCGAGGCCTTTGCGGAACTCAAGTACACCACCCCGAATGTTTCGGGTCGAATGGACAATGTGCGGGCGGCCATTTTGAGACCCCAACTGCGTACGTTGCCACGTCGTGTTCGACACTGGAATGATCGATATTCTCGATTGGTTTCTGGGTTGAGTGATCTTCCGGGTCTTACTTTGGTGAGACGTTCGGATGACGAGCAATTTGTCGGGTCGTCTCTTCAGTTCCTGCTGCTGGACTGGCCGAAACCGAACGTCTTGGAGGTTGTTGATCGTTGTCGGGAACGGGGTGTTGAACTGAAATGGTTTGGTGCTGACGAGCCTGCTGGATTTACATCGAAATATGACAGTTGGCGTTTTGCGCCAAGTGAACCAATGCCGCGCAGTGACCGTGTACTTGCTGGTCTCCTTGATATGCGTATTCCGCTTACATTCGATCTCGCGGATTGCGATCTCATTGCCGAGATTATACGCGATGAGGTTTCCGAGGTGTACGCGTCGTTGACGAAAGCGCGTTTATGATGGGCATCGATAGGGCGCATCGGACGATCGGCCTTCTGAATGGGATAATGTGTGACCCGGTTTGAGAGTATCCGTTCACTCACGGTGTGCGTCTTCCAATCCATGCGTTTCATCAATTGTGGGGTTTCCTTGACAGAATGATAAAGGCCCCTATGCGGTTTGATGGTTGTGTGCCGTTGATACGGATCGGGTCCACCATCGTCTCTTTTGGGTGAGAGTTGGTGTTGCAGCATTCGTTGACGACGTGTAAGTCTAGCAGGTAGACGCTACCGCCTATCAAGTCAATTATGGATGATCATTGATGTTCACGTCGAGTATGCAGTTCGATTTAGGGGACGATGTGAATGCAATCCGTGACATGGTACATCGGTGGGCTCAAGACCGTGTGAAGCCGTTGGCGGCGGAGATTGATTCCCGCAATTCCTTTCCCAATGAGCTTTGGCTCGAAATGGGTCAGCTTGGGTTGTTGGGCATTACCGTGGAAGAGGAATATGGTGGAACAGGCCTCGGGTATCTTGCACATGTTGTTGCGATAGAGGAAATTGCACGCGCGTCCGCCAGTGTCTCTCTGTCTTACGGGGCTCATTCGAATTTGTGTATCAATCAGATTCGTTTGAACGGAACGCGGGAACAGAAAGAAAAGTATTTGACCCGTTTGATTTCCGGTGAGCATGTCGGCGCTCTTGCGATGTCAGAGGCAGGGGCGGGTTCAGATGTCGTTTCGATGAAACTTCACGCCCAAAAGTACAACGATCATTATCGTTTGAATGGGACCAAATACTGGATTACGAATGGGCCGGATGCGGATATACTCGTGGTTTACGCCAAGACAGATCCCGAGCAGGAATCGCGCGGTATTACCGCGTTCCTGGTGGAAAAGGAAATGTCCGGATTCTCAACATCGCCGCATTTCGACAAGCTGGGCATGCGGGGTTCAAATACGGCTGAACTTATTTTTGAGGATGTTGAGGTTCCATTTGAGAATGTGCTGGGTGAAGAGGGTCGGGGTGTCGCAGTTCTTATGTCGGGTCTTGACTATGAGCGGGTCGTGTTGGCCGGTATCGGTACCGGACTGATGGCCGCCTGCATGGATGAAGTGATGCCCTATGTTACAGAACGGCGACAGTTTGGTGAACCCATCGGTAACTTTCAGATGATGCAGGGAAAGATAGCGGATATGTATGCCGCGATGAATTCGGCACGCGCCTATGTATATGAATGTGCAAAGGCCTGTGACCGTGGGGAGGTGACTCGTCAAGACGCCGCCGCATGTTGTCTGTACGCGTCAGAAGTGGCCATGACGCAGGCGCATCAAGCGGTGCAGGCTTTCGGAGGTGCGGGTTTCTTATCGGACAGTCCTGTAAGCCGGATTTTCCGTGATGCCAAATTGATGGAAATTGGTGCTGGAACGTCAGAAATCAGGCGTATGCTTATCGGACGCGAATTGATGGCTACGATGGCCCATTGACATGCGATGAAACCAGTCTGAAACGGCATGCGTCTGGGACGTAACAAGGGACCATCGCCTTTTTGACGAGAGAAGCGGATGTTTTTTGTATCGCACCCAAGGATGGAAACGTGTCATGAGAAACGTTGATATGGAGCAGCGTTGATGCAATTGTCATCGAGCATTGATACACATTCACAGCAGTTTATTTCGAATCGCGAGGCAAATTTAAAAGCTCTTGAACGGGTGAAAGGTGCGGCCGAGAGCGCACGTTTGGGAGGTGGGGAAGCGTCACGGACACGGCATCAATCCCGTGGGAAGATTCTTCCACGTCGACGCATCGCCAATTTGCTCGATATCGGATCAACGTTTCTGGAGATCGGAGCAACTGCCGCGTACGGAATGTATGATGATGAAGCGCCCTGTGCCGGAATAATCTGCGGCATCGGTTGTGTTCATGGACGAGACGTTATGGTGGTGTGCAATGATGCGACGGTCAAGGGCGGTACCTATTACCCTATGACCGTAAAAAAGCACCTTCGTGCACAAGAGATCGCGGAAGAGAACCATTTGCCATGCGTTTATCTCGTGGATTCAGGAGGCGCCAACCTACCGAACCAAGATCAGGTTTTTCCGGATCGGGATCACTTTGGACGGATTTTTTTCAACCAGGCACGTATGAGTGCGAAGGGGATTGCGCAGATTGCCGTCGTTATGGGGTCGTGTACAGCCGGTGGGGCTTATGTTCCTGCGATGTCCGATGTGACAATTATTGTGAAGGAACAAGGAACTATTTTCTTAGCCGGGCCACCGCTGGTGAAAGCTGCTACCGGTGAAGTTGTTACGGCCGAAGATCTTGGTGGAGGTGATGTCCACACCCGCTTATCCGGAGTGGCCGATTATCTGGCCGAAGATGATCGGCATGCCTTGGCTCTGGCGCGTCGCGCGATATCCAACTTGGCCGGTGTGTCGCAACCGGATAACCGATCGGTTACGTCGGAAGTGCCCAAGTATGATCCGGATGAACTGCTTGGCGTTGTGCCAAATGACTTGCGGACACCGTATGATATTCGTGAAGTGATTGCGCGTCTTGTGGATGGATCGCGATTGGACGAATTCAAAAATCGATTCGGAGAGACACTGGTGTGCGGTTTTGCGTATATTGAAGGCTATCTCGTCGGAATAGTCGCGAATAATGGCGTTATATTTAGCGATTCAGCGCAGAAGGGCGCACACTTTATCGAACTCTGTTCGCAACGAAAAATTCCACTTGTCTTCCTGCAGAACATTACAGGTTTTATGGTGGGCCGAAAATACGAGAACGAAGGTATAGCGCGCCATGGCGCGAAGATGGTTACCGCTGTGGCAACCACAGCCGTTCCAAAGATCACTATGCTGGTCGGCGGCTCTTATGGTGCCGGAAACTATGGAATGTCGGGACGGGCGTATCAACCGCGTTTTCTGTGGACGTGGCCCAATTCCCGGATATCGGTGATGGGCGGAGAGCAGGCGGCCGGAGTGTTGGCAACGGTCCGGCGTGATGCGATTGAGCGAAAGGGGGGTACGTGGAGTGAGAAGGAAGAAGCGGAATTCAAGCAGCCGACGATTGACATGTTTGAAGAGCAATCCCATCCTCTCTATGCATCTGCCCGGTTATGGGACGATGGCATCATTGATCCGCGCATGGGTCGAGAGGTCTTGCGGTTATCGTTGCGAGCTGTGCTGAACGCGCCGATTGAAGAGACCCGATTTGGTGTGTTTCGCATGTGATCGGTTGGATATACCGCATGTTTCGGGTTGCAATCTTTCAATTAGTCGGATATATACTTTCAATTAGTCGGATATATACTTTCAATTAGTCGGCTCTATATTTTCAACTGGTCAAAAGAAATACGGGTTAGGTTGTATCCTAGATTTGCAAAGAAACGTATCGAAGAGGCGTTATTGGATACGCGGGTTGCATTTATTTCAGGGCCAAGGCAATCCGGTAAGACCACTTTGGCAAATGAAATTGCCACGGACAGAATGTCTTTCTTTACATTGGATAACGCAACCGTCCGAAGATCAGCACTTGATGATCCTGTTGGATTTGTTCGGGGTTTAGACTGTGCCGTTATTGATGAGATTCAACGGGCCCCTGAGCTGTTGTTAGAAATCAAAAACGCCGTCGATCACGATACGCGTCCGGGGAGATTTCTCCTAACAGGCTCTGCAAATATCATGACCATTCCTCAGGTAACGGAGTCTCTCGCCGGTAGGATGGAAATCATAAGGTTATTACCTTTAAGTCAAGCAGAAATTCTTGGCTCAAGACCGAACTTTATTGATCGGGCCTTTGATGCCCAAAAACCTGTTGTTGATCACTTCATTGTTGGTGAACGTCTCATTGAAGCTGTTCTTTCGGGTGGTTATCCAGAAGCCATTGAACGAAAAAAATGGACACGAAGACAAGAATGGTACCACAGCTATCTGGAGTCCATTATCAATCGTGATATACGTGATATGACCCAAATTGAGCAGATAGCACTTATGCCGCGATTAATGACGGTTCTTGCCGAACATTCGGGCAAGTTGGTGAATTACTCTGCTATTGGTTCTGCCCTTGATCTTAACCATGTCACGACACGCAAATATGTGCATATTCTTGAAAACCTCTTTCTGATACACGCTATACCGCCGTGGTTTACACGTCGCTTAAGGCGGGCAATTAAATCTCCGAAACTACATTTTTTCGACTCGGGATTACTGGCCGCGATGCAAAACATCTCACCCGATAAAGTCAAGAAAAATAGAACTTCATTTGGTTCAATTCTTGAGACGTTTGTATTGGGTGAACTCTACAAGCTTACCGCATTGAGTGAACAAAGGTGCGCATTCTTTCATTACCGTGACAAAGAAAACAATGAAGTTGACATCATTTTGGAAAACAGACAAGGGGACATCATTGGCGTAGAGGTTAAAGCATCCGCAACGGTCACGTCTCGAGATTTTTCAGGTTTGAAAAAGCTGAATGAGGCCGCCGGAGAAAAATTTGTTCAGGGGCTCGTTCTCTATGATCACAAGCAGGTTGTTCCGTTTGCTGAAAATATGTTTGCCGCACCAATTTCATGTTTGTGGAGCATGTCCTGAAATTTCGGAACATGATCGCTGTGTAACGATTTGGGGTCGACCGGATCTTTTTGTCAAACCTGTTCCGTTAAAGATGGAAAACTGTCATATCAACTGACGTTCAGGTCGATTTTGAGATCACAATCAAATCGTTTTGTTTTTACAGTCAATGGTGCACGTTGGATGCAATCGTTTCACCCTTTCATGTTCCCTTGTTGTCGCGGATGTTCAAGAAATTTGGTCAATATATGGCTTTTTGGGTATTAATTTTGTCGTGTTTATGCGGCAAGGGAGCGGATGTAACCACCTTTTTCGTATCTCGCGGAGGCGATGATATCGAAACATGACGTTAGGAAGACATGTATGAAAAGCAGAGAGCTCGGACAAAGTAATGTTGAGGTGAGTGCGATCGGCTACGGCGCGATGTCATTGTCAAGCTTCTGGGGTGCAATTACCCAAGAGGACGCAAACAGACTATTGGATGCCTGCCTTGACTATGGAATCACGCATATCGACACCGCCGATGTTTACGGGATGGGGCGCTCAGAGACTCTTATTGGTGACTGGTTGAGAATGCGTAAAGGCCCGGTCCCTTTCACGATCGCAAGCAAGGTTGGCATCACAAGAGATCCGGACCATCGCTTCAATAATGATCCGAAGCATATGGCCGTTTCGCTTGATGGTAGCCTTAAGCGACTGGGATTGGACGCGCTTGACCTCTATTACGTTCATCGCCGAGACACCCGGCACGACATCGAAGAAGTGACCGATACCCTGGTCTCATTCAAGAAAGCCGGAAAGATAAAGGGTATTGGATTTTCTGAGATTGCGCCCTCTTCGTTGCGCCGAGCAAGTGCGGTACATCCCATTGATGCTGTGCAGTCGGAGTATTCCTTGTCGACACGTTCCCCGGAACTTGGACTTGTTCAGACGTGCGCCGAACTTGGGACATCTCTGGTTGCGTTCTCTCCCGTTGGGCGTTCACTTTTGACCAATCGGCCGCATCAAAGATGTGATGTTGAAGACTTGACCTGGGCTTCAGGTAACCCGAGGTTTCAGGAGCCAAATCTTGGCTATAATCATTGTTATAACGCTAAATTTTGTGCTTTGGCGCGTGAAATGGGTTTTCCGGCGGCGTCCCTCGCAATTGCCTGGCTGCTGATGCAGGGAGTTCATGTCTTGCCCATCCCCGGTACGCAGAAAGTCGAACATCTTGAGGAGTTAGTTATTGGTGCAGAAATCTCGCTTACTGACGAAGATGTGGATCGTATTGAAGCGGTCTTGCCCATGGGTTGGGCACATGGTGACCGGTATTCCGTTCAGCAGTGGGCGGGACCCGAGCGCTATTGTTGACGGCTACATTTTTCGATCAGGTCGAGGTTGGTGGATGCGTTTCAGGCCCTATGGCAACGGCTGTTGAATAATTTCCGGAACAATATCGGATTCCGAAGATGAAGTCATTGTAATCGAATTTTTTGCGACAGTTCCCAACTCTTGCATCCGGTGGTTTATACGCAAAGAGAGACCGTTCCGCGTAGCAAGATGGTTCTCTTTCAATACAGAAGTAACTTTGTGATGCCATCGGGTGATTGTCGGGCGTCGGCGGCAACCATCATGTGAACAAACGTGTATCAGTATAGATGGGCAACATTTGGCAGGAGAAATGCCGCCACGGACGGGTCCATTACCGCACATTCTGAATCGGATAGGCGGGAGAGTCTTGGCCTGACGTCACGACGACAAAGTCTGCTCAATCCGATCGAGTGTGCGCATTGCACTCAGTGCATCATGCACGGAACTGTTTGGCGGGCGTCCCTCTTGAATGGCCGAAACAAACTCGCGGTCAATAAGTTCGATTCCATTGCTGGAGACCGCGACATCGCTGAGGTCAATCGGATTGTCTTGTCCGTCGTAGAGGTCATCGTATCGCGCGATGTAGGTGCCATGATCGCAGATATAGCGAAAGAATGTTCCGAGCGGGCCATCATTGTTGAAGGAGAGCGAAAGCGTGCAGAGCGCGCCTGATGCAGTTTTCATGCCGATGGACATATCCATGGCAATATCGAGGTCTGGATGATGCGGGCCTGCCAGTCCAAAACACTCCGTGGCGATCTCGCCCGTTTGATACTGAAACAAGTCGACCGTGTGACACGCATGATGCCAGAGAAGATGGTCCGTCCAGCTGCGAGGCTCTCCCTTGGCGTTCATGTTTGTTCGTCGAAAAAAATAGGTTTGCACATCCATTTGCTGTATGGTCAGCTCTCCCGCCTTTATTTTCGTGTGTATCCATTGATGAGATGGATTGAAGCGGCGCACGTGCCCTGCCATGGCAACGACGCCCGTTTCCTCTTGAACGGCGCAGATGTGTTCGCTGTCTTTCAGTGAGTCGGCCATTGGAATTTCAATCAATACGGGTTTGCCCGCATGTAGGCAGGTAATGGCTTGTTCCGCGTGTAAGTGGGTGGGTGTCGCAAGGATGACCGCGTCAACGTTTTTATTGTCAAGACAGGCCTCCAAGTCTGTCGAAGCTTGGGCAATATTGCGTTCAGCGGCGATGGCGTCAATCTTTGCCTGGTCGGGTCCCATGACGGAGACGACGGAAACGTCGTCGATGCGGTCGAGGGCTTCAAGGTGTTTTGTTCCGAAAGCTCCGTAGGCGCCGGCGACACATAATCTCATATGGCTTGTCCTTGAATTGATGTATTTTCCAATATGATATGTCCCACAGCTGTGTTGGAAGCGGGGACATGATAGTGACGGTGAACTTCGGTAACTTCGCGATCGAGAGCACCCCGCATAACGTGCCACATCACCATTTCCACACCTTCTGACCCCGCTTCGCGTAAATAATCAATATGTGGCATTTGCGACAAGCCGATGGGATCGGTTGTCAGTCGGTCAAGAAAATCTCGATCAAATTTTTGATTGATGAGACCCGCTCGTTTGTATTGCAGCTGGTGGCTCATCCCACCGGTGCCGAATATAACTACGTCGAGATCTTCCGGGTAGGTGTCAATGGCGCGACGAATGGCACGACCAAGATGAAAGCAGCGATTGCCGGTCGGAGGTGGAAACTGAACAACGTTGATTGCCAAGGGGACGACCAAGGCGGGCCATTCATCGTCCGGACCATGTTCACCAAACATAACGGACAGTGGAACCGTCAAGCCATGATCAACCTCCATCTCGTTGAGAATGGTGATGTCAAATTCGTCCAGAATAAGGGACTGGGCAATATGGCTTGCCAGTCTCTGGTGATTTTTAACGACCGGGACAGGTCGTGGCCCCCAACCTTCGTCTGCCGGTTGAAACTCGGGGGCGCAGCCGAGGGCAAATGTTGGGATGCAGGTGGCATCGAAGGCCGTGCAATGATCATTATAGACGAGGAAAATGACATCAGGATTGGCGCGTTTCATCCATTTGCGCGATTCTTGAAAACCGGCAAAACAGGGTGCCCAATAGGGTTGGCGGGTGAGACCTTGATCCATGGCTACGCCAATCGCTGGAACATGAGAGCAGCCGACACCTGCTGTAATGCGTGCCATTACTCTTCTCCGTGTTGATCCCATTCATACTGATAACGGTTGCCCTCGGGAGATCGACCACCGTTGAGCATCATTTCGCGATAGGCTTCGTTTCCCATGCCAGTCATGATTCCGGCCAATTGTTGGAAATTGATGCCATCATTTGCAGCCAGCTTGCTGGTGTAATAGATATTTCCTCCGAGGGCCAACATGCCGTTCCAGTCACGGTTCAAAACGGCATGTCGCTGTTCTTGGGTCATTGGATACCTGTCGAGATAGGCTTCTTCATCGGCATTGAATTCATCGCGGTTTTTCTGCCATCGCATGGAAATACAGAATTGGTTGAGTTGATATCCTTCGCGGCTCCGATCGGCATCAAAAATAAAGGTACCCGGAATATCATCGTAGTCTTTCTTCACGCTCATAATAGTCCCTCATGACGTGCGAAATATGTCCATATAAGGCCAAGAGTGCCCTATGTAAGTCAAGCATGTGTGCGACAAAATGGCAACGGGTTTACGTGACGTAGGTCGTTTCTAATCAAGTTGTGATCCAAGGGGGAGGGTCAATTGACTCATAGAAGGGTGTGGGACAACGATTATAAGACATTTCAACTTTCATTTCGATGTAGTTTCAAAATGTGTTTGAAACCTTAAACTTTACGAATATTGTCCGGACAGATGAGACGTATCGTCGACGTGGCGTCTGACGGGTACCGTTCAAGTGCGATCCGGATGGAGTCTGGATCAACAAATCATCAAGAGGAGCTCAGATGTCCAAGAAACGAACTGTTCTCGTTGTCAGCGCCCATTCGGCCGATTTTGTCTGGCGCGCCGGAGGCGCCATTGCTCTGCATCAACGTAAGAACTATGATGTAACCGTTGTGTGCTTGTCGTTCGGGGAACGGGGCGAAAGTGCGAAGCTCTGGAAGCAAGAGGGTATGACTCTTGACAAGGTTAAGGCCGCGCGTCGTGCAGAGGCGGAAAATGCTGCCGTTGCTCTTGGGGTGAATGATATTCGATTTTTTGATGTTGGCGATTATCCGCTTGATCTGGGTCGCGATACACAAGATCGCGTCGTCGATGTCATCCGTGAAATTCGACCCCAGTTTATCATGTCACATTCACAATGGGATCCTTATAATACCGATCATATGGACACGACACAATGTGTTTTGCGTTGTCGAATGATTGCACAAGCGTGGGGCCATAACCCCGGTCAGAAGATATTGGGCGCGCCACAAGTCTATTTGTTCGAGCCGCATCAAACTGAACAGATGGAATGGAAACCAAGTGTCTTTCTTGATATTACGGATGTTTGGGACAAGAAGTGGGCCGCTATTCAGTGCATGCAAGGACAAGAGCATTTATGGAACTATTATCAGAATGTCGCCGAGAATCGGGCAAACCATTTCCGACGAAATTCTGGTGGTCAAGCCGGAGGACGGGCAGCACAATATGCGGAGGGATTTCAAACGATCTTTCCTCGGACAGTGGATGAATTGGAATGAAATACCAGCCTGGAACAACCGGAGTTGTCGTTCAACAGATACAGCGTGCCGATCAGGAGATCATTGATGGCCTGGCACAATGCGGCGTCGCCACGGTGCATGAAGCACAGGGTCGGAAGGGTTTGCTGGCCGGTTATATACGCCCGATTTATCCGAACGCGCGTATTGCCGGATCGGCACTGACAATTCTCGCGCCACCCTGTGACAATTGGATGATACATGTGGCGATTGAGCAACTTCACATCGGTGATGTGCTCGTATTGGGAACGACAGCATCGTCCAATGCCGGTTATTTTGGCGACCTGCTTGCGACCTCGGCCGCGGCGCATGGTTGCCGTGGATTGATTATTGATGCCGGTGTCAGAGACGTGTTCAATCTGTCAAAGATGAAATTCCCGGTGTGGTCCAAAGCGGTCCATGCTCAAGGCACGATCAAGGAGACGCTCGGGTCTGTGAATATACCTGTTGTTTGTGCGGATATGCTTATTTATCCGGGTGATGTTATTGTCGCGGACGATGATGGTGTCGTGGTCGTAAGGATTCATGAAGCTGAAACGGTTTTGGAGGCCGCACGAGTCCGCGAAGATAACGAAGATAGCAAACGGATCCGGTTTGAGGCGGGCGAGCTTGGATTGGATATTTATGGAATGCGGGAGCGTCTCGCTGAAAAAGGTCTCAAATATGTCTGACGGCGTGCGCTGCATGTGGATGCGGGGTGGTACATCGAAAGGCGGTTACTTTCTGGAGCAGGACTTACCAGCAGACGTCGGTGAACGTAATGCCATTTTGTTGAACGTGATGGGAGCCCCAGATCCACGTCAGATCGATGGAATGGGAGGAGGCGATCCGCTGACATCAAAGGTCGCTCTTGTTTCACCGTCCGAGATATCTGGGATCGATGTGGACTATTTGTTTCTTCAGGTGTGTGTTGATCAGCCTATTGTAACGGATGGGCAAAATTGCGGAAATATTTTGGCGGGCGTCGGACCGTTCGCAATTGAACGTGGTTTGGTCACGGCCAGGAACGGCACGACGCCAGTAACCATACGGATGAGAAACTCTGATCAGGTCGCTGTTGCAACCGTGTCGACTCCAGACGGAAAGGTCAATTATGCCGGTGACGCTCAGATTGATGGGGTGGCCGGTACATCGGCTGCGCTTCCGATTGTGTTTCGTGACACCGCCGGTGCGTCGTGCGGCGCTTTGTTGCCGTCTGGTCATCCTCTGGATGTCATTGAGAATATTGCCGTTACCATGATTGACAACGGTATGCCTTGTATTGTGATGCGCGCGGAGGATTTGGGAATTGATGGCGATGAGAGACCGGAAGTCCTTGAACAGAACGGCAGGTTGCGTGACCGGTTGGAGGGTATTCGTCTGGCGTGCGGATCTAAAATGAATCTGGGAGATGTGCGCAAGAAGTCTATTCCGAAACTTGCGATCGTGAGTCGTCCACGAAAAAATGGTGCAATTCTAACGCGGACGTTTATTCCGCATCGGTGCCATAAAGCGATTGGTGTCCTTGGTGCCGTGAGCGTTGCAACGGCCTGTCTTATGGAAGGTTCAACGGCCTATGACAATGCCGATCGCGGGTCCGGATTGACACGTCATTTGTCTATTGAGCATCCAACAGGTCAGATGACGGTCGTGGCAACTCTTGATAGCAAAGGCACTCTTCAGGAAACGGCGATCCTCCGTACGGCACGCAAGCTTATGGATGGATTGGTTTATCCATGAGACCAGAGCAACCGATGGATGAAGATTGGCTGGTGTTTCATCCCGATCCGAAGTCGCCAAGTTTTTGTCTACCCGATGGAGCTGTTGATGCCCATTGTCATGTATTTGGGCCGTCTCCTCAGTTTCCCTTCGCACCAGAGCGAAAGTACACACCGTGCAATGCCGGCAAGCAGAGTTTGTTTAAACTCCGTGATCATCTCGGATTTTCCCGCAATGTAATCGTCCAAGCAACTTGTCACGGTACGGACAATCGAGCGATGATGGATGCCTGTCGTAGCAGCGGTGATTGGGCACGTGGAGTGGCATCGGTTCGTGGTGACGTTTCGCGTGAAGAGTTGGTGGAGATGCATCACGCGGGAGTGCGTGGAGTGCGTTTCAATTTTGTAAGACGGCTTGTCGATAACACGCCACGCGCAGAGTATTTCCGTATCGCTCAGAAAGTGAGAGAATTCGATTGGTCGATTGTGGTTTATTTTGAAGTGGAAGATCTGGTGAGTCTTGATCCTTTTTTGCGGCAATTTACTGGCATCATTGTCGTCGACCACATTGGTCGTCCAAATGTGGCAAACGGTATTGATCACCCTGATTTTCAGCGATTTATTCGGCTTATGGATGAGAATGAGAACATCTGGGCAAAAGTAACCTGTCCGGAGCGACTCACAACGCGTGGTTTTCCTTATGATGACGTTGTTCCGTTTCATAAGGCTGTTGTTGAACGGTTTGCGGACCGCGTTCTCTGGGGAACCGATTGGCCGCATCCGAATATGAAATCGCATATGCCGGATGATGGTGCGTTGGTCGACTATATTCCAAGGATTGCAACGACTGCGGACGTGCAACACCAGCTTCTAGTGGCAAACCCGATGCGGCTCTATTGGTCAGAGTGATACATGAAGATCGCCTGTTAATGGACACAGCGCGCTGTGAGTGAGCAGAAAGAATGTTATAGATGCAACATCAGCTGAGTCGTTTGAAATGTCCATGTGGTTGTATTGTGATCGGTGGTCAAGCATGACTATGTTTTACTTGAAAGACACACAATCGTACAACGCTCGAAGTTCCAGAGAATGCGACATCAAGGAGTTGGAGAGTATGACGTGTTTGTCAGACCCTGGAAATGGATATTCCGATTTTGATTCCATCTGTTCTTGTCTATATGGATATGGGTTGGAGAGAGGGCGTCGGTCTATTGTAAATTCTAAGGTGCCTCACATACACTTGACGACTTGAGAGTGGAGGGTGGATAAAGTGGTGATCTGTCCTGTTTGCGATGTCCTTTGGCTTGTGAATGGGTTGGTCTCGTAATGTTGGTTGAAGAAAGTGTTTGATTGCATCCTTGTTGCTAATCGTGGTGAAATCGCGTGTCGTGTCATTCAGACGGCCCAAGCTATGGGCGTTCGGTGTGTGGCGGTGTATTCCGATGCTGATCGAGAGGCAAAGCATGTTAAAATGGCTGATGTCGCCAAGCCGATCGGTGGGCTTGTTCCATCCGAGAGTTATCTATGTGGTGATCGCATCATTGAAGCTGCCCTTGAGACAAAAGCTGAAGCCATTCATCCTGGTTATGGATTTCTGAGTGAGAATCCGGACTTTGTCGATAATGTGCATGCATCGGGGTTGATCTTTATCGGTCCATCGGTTGACGCGATTCATGCGATGGGACGAAAGGACGCGGCCAAGGCACTCATGGCGGAGGCGGGTGTTCCTGTTGTTCCGGGTTATCATGGATCCGATCACGATCCCGACGTTCTTATGAGCGAAGCGGCAAAGATCGGTTTTCCGATATTGATTAAGGCCGTGGCAGGGGGTGGTGGGCGCGGTATGCGTCAGGTGAATGCAGCGAACGAGTTTCATGCAGCTCTAACGAGTGCTCAGAATGAGGCTCTGGCAGCGTTTGGTCATGAAGCTGTTCTCATTGAGAAACTTATCGAAAAACCAAGACATATTGAATTTCAGGTATTTGGTGATCGCGAAAAGGTTTTACATCTTTTTGAACGGGATTGTTCGCTGCAGCGCCGACATCAAAAAGTTATTGAAGAAACGCCGGCGCCGGGAATGACCGAAGACGTTCGGGACGCTATGGGGAGTGCAGCGGTTCGAGCTGCACAGGCCATCGGATATGAAGGGGCTGGAACGGTGGAGTTCATTGTCGATGGGAGCAATGGACTGCATCCCGATAAGTTTTGGTTCATGGAAATGAATACGCGATTGCAAGTCGAGCATCCGGTTACTGAGGCGATCACGGGTATTGATCTTGTCGAATGGCAGCTGCGAGTCGCCGCTGGTGATACTCTTCCTTTTTTGCAGGATGATCTGAAAATTAATGGCCATGCAATGGAAGCTCGGCTTTATGCGGAAGATACCGCGAAGGGTTTTTTGCCCACAACGGGTTTGCTTAAGCATGTGAACTTTCCAGGCGATGTGCGCGCAGACAGTGGTGTCGTGACAGGCGATTATATTAGTCCCTGGTACGATCCTATGATCGCGAAGATCATCACGCATGGCACAACACGGGATCGTGCGCGCGAACGTCTTGCTCAAGCGTTGAAGAACACAGAGGTGTGCGGCACCGTTACCAATTTGAGTTTTCTGGGGGCTTTGGTTGATCAACCCGACTTTGTCCGGGGTGACGTGGATACCGGATTAATCCAGCGATCTTTCGATGATCTCACACTCTGTCACGAACCGTCAAATCGGGATACAGCTTGGGCGGCGATAATCGCTGCAGGATTGGAGCATCCTCATGGCAACGCCGGATTTGCGCTGTGGCATAATTTGCGGCATTCCATTGACCTGAAGTGGGGCGATCAAAGGAAAACCGTCGAACTCGAGGTTCACAACGCTGACTTCATCAATGCATTCGTGAATGATGAGACGATCGAGGCGCGTAACTGTGGCGACGGATGGCGATTAGACGGTCACGCAACCCCCACCGCAACAGTGCTTGATGGGGAAATTTTTGTGGCCTCGAAATATGGACTGGTCTTTGAGATCATGGATCCTCTCGCGATTGTTCTTGCGGACATTGATGTCAACAATATAGTCACCGCACCGATGCCCGGCCTGATCAAGGCGGTTTTTGTTCAAGAGGGTGATCACGTATCCGTGGGTGATCGACTCACTGTACTTGAGGCAATGAAGATGGAACATACATTATTCGCTGCTCGTGATGGAACAGTAGAGACGGTAGCCGTAACAGTCGGAGAACAGGTGGTTGCAGGCACTGCTTTGATTGCACTTGAACAGGAGCCTGTCCAACAATGATTTTACATCATATTCCCTTGTCGCGATCCTTTCGTGTACTTTGGATGCTGGAAGAGCTGGGCTTGCATGCGGAATTGAAAGTATACTCAGTGCGAGACGGCTCGACACGCTCGAGCGGGCTATTGAGATGCTCGCCTTTGGGTAAGGTGCCAGCCTTGGAATTTGATGACGGGAGTGTCATGTTCGAGAGTCCTGCGATTCTGCAGGTCTTGGCGGAAATGTATCCGGACTCCAACTTAGATTGCCCTGCGGGTCATCGAGATCATCGTCGTTTCCTGGAGCTTTTTGGCTTTGCCGAGACTTTGGCGAGTGAGATCGAGACGTTGAACATGCAACATCTGTTCTTGCGTGATCCCAAGGATGTTTCGCTTTCCGTCATGAAGATAAACACAGCCCGCGTGAAAGCCGCTCTTAAGGTTCTTGATACAATGCTTGATGATCAAGATTGGTTATGTTCGAGCGGATTTTCGGCAGCGGATATCATGATGAGCTATAATTTACTTTCGGCAAAGTATTTCGTTGATATTAGCGTGTTTTCGAATGTGGTCGATTATCAAATCCGCATTGGTAAGCGTCCTGCTTTCCAGTCCGCCTGTGCAAGAGATGGGCAGCAGGAGTTCTATTCCCAAGAGTTCTATCCAATTCCAAAAGTTGTCGGATGACAGCATATGTTGAGATTTTTGAAGTTGGTCCCAGAGATGGCCTGCAGAATGAACAATGTCAAATCTCGGTCGTTGACAAGATCTCACTCGTCAATTGTCTGAGCCGTGCGGGATTTCGGAGAATCGAGTGCGCGAGTTTCGTGAGTCCGAAACGGGTGCCTCAGATGGCGGATAGCGCGTTGGTTCTTGATGGGATACACCGCGATCCGCATGTTGCGTATGCAGCGTTGACGCCCAATATGCGCGGGTATCGCGATGCGGTCCAGGCAGGGGTGGATGAGATCGCAGTGTTCGGGTCGGCGAGTGAAGGTTTCTCACGGGCCAATATTAATGCGACGATTTCGGAGAGTCTGGATCGCTTCCGTCCTGTTGTTGAAGCGGCACGGTTGGCTGACATTCCCGTTCGGGGATATGTTTCTTGTGTGATCGAGTGCCCGTACGAGGGTCGTGTTTCTCCCGATGATGTTGCGGATGTTGCGGATCGCTTGTTCGCGATGGGTTGCTCTGAAATTTCGCTGGGTGATACCATTGGCCGAGGCACCCCCGAATCGATTACTCAGATGTTGATGGCGGTTGCTGAACGGATTCCGACAGAAAAATTGGCGGGTCATTATCATGATACGGGTAGGCGGGCTTTAGAAAATATCGACGCCTCGTTGGATGTTGGCGTTCGTATTTTTGACACGGCGATCGGAGGTCTCGGTGGATGTCCTTTTGCACCGGGGTCGGCTGGAAATGTCGCAACGGAGAGAGTTGTACGTCATGTTGAATCGCATGGTTATGTGACCGGCCTGGACCTTTTGGTGATTGATGAGGCAGCGAAACAAGCAAGTGGCCTAAGGGGCTGATTCGTCATGTTGGGGTTTGCAAGGCTGCTGTGGTATTGCGACATTCCCGCTCTATCGGTCATTTATGCGCATAGAAATGACAGCCAATCTGACAAACTGTGGAGTGATTTATGGGGAATTATGTGTGTGAAACCATCGACCTGAACATTGATGATCGGCATGTAGCGACATTGTGTTTGAATAGACCGGATAAGCATAATGCACTTTCAGAGCAGATGCTTGATGAAATCAGGGCTGCGGCCACGGCTTTGGCGACCGATTCGAATGTGCGTATCGTTGTTTTGACCGCGAAGGGCCATACCTTTTGTGCGGGTGGGGATTTACGTTGGATGAAAGAGCAGGTGAAGGCGAATTCAGATCAAAGAGCAATTCAGGCCGCGAAAGTTGCAAATATGTTGAAAGCAATCAATTCTCTTCCAAAGCCGGTTATTGGTGCTCTGCAAGGAAATGCATTCGGTGGCGGTGTCGGACTGGCAGCGGTGTGTGACATTTCGATTGGGATTGATAGTTTGACGATGGGGTTAACGGAGGTCCGCTTGGGGCTTATTCCTGCGACCATCGGCCCTTATGTTGTCAAGCGTATCGGTGAGAGAAATGCACGACGCGTATTTCTCAGCGGTAGCAGGTTTGATGCAAAAATGGCTGTCGAAATGGGAATTTTGAATTACGTTGTTCCAAAAGATAAGTTGTATGAGGCTGTCAGGCACGAATGCGATTCTCTTCTTGAATGTGCACCCCGAGCCGTTGGTGCGGCAAAACAATTGATTTTCAAGCTTTCAAAGCCGATTGATGATGAGACGATTGCCATGAGCATTGATGCGCTGACAGAGCGGTGGAACACAGATGAGGCTCACGATGGAATAGACGCATTTTTTGCAAGGCGTAAGCCGGCATGGTTCCTGGCACGTTCACGATAAAATCGATGAACTGGATATCGGTATTTCTCAGATGGAACCATTCTGTCGATGGGTATTTATTGAGTTTTAAAAGCCGGTTCGGAACTCAAGCAGTTTGGTAAGGTGTATTGGGAACAGAAAGTATCCGATAAACGAAATATCGAGCAATGTGCATGATCGTGTTTCGCTGAATGATGGTACAGTCTTGGGAAATGACCGAGGCAGAAACACGTAACCTCCGAAAACGGTCCGAAGTTGGTAGAAAATGTTGGTAGCCGAATTTACGTATGAGCGGATGCTCAGTCAAACATACTCCAGTGTGTGACAGTATCATGCAGACATTAGCAGTCCGGCCGATCATTGGGATTGATGGGAAGATGCGAAAGTGTATTTACCGACTTTTTTCAAATGGATCATAGCAAAACATAAATCCTTGATTGATGTTGGAACTTTCTCAATGTTCGAAGAAAACCTACCTGGTAGTGTACGCATCAAGGTCTCCTATGATGTATGAAAAGGGATATAACGGCAAGATTTGGTATCTTGGGTGGCTAGTCTTTATTTGTTGTTAATGTGCTCAAGTGGACTCATGAGCAAATGATGAGTCGTTCGTTATTGTCCGGTCGTCGAAACCGTATCGACTTGTATACGAAATCATCTCAAATTTGATGTCGTATTGCGGAACGAAATCACGGAATATTTGACAGTCCTATTTGTCATAGTGGCACTTCGAAACATTACGATTGGAATGTATTCCCAGAAGGGGCACATCTGTGTCAGATGTCAGAACCAACGCGTGAAATCATATTTGTCGGTGCAGAATCGGCCATCTTGTTGATATTTTTCATTCAGATAATGGATCGCCACAGGATGCGATCACGTAATGGTCATCAGAGTACTGCGGTTGGGGCATAACATGGCGAATTGCACGCAAGTCTCCCAACTAAAGGGGTTGTTTAAGATGACGGGTCGAACACTGGGACAGGTTTTTTTGTCTGTCTTTTCCAGATCGCGGTCCTTCCGTTTTCAATTAGCGACCTCTTGACTTCAAGATAGCCGGCGTGGATTGTTTCAATTGTCGCACTTGGAGATAATGATGTATAAACGGTTTCTGGAACGCTGGGTCGAGGATGTGCTTTCGGATACGCCCGTGGTTCTTATTGTGGGGTCAAGTCAGGCCGGTAAGACTACGCTCGTCAAAAGCATGGAGGACGTGGACTGTATGACAGGTGGTTAGTTATGAGCCGCAGTTTTTGGCAACGGCGTCCTCTACGCGGGAACCGGCTGTCGCGCGCGTACACGAGGATGTCGAACTCACGTTAATGGTTATGATCAGATACTGAAACTTATTTTGGAACCATTCCAACAATTTGATAGACACGTTCCAGAATTGGATGGGTGATATGTCGAGCTCGTTCGGCTCCACGCCTCAAGATTCGGTCAATTTCGCTCGTATCAGATGTGAGTTTTTTGATTTTTGTCGAGATGGGCGCCAACTCCGCGACCGCGAGGTCTGCAAGCAAGGGCTTGAATTCAGAAAATTGCTTTCCGCCGATCTCTTCGAGAACTTTTTCGATAGGTTGACCGGCGAGAGCGGCGTAAATATTGACGAGGTTTTGAGCTTCGGGTCGTTCTTTGAGCCCGTCGGGTTCCGATGGAAGAGATTGAGTATCGGTCCGAGCTTTGCGGATTTTGAGTGCGATTGTATCAGAATTGTCAGTCAAATTGATACGGCTCATATCCGACGGATCACTCTTTGACATTTTTTTTGTGCCATCGCGTAGAGACATCACGCGCGTTGCAAGACCCTCAATAACAGGCTCGGTTATCGGGAAGAATTCTACACCGTAGTCATGGTTGAACTTGGCAGCTATGTCACGTGTTAACTCAAGATGCTGCTTTTGATCTTCGCCAACCGGAACGTGTGTGGCGTGATAAATTAAGATGTCGGCAGCCATTAATGCCGGATAACAAAACAAGCCCAAAGATGCCCGCTGGGAGTTTTTTCCGGCTTTGTCTTTGAACTGTGTCATTCGTTGCATCCATCCAACGCGGGCAACGCAGTTGAATATCCACGCCAATTGAGCATGTTCGGGCACATGACTTTGACAGATTAGGATTGATCTTTCAGGATCAATCCCAGATGCAATGAAGCCAGCGCACAGTTCCCGTGTGCTTTTCAGTAGATCATGAGGTTCTTGCCAGACCGTCATTGCGTGGAGATCGACCATGCAATAAACTGTTTCGAATTCAGGCCCTTGCATATCAACAAAGCGCTTGATGGCACCAAGATAATTTCCGAGGGTCAATTCACCTGAAGGTTGAATACCGGAAAATACCCGTGGAGCAAATGATGGTTGAATCACTGGATGTCTCTCATTTTGAAGGTACGGTTGATTAACCTTGAAGGATTATACCGTCAATCAGTCAAGCTTGGGAACCTGTTCCGGTGCATAGATCCGTCAGGGGGTCGACATGTCACCGCATCCCTTCGTTGTTCTCCTCTTTTTGGCATTCTTGATCATTGAATTGATACGCCGCAGGGTACGGATGCACTGAGTGTCGGCTTTCGGATCTGTAGAGAAGGACGAGATGTCTTTACCCATCTTTAACAAAATTTCTTTAAACACCGTCGGATTTTGGTATTTTTCGGATG
>JAPORU010000190.1:392-27566 GCA_026710045.1 Aestuariivita sp. | reverse complement strand
ACGCGAAGGAAAGGGAAGTTCGAGGATTTTGAGACGGAGCGGGAATCGGAAAACAGGCGGTTATTTTAGAAAGGTTATAGTCCCCAAAAAAATGAATACTTTCGTACAGTGCCTTCCCGGAGGAAGATCGTGACCCGTAAGTCTCTGCCCATCGGCATTCAGGACTTTGAGACCATCCGGAGCGAAGATTTCTACTACGTCGACAAGACCCCACTCATCCGGCGGCTTGTGGATGGCGGCCGATTTTATTTCCTCTCCCGGCCCCGTCGGTTTGGCAAGAGCCTGCTTCTGGACACAATCGGAACACTGTTCGCGGGACTGGAGACGCTGTTCGCGGGACTGGACATTCATGAGCACTGGAACTGGTCGGTCACCCATCCGGTTCTGAGGGTGAGCTTTGACCGAAAATATGAACGACCGGAGGATATTGAACGGAATCTAAACAATCAACTTGATCTCATCGCACATTCGGCGGAACTGGGTTCCGTCTGTGCCGCAGGTGCGGCCCCGGAACGTTTGCAAAGTCTGCTCTATCACCTCCACCATAAGACCGGACAGCGGGTGGTGGTTCTTGTGGACGAGTATGACAAACCCATTCTCGACGTTCTGGGCGACCCAGATCTCGCCCGGGCCAACCGAGAGTATCTACGCAGTTTCTACGGTATCATCAAGGGCGGTTCCAAACATGTCCGCTTCGTCTTTGTCACCGGCGTAAGCATGTTCTCCAAGGTCAATTTGTTCTCAGGCCTGAACAATCTCAAGGACATCAGTCTTGATCCCCGCTTCGCTACGATCTGCGGGTATACCGATACCGACATCGACACCGTGTTTGCACCGGAGCTGGAGGGACTGGATCGTGACGCGATCCGCAACTGGTACAATGGTTATAACTGGCGTGGAGAAATACGGCTCTACAATCCGTTTGATGTGCTCCTGCTGTTCGACGAACGGGAGTTTAAGCCTCATTGGTTCCGGACCGGCTCGCCGCGGTTTCTCTTTGAAACGCTAACAAAAAAATCGGTCCGTCCACTGGACCTGGAAGGACGATGGACCGATGAGACCTTGGTCTCAAAGTTCGATGTGGAGGACATCAGCGCCGAGGCTCTCTTATTCCAGACCGGGTATCTGACCATCGTGGATGAACAGAGCGATGGCTTCGATATGCTCTATAAGCTGGACTATCCCAATCGCGAAGTGCAAATCAGCCTAAACCGAGGATTGCTGCAATATCTGGGAAAGGCAGTCAAGGAAGCGGCAGACCAGGGGCACGATCTCTGTACGCTTCTCACGGCCAACGACTTCGAAGGCTTTGCGGAGACCCTCAAGGCTTATCTGTCCAGTATTCCCTATCAGTGGACCACAAAGGGTGATCTCGCACGCTACGAGGCTTGGTATGCGGGTCTATTACACATGAGTTTTCGCGCCATCGGGGTCGAGGTCCGGTCCGAGGATTCCTCCAGCCACGGCCGGGCCGACATGGTCGTTTTAACCGGTGAGCAGGTGTTTGTACTCGAGTTTAAAATGGTAGACACATCGGACACGACCGAGGCCGCATTAGAGACCGCGCTCACCCAGATCCGGAACCGAGGCTATGCCAGGAAATATAGAAACCGCAAGGAACCCATCCATTTGATCGCGATCGCCTGCGGGCGTGATACCCGCAACCTGCTGGATATCCGGGTCGAGCCGGCGGTAAAAAATGGGCAGGTTCCAGGGACATCTGGAACGTACACCTGACCACTGAGCGAAACTCCTGAGCTGTACAACACTTGCAGAGAGTGTCGAAAACAAGAGCAAAACCCTTTGCGCAATATCGCTGCACACATCAATCTCTGTGCAAGACGTTGTCCGCGCCCTGTACCGCTGCAGAGAGGTCACGGCAAAATGCGAAGAGGTAATCAATTTCTCTCAGGTAATAGTACCGCGCTCTATGATAAATGCTTGATCAAGAAGATCTTCAAACTCATGTGCATTTGACTCGGCAATAAGCACGGAAACTCCTTCGGATTTCAGGGTCACGAGAATATCGATGATCCTGCGCGCCAATACAGGAGCGATTCCTTCCGACGGTTCATCCAGCAATAACAGCCTCTTGCCCAACATCAGGGCACGCGCCAACGCAACCAGTTTCTGTTGACCGCCTGAAATACTTGTTGCCGGTCGGTCCTTGAGTCGCTCGACCTCCGGAATGAGGCTGTAAATCCACGCCAACCGATCCTGCCAATCGGGAATATCGATCGACCAGACCGGAGTCACAATATTTTCCTCCGCCGTCTGGGCGGGTACCAACCGCCTGTCCTCCGGCATGTATCCAATCCCCCGATTGGCCCGTTCGTATGCCGGCGTATTGGTGATCTCTACATCTTCAAACATAACATGGCCGGAAGTCGGTCTGATCAATCCCATAATTGTGCGCAGACAAGTAGTCTTTCCAGCACCGTTTGCTCCGATCAATCCTACCATCTGACCCGTATCGACAGCAAATGAACTCTCCCGGATGATCAGTGCCGGTCCGATGTTGACGTTCAGCCGAATTACCTCAAGCATGTCGTGACTCTTCCAGTCTATCGCCGACCAATTGAATCGCATGGCCCGGGCCAAGCACATATTCAATCACCTTCGAGTCTCTCAGCGCCAATTCAGGCGGAGCATCGCAGATGATCTCACCTTGATAAAAAGCCATGATCCGATCAACATAACGCTGCACAATGTCCATATCATGCTCAACAAAGAGGACCGCTGTTCCTTGTTCCCTCAGCGCATTCACGACGATATCCATCAGATCAAATTTTTCGTCGACAGAGACACCGGACGTTGGCTCGTCAAGCAACAACAATTTGGGCTTCGAAACAACAGCCATGGCAATATCGAGAAGTTTACGCACACCTTGAGCAAGCGTGCCGGCAACCTGATCACGATAGTCAGAGAGTTTGTAGCGTTCCATGACCTGTTCACATTCTCTCACACGACGCATCGAATTCAACGGACGGAGCAGGGAACGCGTGTCATGATTGGCCAGCGAAATCGCCACGAGCAAATTGTTCATCACCGTCATGGACATAAACACTTGACTGATTTGAAAGGAGCGGCATACACCGATATGTGTGGCGTCTCGGGGCTCAATGCCCGTGATGTTTCGGCCTGCAAATTCGATCGATCCGCTGCTCGGTTTCAAATAACCCGTAATCATGTTGACGAACACCGTCTTTCCAGCGCCATTGGCCCCAATAATGCCAACGACTTCCCCCGGCTTAATGTCCGTGTTAATGTTCTTTGCCGCCACGATCCCGGCAAATGACTTGTTGAGATCCCGAACCCGTAGGATAGACGACGCGTTATCCACGACGACGCTCCTTTCGCATCAGAACATGTTCCATCAATGACCACAATCCTCTGGGAAGGAAAAAGATGATCCCGAGTAGTGTTCCACCGACAATCAGTTGCCATGCATGGGGAGCCAGTTCGAAGGCAAAGGTCCTCAGGAACTCGAAAGCAACGGCGCCAATGAACGGAGCCGCGACACTTCCCGGGCCGGATAGGACGGAAATGAAAACCAGCTCTCCCGAGACGGTCCAGTTCACCATGGAGTCGGGGTCGACTTGTCCAAGGGCCATCGCAAACAACCCGCCCGCGGTACCGGTCAAGGCCGCCGAAAAGACATATTTTAGATGAATGGCGCGGGCGACGGAGTAACCGAGGTATTCGACTCGGATCTCATTATCGCGCACGGCCGTGGTGAGATGGCCCAAAGCCGAACGAAAGTAGACGTGCACCCCGACAGCGGCCAGGGCACCGATAAGTATGATCATCAAGAACAACGGATACTTTGTCTCGGGTTGCCAGCCGAGGATGGTGGTCTGTGACACCGAGAACCCATCGGTCGAACCCAACGCCTCGGACTTGATCAAGACTCCATACAAGACCATCGAAAAGGCCAATGAGAGCATTGCAAAGAAAATGCCGCGGTAATTACGCAATACGAAACCAAGAATGAATCCGACAACCGAAGCAGCGATAAGAGCGGCGGCAAGACGTAAGAAAATATCGGACACTCCCGTGTATTTTTCAAGCAAGGCGACGGCATACGCACCGATCCCGAAATAGAGCGCATGTCCAAACGAAATAAGACCGGTGCGCCACAGCAGCAAAAGCCCCAGAACCGCAAGCCCACGCGCCAATCCGAACATCGTACCGTTCAAGACCCAATTTGGTAAGAAGAGGCCGACGATTGCCAACGTGGTAAAACTTGCAACCACCCAACCGATTGTATGGTCGGAAGACAACGTCTTAACGATCATATTCTTCGAACCTTAGCGGGAGCAAACAGGCCTTCTGGACGTATCATCAAAACAATCGCCATGACAGCAAACACAACAAACAGTTCAAGTTCAGGGAATTGATGCACCGCGAGCGCACGCAGCATACCAACCATCACCGCACCAATTAATGCACCTGGAATGGACCCCATGCCGCCGATAACTACAACAGCAAAACTTAAAACGATAACGTCAATACTGATTCCCGGCGCAACGGATATGGTTGGGGAAATGTAAGCACCACCAAGCGCACCGAGCGTTGCACCGATAATAAACGTCCAGACATAGACTGTCGTCACATTGATACCAATGGCCAAACTAATTTCGCGATCATAAATGACCGTGCCAAGGATTTTGCCCCACTTCGTCCGATTTAATATGTACCAGCACACAAAGGCGACAAGACAAGCCAGACCAAGGAGAGAGAGTGAATAGACGTCTCGGAAGATACCACCCAATTCAACGCTTCCCAGATAGACCATCGGTTGATAGGCAAAATAAGGATTAACCCCGAAAACAAGCAGGATAAGATCTTCCAAAACCAGAAAGAGCCCAAACGTGGCGAGAAGGATGATCACTTCCTCATGTTGGTACAATCTGCGTAAGATCAGCCGTTCGATCAGATATCCAAAGATAAGGCCGACACACATTGAGGACACACCGATCAAGATTAATCCGAACCAGTCAGGAAGACCCAATTGAGCCGCCACTCCGATGGAGTACGCGGCAGCATAAGCGCCCCACGCGTAGAACCCTCCATGAGCCACATTTAGGATCTTCATCACTCCGAAGACAATTGTCAATCCAACCGAAACAATGAACAGATACGAGGCATAAACCAAGCCATCGAGAAGAAGCGTTAAGGTAGCTTGCATTTTAAACCTGCAAAAAGAAGGACAGGGCGGCAGGTGCCGCCACTGACCGAGGGTAAGGGTTAGCAATCCGCGCCCGGCATTGCTGCTTCGAGCCACTCTTCAGACATCTGATTGACAGGAGGCAAAAGACAATGGGTCGGATAGATCCGAATGTCGACCAATTTTGGACCGTCAGTTTCGTCATCCCAAGCCGTGACGCCATACCCGATCGGGTGAACAGCTTGATGACCATCACCCAAAGTCAAGCTGACATTTCCGGCAAGAGATTGAAACTCCAGTCCCTTCATCGCTGCAATGATCTGTTCTTTGTTCGGGGTGTCTCCACTCTCCGCAGCTGCCTTATCCATCGCCGCTTTTAAGGCCAGTACGGTTTGCGCATATTGATAGGACGATTCGAGTGGATACACGCCGTAACGTTCTCGATAGGCATTAATAAACCATTCATTGAGCTCACCTTCCTGTTCACGGACCAGAATGCCATACTCACCCCGCGTTCCAACGACTGTACCTTCTGGGAACCGCTTACCAAGATTGTCCACCGCCGACGCTCCCGCAACAGAGATAAAACGCTTCTTGTCAAAGAAACCACGCACCGAAGCCTGAAGAACAAAGGCTTCGATATCACCATCCCAAAAACTTGAATGAACCAAATCCGCATCTTCAAGAAGAAGTGTTGAAATCTCGGTTCCATATTGTCCTGCAAAAATCTTGGGAAACTGCGGGCTATCAGAGCCGCTGGATCCCGGAATCAGCTTCTGCATGGCAATATCAAAGAATTTCCATGAATCCTGTCCCCAGGCATAATTCTGGTTAATTCCCGTGTAATCCTTAACGTCACCAAGTTGGTCTCGGATATACAACGCTGCGGCAACACTGTCCGCAACAGCATGCGCTTGCGTACGGAATGTGTATTGCCAATTGTTACCCTCAAACAACCTCGGTGTGCCGCAGACAGACATAACAGTAAGTGTCTGCAGTTCTTCAGCGACGGGCGCAATGGCCATACAAGAACCGGACGAGATATAGCCAAGAACAGCATCGACCCCTTGTTTCTCGATCAGGTTTCGATACTCCGCGACCTGCTTGGCGTTTCCGCCCGATTCATCAACGAACATCGCCTCAATCGAAACGCCGCCGAATCCGACCGAGTCATAGGGCGCAGGCATCGTACCTTCATTGATGGCATCAATCACTAACTCTGCGCCATGCCGGCCTGGTTCACCAAATGGCCCGGCAGCAGGACCTGTCAAAAATGAAACGACAGCAACCTTGAAAGTATCGTCTGCAAATGCAGAATGTGCAACCATAGAAGCACCCGTAAAGGCACTGAGAGCCAAAGCCAGCAGTCCCGAGTGCAACATTCCTTTTTTCATCGTTTAACCTCTCTAATCGATGGTATGAATTATTAGGTGAGGTGCCAAGATGAGCAAGCATGAGACTCCGAAAGATCGTCTGTGCTCTGACACCGGTCGTAACGTATGCTGAATAAAAACATCACCTCCTTCTGATGAAGGATGCACCCTCGTCGACTCGTCGATTGATCGTGTTTCGACTGAGAGGCATCATTCGTGTTTACGGGTCCTTCGCGGCATGTCATTCATGCACGAGGACGCGAGCATTACTGCAGTTTTAAGTCACCTTTCAGATGTCCCAGAATCCCTTCACCACGATCAATCACCTGTTCAAGTGCCGTCACTTCGGGCAAGAATGCGTTGGCAAAAAAACACAAATCCGTTCGATAACGCCGATGATGTGGCGCCGATCCACCCGTCGCAGCCAGTGCCGCCTTACCCAGATAGGCACATCCAGCGACCAAGGCGAACTGGCGCAGTGCAGCCGTAGCAATGGCGAGACTGGCCAATCCGCAATTCGAGACACGATAATCTGCCAAGGTCTCCAGAGACCGTATAAGAGCTGAAACCGCGTCGGACAAAAGACGGCCCGCATCCGCCATCAATGCGTGTCCAGAACCCGCAAGTTCATTTGAAATACCGGCAAATCCACGCACGATATCATTCACCGTGTCATCGGGCAAAAGCGCCAGCTTGCGGCAAACAAAGTCGATGGCCTGAATGCCATTGGTTCCTTCGTAGATCGTCGACACGCGCGCATCACGCCAGACCTGACTAATGCCCGTGTGTTCAACGACACCCATACCGCCGTGAACTTGAATGGCGAGCGAGCCAGATTGAATGCCACTATCGGTGCAAAAGGCTTTCGCGATCGGCGTCAGGATGTCTGCCTTTGCCTGGGCACACGCGGTGTCACAGTCGTGCCTTTGGGCGCGGTCGATGGCTTCGGCGAGTTCAAAAACGATGCACCGCCCCGCTGATGCTAACGCCCGCATCGACAACAGCATATTTTGAACATCAGGATGGCCAGTAATTCCGGATTCCGTTTCGGCCACAGGACTGTCGCCTCGTCGTTGTCTACGGTTACTGGCAAATTCCAGAGATTGCTGATACGCCCATTCTGAAGCCGCCACGCCTTGTGTTGCAACGGCCATGCGAGCATTGTTCATCATCGTGAACATGGCCATGAGCCCCTTATGCGGTGATCCAATCAGCCAGCCACGGCTCAGACCTCCGTCGCCAAAATCCATAGTGCAGGTCGGTGAACCATGCAGCCCGACCTTTTCCTCGATGCCGATGCATGTCACGTGATTGGAGGTAAGACCGCCGTCTTTCGGAACTTTCTTTGGCACAAGAAACAAGGATAGACCCTTTGACCCGTCGACGGCACCTGTCATGCGTGCCAGCACCAGGTGAATAATATTTTCGGTGAGATCATGGTCACCATACGAGATGAATATCTTGGTGCCTGATATCGAATACGATCCATCTTCAAGTGGCGTCGCTTTAACTTTAACGGTTCCCAGGTCAGAACCTGCCGAAGGTTCTGTCAACGCCATCGTGGCCGTATATTCACCTGAAACCAAACGATGAAGGTACGTTTCCTTTATCTCCGACGAACCATGTGCTACGATTGTTTCGACGGCACCGACTGTGAGCAAATTTCCCATGGCAAATGCCAGCGAACCTGTGTGCCAAAATTCCAGTGCCGCCGCATAAAGGGCGGATGGCAAGCCTTGTCCACCCCATTCTGTAGGGAGATTCAGGCCGACCCAACCATCCTTAACAAACGTATCAAACGCCGCCTTGTGTGCCGGACCCGTAATAACGCTGTTGCCCTCATATCGAGCACCGTTCCGGTCCAATTCACCGTTGATCGGAACCAGGACATCGGCAGCAAACCGCCCGGCTTCCGTCAAAATAGCGCGGACAAGATCAGGATTGATTCGGCTGGATGATTCATCATCGATGAGATCGGTGCACTGCTCTAGGTAAAACAGCGCATCGTCAACCGGGGGTGTATACTGCCAACTCATGACAACCTCAGTTCCTTAACGCCGTGTTGGTGGTCAGCATGTGCTTGAGCCGGGCTTGTGTCGCCTCGTGTCGCGCAAGCGCAAGAACAGCGCGTCGTTC
Source organism: Aestuariivita sp. (assembly GCA_026710045.1). Taxonomy (GTDB): domain Bacteria; phylum Pseudomonadota; class Alphaproteobacteria; order Rhodobacterales; family Rhodobacteraceae; genus JAPORY01. The sequence continues at coordinate 18,887 of JAPORU010000190.1, read as the reverse complement.
CAGTTCCATGAACGCACGTTCATCACAGCCCCCCTCCGATGAGAGGCCTTTTCCTGAAACCACGTTCGCGACATGGCGGCATATCGCCAAGTCGGTTGACGTGAATTCTTCACGATCCCTTTTGCTTTCCGCAAACGCCATAAGGCGTTCATACAAGGCATCACCTCCAGCAGTCATGGTCGCTGGAACAGGAGCACAATAGTCGACACTCCATTCAATAACCTTGGTTTTCGCGACCGCCAAGAGACGGTCGCGATTCATTACGATGCTGTCGGTTTCGCGAAGCAACCCCATATCCCGGGCCTGCAAGGCGGACTGGGACGTCTGACACTCGATGACCGTTTGAAAGGCGTCCATCGACCCTGTGATCCAATCGGGATTGCGCTGTTGATGACGCAAAAGCAACTGCGTAACCCCACCCCATCCCGGAAGAATGCCGACATTTCGTTCAGGTAAACCGGCCATAAATTCGGAGTGAGCAACAACATGATCCATGTGCATCGAAAGCTCGGCCCCACCACCCAGAGCCAATCCACCTGCGGCTGCGACGACCGGGAAATTGGCATATTTCAGATTGTGGAATGCCAATTGTCCTGATGCAATAAAGGCGCTTAAGCCGTCCCAATCACTGGCCTCACAAAGACGAACAAATGTATCGAGCTGTGCACCGACCGAAAATGCACGAGCATTATCCGACCCGATTACAAGACCTCTAAAGTCGCTTGCGACAACATCCAGGGCCCGTACCGCCATAGCGATAACGTCTTCGTCGCAAGCATTCATTTTTGTGTGGATCTCAAAACCCGCGACGTCATCACCCAGATCCCAGATCGACGCCGAATGATTGCCCGCCACGCGTCGGGATTTCATTTTGATGGAAGCAAGTGTCAGCACACCTTCACACGGCTTTAGGGTCTTCAAACCCCCACCAACCTGTTGCATCTGACGTTCTCCGGGATAGAAACCACCGTTTTCAGCAGCCTGCCTGAGAAGATCAGGGACCATGTGACCAGCGTTATCCAACCGTTCCGCAATCCAGTCGGCACCGACTTGATCAGCCAACTCGAACGGACCTCTCCTCCAATTATAGCCAAGTCGCATTGCCTGATCGATGTCACTGATGTTGTCAGCGATTTCGCCGGCAATCGTCGAGGCATAAGTCACCACATTTGACAGAACCGAGAACGCATAACGTGCGCCTTTATCGTCATGCTCACACAAGGTGCGTAAATCTGTCCGATCAGTCAGACGAGAGAAATCAACAGATACGGCGGTGCGATATTCCATGGATTTCAGATCGAGAACCTCGTTCACACGTTCACCGGCTTCATTTTTGCGGCGGTAGAACCCGCCGGGGCCAAACCGTCCGATGAGACCACGCTCAAGCATCGTGACAAAGATCTTGTCCTGGGTGATATCAAAATTTCTATGATGATCATCCTCGGGGAGCGACTTCATGAAGCTGCCCCAAACAAGCGGTACCAATTGAATGCCAACAAAATCGAAAAGGCCGAAGATGCCTGTCCGTGGAATGCCGAAAGGCCGGCTCATGACCGCGTCAGTCTCTTCGACGGTCAGTTCCAGACGAAATGCCTCCATTGATGCCACGGACATCCAGTAATTGCCCACTCGGTTGGCGATAAAACCCGGTGTATCAAAACACCTAATGTTCGATTTGCCGAGCACATGGTCGTTGATTGCATCAACACGGGCTACGACCTCTGGACTTGTCTGGTTGTTCGACACGATTTCCAGCAACTTCATGATTCTCGGCGGATTGAAGAAATGCGTGATGACAAAATCACGTGCAAAGCGGTCACTGCGCCCTTCAATCAGATCGGCTAACCGGATGGTCGAGGTGTTTGACGATACAATCGATCCATTCTTACGGATCGCTTCAATATGTGCATAGAGAGCACGTTTAATTTGAAGGTCTTCGAACACGGCCTCGACAATCCAGTCGGCCGCAGCCAGACGGTCAAGATGATCCTCGACATTGCCGATACGAACATGGGCCGCCAGGTCCGGATGCATGAAGCCCCCGGATTTCAGCTGCCGCTCGACGCCGATCTTTGCCATCGCGTTCCGATCGTCGGCCTCTTTTGGAACGATATCGAGCAAATCGACATTGATCCCGGCATTGGCAAGATGCGCAGCAATTCCGGAACCCATCGCACCGGCGCCAACAACTGCAGCACGTCTCAGCCCCAAATTTTCCGCCGTTTTTGTCACAGCGTTCGTATCGCGAGTAAACATCACTTATCCTGTCACGTTTACAAGATTTTCGACGACCAACGCGATACCCTGACCGCCACCAATGCACATAGTGATGAGACCGTAGCGACCGCCGATTCGCTTGAGTTCATAGAGAGCCTTCGTGGTCAGTATCGTACCGGTCGCACCCAACGGATGACCCAACGCCACCGCTCCGCCATTCGGGTTCAACTTGTCTTTGGGGAAGTTCAAGCTGTCTGCGACCGCAAGGGCCTGTGCCGCGAAAGCTTCGTTCGACTCGATAACGTCGATATCCTCGAGTTGAAGGCCAGCACGCTCCAGGGCGATTGGAACCGCCTTGACCGGGCCAATCCCCATTATTTCCGCAGGAACACCGGCCAATCCCCAGCTCAAGAGCTTTCCAATCGGAGCAAGATTGCGCTCGTTAACAGTCTGACCCGAGGTTAGCACCACGCATGCGCTCCCATCATTAATACCTGACGCATTTCCGGCTGTGACCGTACCATCTTTCCGGAAGGCCGGTTTCAGGTTGGCCAACCGTTCCAGAGACGTATCAGGCTTGGGATACTCATCCTCGGCAAATACCACAGTGCCTTCGCGAGTCTTGACGTTAACGGCCACGATCTGATCGTCAAACCGACCGGACTCACGGGCCGCACACGCCTTTTTTTGTGAATTCAAGGCATATTCATCCTGACGTTCACGGGTAATCTGATACTTCTCCGCCACATTTTCAGCTGTGCAGCCCATGTGACCATGGCCGAACGGATCCGACAGGGTATTGGTCAACCAGTCATAGACATGACCATTGCCCATCTTCAGGCCAAAGCGCATACCCTCGACAGCCATGGGTGCACGGCTCATCGCTTCCGCACCTCCAGCAATCGAGATATTGCTTTCGCCGTTCTTGATCATGCTCGCAGCAGTTGCAATAGATTGTGCTCCCGATCCACAGAGACGGTTCACGGTCAACCCGAGAGCTTCGTTTGGGCAACCCGCTTCCTTGGCAACCGTACGACCCAAGAACAGATCCGGAGCCTCTGTCGGGATCACGGTTCCAAAGACCGAATTGTCAACGTCCTCTGGCGTCAGGTCCGCGCGCCTGATTGCGCCTCTCGCTGAGAAGGCGCCGAGCTGGGTAGGGGTAAATCCTGATAAGCGGCCGCCAAAGGATCCAATTGGAGTACGCACGGCGCTGAGAATAAAAATGTCAGTCATATCACTTTCCATGTTATCGAAGTATTCGACACAGACGCTTCAACCCACAGCGAGAACCACGCTTGGGTGCGTCGCGTCTTCAAAGAGTCGTGTGACATCATCGGCACGCTTGCGTAGCGCCGCACGCTGGTTGATGTACCCTTTGTCGGTCATTTCACCATCTTCCTGCGACGGCGAATCAGTCAAAATGAGTCCACGGGCAACACGTCCTGATGAACCACTATCTTTGCCGACTTGCGACAAGCCTTTGGCCAGATGAGCGCGTAAGTTCGCATTCCTGGTCAGTTCAATCAGATCCAAATCGGAATTCCCGACAATCCTGCGACACCCATCAAGGTTCATAAACAACAGAACGCCAACTTCGTTGCGATCATGTCCAGCAACAACAGCATCCTGAACAACAGGTCGCAGTGCGTCAATCGTTGCCAACCGAAGTGCATTCACTTGCACCCAAGTGCCGGTCGCTAATTTGAAATTTTCGGAAATGCGGCCGTCAAATACAATGCCCTGCGTCGGGTCATCGTCAATCAATCGCCCCGCGTCACCAATTTTATAGAACCCCTCATCGTCAAAGGCGTGATCGGTAGCCTTCTGATTGCGCCAATATCCAGGGGTGACCATCGGTCCACGCAACCGCAAATCATATCGATCTTCATTCGGCACCATCTTGATCTCACACCCTTGGACTGGCACGCCCAGATTATCAGGCCGTCTGTTATCTGAAGGGCTCAGTGTCACCAAGGGCGAGGTTTCGGTGGCGCCCCACGCCACATGGGCTACAAAATCATCGCGAGCATAGGACTCGGCTAAACGTTGGTAGCGGTTCCAAATTACCGATGGCAAAGCGGCGCCCGCTGTAAACATGCGCCGTAATCGACTGAAATACGCCCGCGCGAAATTCTCATCCGCCTCCAATTCTTGTATCAATTGGTCAAAACCACGCGGAACTCCGAAATGTATGGTTGGACGGTATGTCGCAAGATTATCCACCGTATTGGCAAATTGGCCCGGCAGCGGTCGGCCTTGATCGATCACCAATGTTCCTCCATTTCGAAGGGCACACATCGCGACCAGATTGCCTCCATAGACATGGTTCCACGGCAGCCAATCCACTATTGTGGGCGGTTCGTCCGCAAGAAAGGACCACTCGGCCGACAGAGCGGTCTGGTTCGAGCAAATCATTCGTTGGGTAACGATGACCCCCTTCGGCGCACCAGTCGAGCCCGATGTAAACAAGACCTTGGCGATGGTGTCACCATCAATGGACTCCCGTCGCGGGTTCTCCATCACGTCGACAAAAAGATCCGTTACGATATAGTCGGCAACCGCGCCACGCGATGCCACCGTTGCAATCTGCATATCAGAGGCAAGTGACAAGCTGCGCTCAAAGGTGTCGGCATCCTGGGCAAAGACTAAGCCCGGGGTCAGCTGGCGAAACAGAGATGCGATCCGACTGGGATCCGAGAACTGGGAATAGGCAACCGACAGTGGTGCAACCGGCACACCCTGAACCATGCCCGCAAACGTTACAATCGCATGGTCAATGCTGTTCTCCGAGAGAATCGCAATGGGCCGGTCCACCCCGAGGTCAAATCGCCCCAAACCTCGCGCGAGACGGATCGTCCGGTCCCACAACGCACCGTATGTCAAACATGTCCCGGACTTCGCGTCAATGAGGGCGGTCTGGTCTCCTCTCTCACACGCATGCCGCTCCAGGATGGCTGGTACCGTTTCATCGTCTGCCGCCACCGTCCGTGTGTTGTACAGGATGATACCATCCGCCACGTGTTGTATCTTGACTGTTGTCATCGGTCTCGTCGGCCTCTCCTCTGGCACACACCGTCCATATATAGTTAACAGTATTATCTATTGCAAGCCCTTTATTTATTGTGTATTTCACCACAGGGCGTTATCCCTTCGCATCGCACTCAATCCCAATGAGAACCAATGACAACAGCCACGACATCTCATCAGAAAAATACAGTATCTGCTGCGCCTACCAAACCACGCGGCAATCCGAGTCTCAGCTATCTGGAATCAACCTTGGGTTACATGATGAAGCGGGCGCAGATGGAGCTCAATCGCAGCATTTATGAGTGTCTTGGCGACACAGAATTGACGCTGGTGCAGTTTTCGGTCCTCTCGATTGTCCAGGAAAATCCCGGTATTGCGCAATCGGAATTGGCACAGGTTCTCGGTGTCGAGCGCCCTCGGCTGGTTCCGATTGTTGACCGGCTTGAGACGCTCAACTTAGCTGAACGTTGTCAAAATCCGGAAGATCGGCGGGGTCGCATGATCTATCTGACGACTGAGGGGCGTTCGCGGATCAATCAACTCAAAGCGCAATTCGATCATCATCAAGAATGGTTGAAACGTGAACTGGGTGAGATGAAGTTTGATGAAATGCTTGCCATCCTCCGCCAACTCTTGACACTCTTGAGCATGCGGCAACGGCGTTAGATCGAGGTCAATATCCCGTCGCAGAATAAATTTTATTGTCTTCCAGCGCATCACAGGATCAGGTCGTTCATCGTCCCTTCTACGAGAGAGTAGAAAAGAGGATTCAACCTCTTTCCAAGATGAACACGACTGTACCGCACAGGACCTGTAATCACCGATCCTATCAAAAGGAATACGAGGAGAAGGTCCTCTGAGAGACGTTTCGAGAGACGAAATGCGAGACTCATCAAGAAGGTGTGCGCCAAAGAAACCACGTCATAGGCAGATACACCCGATTGGCGTGCGCTCGTTCTGGATGGTCAAGAACATCCAGAATTGGCTTGTCACACTCGTCCACAAGAACTACCACCCGCTGACCTGTAGCCTGGTGAAGTCGCCACAGAATATTACACAGACGTCTCGGGCCTGTATTGGACGCACGTACAGAGGTGCTACCATGCTCATGCTCCACAGCCTCTAACTGCTCAATAACATCTCCTCCGATTTCTTCAGGCTCATTATATTTTCCGCCAAAACTCAAGCACACCACCGGATGGGTCACCGACCAGTCCCAGTGGCCATGAATGTCCAACCCTCGGAACAACATCTCCTATCCAGAAAACAGTGCGTTGATCGTATCAACCAACAAACCCTTAACAAACCGACGAGGCCAGGAGAGAAACCAGTGATCACCGCACGCAATCAGATCCCAGATCAACGGGGTCTTATCAACGTAATAGCTGTTGGTCTTCCGCGGTCGCCCGAAATCCTCATATGCCGATAGGCAGGCGTTGGCGGGTCATGGGCGACCTCCGAGAAAACACACTATAAAACGGGTGTTTTCCGACTATCAACAACCTCGCACCGGTACAAATAAGGAACATTTGGAATCAATGATCAAAGAACTGAATATGTTGATCACATGCATGAACACATTAAGTTTCCGTACATGGTTCGTGATTCCGCCTACTTCCCACCGATGGTGCCACAACTTTCGAGCAAGATATTACCGGAGAGTCGCGCAAGATATAGGTTTGAGAATGAATCGGCAAAAAGTCCATATTCTTGATCCAGTGATTTCTTGAAGAAATTCCACATTATGCACTCCACTCAGAACGGATGAGACTCGGGATTCTCATTGATTCACCATAATTCAAGATCGTCACTCGATGATTGATCAGTGGGTTACGTTTCCGGATGCTCATCGCGTCCAAGAAGACATTTCCCACCAACCTTGGTGAGACGCCTTCGTCCATGCATCGTCCGCACTCCATGTTCCCGGCTGGATTGACCACCACCTCAGACACTCAAATACGCTTGATCCGTTAACTGAAAACGAGGCGTTGAAACGCCTCACGATGCGCCCGTTTGATTGGTACCGGTTTATGGTCTCCACGCGTCACATAGACATGCACGAAGAACCCTTCGCAAGCAGCCGTTTCGTCATCATTGCGAAACAAGGCGACCTCATAACAGACGGAACTGTTGCCGAGATGAGCAATACGCAATCCAGCGGTTATGCGATCGGGAAAGGTCATCTCGGCAAAATAGCGACACCCTGTTTCAGCAACGACACCGTATTCATCGCTGGTGCGGGGATTAAGAAGCCCGTGATCAATTAACCACCCATTCACAGCTGTATCGAACAGCGAATAGGCAACAACGTTATTCACATGTCCGTAGATATCGTTGTCCATCCATCGCGTTTGCAAAAGATAGAAGTCGATATAGTCGGCCCGCGTTCCCGGCTGTGCTCTTTTCGCCATTACCATGCCGCCTTATAAATGTCGACTGCATCTGTTTCAGACAGAGCACGAGGATTATTTACAAGAAGACGCGTTTGCTGCATCGCATCCGCAGCCATTTTTGAAAGGGTATCGGCGGGAATGTTCACGTCACGCAGACGGGTTTTCATGCCCAGTTTCCTGGATAGGTGCGCTAACGCGTCGATGAAGGCATCACAGCGGTCTTGATCGGTCTCGATTGTCGCCAGATGCGGAAAAGGGTCCGACGCAATCTCGGCATAAAGTGCACCCGCCTCACACGCATTAAAGCGCAGTACATGCGGCAAGATCAGTGCGTTCGATAAGCCGTGCGGCACGTGGAATGTCCCACCGATCGGATAGGCTAATGCGTGAACAGCCGCTACAGGTGAATTGGCAAATGCCTGACCGGCCAGCATGGACCCCAGCAACATCGCGCTGCGGGCCTGCATGTTGTGCCCGTCAAAGACCGCCGTTTCGATATTGGCACCTAACAGGCGTAAGGCCTCACGCGCGAGTATTTTCGATAACGGGTTATTGTTGGTGCTCTTGGAGGTGTAAGCCTCTATTGCATGCACCATAGCGTCTACGCCCGTCGCAGCGGTAACATCGGCAGGAAGGCGTGCGGTCAGTTCAGCATCCAATATAGCAACATCGGGCAGAAGTATGGATGATGACACCCCGCGCTTTTCCTCAGTTCCCACCGTAATGATGGATACGGGGGTCACCTCCGATCCCGTACCAGCGGTCGTTGGGACCAGAACCAATGGCAAACGCGGTCCCTTAGCCTGCGCCACCCCCCAAGCGTCGTCCAGATCCTCGCCCGAGCCCAGAAGGAGAGCCGTCAACTTCGCCACATCCATCGGAGAACCGCCACCAAAACCCACGACACCGGTCACACCGGCGTTCTTCCCGAACTCCACCGCGCTCATTAAAGTATCGCGCGAGGGGTCCGATTCGACATCATCAAAGATTGCCAACGTATGTCCTGCGCTTTCGAGAGAGATGAGCGCCGCATCAATCATACCCAACGTACGAAGACTCGGGTCAGTAATCACCATGGTGGTTTGACCGAGCGTCTTACCGACAATTTCGGCGATCCGCGCCGAGGCCCCTGGTTCAAAGACAAGAGATTTTGTGGTGCTAAAAATGAAGGGGGTCATGCTCCTGTCCTTTGCTCGTGCCCTGCGTCCGCTTCATACAGTTCACGCAGCTTGAAGCGCACAATCTTACCGGAACCGGTACGTGGAATGTTAGTGACGATCTTAAGATCGTCGGGCAATTTGTAAGCGGAGAGTCGGTCTTGACAAAAGGCCCTGACCGTTTCGATGGTCAAGACCCTTTCTCCGTCGGTGACGACGAAAGCAACAGGAACCTCGCCCAACGTCTCATGCGCAACACCCGTAACTGCACAATCAAGAACATCATCCATCTGGCTGATTGTCTCCTCAACTTCAGCAGGTGCAATGTTTTGACCTCCACGAATGATGAGTTCCTTCAGGCGTCCGGTGATCGTGATAAACCCGTTCACGTCCATTCTTGCCAAATCACCGGTATGATACCAACCGTTTTTGAGCGCTTTGGACGTGGCCTCGGGTTTGTTGAGATATCCCTGCATCAGGTTAGGACCACGGCAGATCAGTTCACCCTCTAACCCGGGACTGACGTCGAAACCTGTTGCCGGATCAATCAAGCGAACCGACAACCCGACCAGTGGCAACCCGCAGGACCCCGGAACACGCTTTGAATTCGGCCAATTCATCGTAACCATGGTCGAGGTTTCGGTTATTCCGTAGCCGTCCAGCAACTCGATACCGAACAGGGACTCGAATTCCGCATTCAAGGTAGCTGGCAAAATTGCACCAGCCGAACAGCAACGGCGTAACGTTCGGAACGGATTAATCCTAAATCCCTTAGCCTTGATCATGATATAATAAAAAATGGACGGCACTCCGGGCAAGAGCGTGAACCGACCTGTTGCCAGTAATTCGAACACGAGATCGGTCGAAAATTTTTCCATGATGTGCTCGGATGCACCATTCGCGACGATGCTGATAACGCAAAAATTCAACGCGTAGGAATGATAAAGCGGAAGAGGGGAAAGAATAACATCGTCAGGCCCCATACCAAGAATTGGATTCCAGCACGCGGCATTAACCCACAGCATTGAGCGCATGGTCAGTTGCACGCCCTTCGGCTGCCCCGTGGTGCCCGACGTGTAAACCATCAGCGATATGGCATCGATGTCTTCCGTAGACAGCGCGCCGCCATCGGTCTGCTGCAGATCTGTTAGCGTCAGTGAAGCATCCGGGACATCACCTGCGATAATACTGACTTGAGCAGATACGCCATGATTGCGCTGGATCTCTCCCAATGTTGACCGACAATCAGAAGCCAATATCAGAATTGATATTCCGGCATCAGTCAACCGATAGGCAACCTCATCGGGTGTGCTATCAATTGATATTGGGACGGCAACACCACCGGATCGAATAACGGCCAGAACACTGACAACCCAATCAACAGAGTTCGACAACCAAATCCCGACCCGGTCGCCTGCTTTCAATCCTTGGGCACAAAACTGTATCGCAAGATTCCGAGTTTCTCTTTCCAACTGCGCATATGTTACAGTACGCGACGCATCCTCAAATGCCATTTTATCGGGGGTGTTTGTTGCATGGAACGACAGCAACTCCGAAATTGGTGCAATCAGATCAGTACGTATCATGATCTCTCCTCGCCTTAGGATTCCCGTTGCAAATCCGTTTGGTTTCAAACCATCGAGAATCCACCGTTGACAGAAATCACCTGGCCCGTGATCCACGACGCTTCGTCAGAGGAAAGAAAAGCGATAATCGGAGCGACATCATCAGGACGGCCGATCCGGCGCAGCGGGTACGCTTTCACGATTTTCTCCATATGTTTCGTCAAAAAGTCCGCATCCGAATGAGCTGTTTGAACGAGGCCAAGCGAAACGCTATTCACGCAAATATTAGCACGTCCAAGCTCTCGAGCCAGTGACTTGCCAAGAGCGATCGTGCCGCCGCGTGCCGCCGCAGCCAGCGCGAGATTGGCTTCACCGATCCGCGAACTGTCACCGACCAGGGAAATGATCCGGCCCCTGTTCTGCTTGATCATGTGTGGAACCACGGCGTGACAGCAATGTATGGCACCATACAGACACGTGTTTATCTGCGCCTGCCATTCCTCGGGCGTCGTCTCCACAAATTTCTTGTAAACGACATAACCGGCATTGTTGACTAAGATATCGATACGATTGAAATCCGCCACAATCTGATTGATCATGGCTGTTACCTGACGATAATCCCCAATATCAGATTGATAAATCCGCGCTTGACCGCCACTGGACTCAATGACGGCCGCCACCTTTTCAGCGTCATCTTTTGATTTGCGGTAATTGATCGCAACGACAGCCCCTTCGTTCGCCAATGCTTCAGCGATGTGTCCGCCGGTATCGCGCCCTCCACCCGTGATAAGCGCCACTTTACCATCCAAATTAAGGTTCATTCGTTACTCCTGTCTATCTCGTCTTGTCGCAGCGCAATCAGCGCATGTAATTTACTTGGTGTGATCGGCAACGCATTCACCTCGATACCTAAATGAGACAACGCATCCGTCACCGCGTTTGCAATCGCAGCCGGAGCGCCGATGGTTCCGCCTTCACCCATGCCTCGAAAGCCCCCTGGATTATCGGGAAGTTCGGCTTCGATATGCACAACTTCAAGATCAGGCACTTCAGCCGACGTGGGAACACGATAGTCCGCAAGCGTCGCCGTAATGGGTTGGCCCGCATCGTCGAATTTCAAGTCTTCAAGCAGCGCGGCGCCTATGCCCTGCGCAACGCCACCATGAACCTGGCCATCGACAACCAAAGGATTGATCAACCTTCCGCAATCCTCAGCAACGAAAAGTCGACGCAGTTTGATATAAAGCGTTTCCGGATCAATTTCCACAATAGCCACATGCGTTGCGGATGTGGTTGTTCCAAAGATCGGATCATAGGTCTCTTGAACCTCGAGCGTCACGCGGGCCTCTTGTGGCAGAGTTGACATATCCGAGTAAACCACGCGCGCAATTTCGGGAAAATCTATCGAGTAATTTGTATTGGGAACAAAAATGTTACCATTGCCGGTTTGGATATCCGAAGGCTTCACGCCAAATAGAGTGGCAGCAACCCGTTTGACCTTGACCAGCAAGGCACGTGTCGCGTTGACAGCCACACCACCACCTATGACCGCTGAACGGCTTGCGTAGGTACCCGTACCATGTGGTGTGAGCGATGTGTCTCCTTGAATAACATTCACGTCTTCAGGCAAGACGCCCAGTTCTTCCGCAACAATCTGGGCGAGAGTGGTTTCAAGACTCTGCCCATGAGAAGAAATTGCGAAAACAGCGCTGATGGCGCCGGTTGCATCAATACGGATGGTCGCCGTTTCTGCGCCCGTGTTCATCGGCATGCCGGGTGCAACAGCGATACGTGATCCAATGCCCGTCAATTCAGCATAGGAGGCGAATCCGATACCCACCCACTTCTCCGTTCGGTCTGCTCTCTCGGCCTGCAACGCTGTGAGAGCAACGGCGTCTTCAGCTGCTGTCAGACATTCGTGGAATCCCGAACGATTCCAAATAATTCCCGATCCAATGCGATGTGGAAATTCGTCGGCTTTGATAAGATTACGACGTCGGATATCTGTCGGTGATAATCCTAACGTGGACGCAGCCTTATCTACCAATCGTTCGAGAGCAAGAACGGCCATCGGACGACCAACACCCCGATAGGGGCCTGTCGGCGGTTTCGGGGTACAAACACCGCGAACAGTCGCTGAATAATGCGGAATACGATACGGACCCGGCATGAAACTCGCAACTTGGACGGGCTCAAGTGCGGCAGTCCATGGATAGATCGAGTAGGCACCAATATCTCCTAGAATATCCGCCTTGAGGGCAATGAAGTGGCCATTCTCGTCAAAGGCCAAGGTGGCTTCAACCTCCTCCCCAAAGGCCTGAGAGCTTGCAATAATGTCTTCCATCCGATCCGAGACATATTTGACCGATCTTTCAAGTCTCCAGGCAAGATCACAGACGATAACTTCCTCTGGATACAGAGAGCCTTTGCCACCGAAACTGCCGCCAACATCAGCGGTCACAACACGGAATTTATTTCCACGCAATCCCAGCAGTCGTCCGATTTCATCACGAACAATACCGGGGATATTTGTCGCGCTGTGTAACGTCAGCATATCCTTGTCAGACTCGTATTCCGCCACATAAGCGCGTGGTTCGATCGACACACTTGTCTTGCGTGTCATAGAGAACTGGCCCGAGACCACATGTGCCGCAGCGTCTATTGCCGTGGCACAGTCACCCGCCAAAAACTGGCGCGAACACACCGTGTTGGACTCAAGGCTATCATGCAGCCTGGGTGCGGTCGGGTCGGATGCCGCACGCGCGGTAACGGCAACATCACGGGGGTCGTAATCGACTTCAATCAGAGCCGCAGCATCCTCAGCCACATAACGATTAACGGCAAGAATTGCGACCACCGGTTCACCGACATAGCGGACAAAATCCCGTGCCAAGACCGGACAGAATGTTGCGTGATAATTCAGCATCTTTGATGGTGCCGTAATGTCCGGGATATGAGCAAAATCCGAAGCTGTGAATACACCGATGACGCCAGTCAGTACCTTCGCTTCTTCTGTGTCAATGTTACATATACGCGCGTAAGCTTGGTCCGATCGAACAAAGGCCAGATGTGCCATGCGTGGGACCTTGCGATCAGCCGTATAACGACCTCGACCGGTCAGGAGACGCGAATCTTCAAGACGCTGTATCGATTGACCAATATATTTGGGGCGGATGTAAGGAAGGGTGTCAGTCATATACCTGCACACCGGTCTTCAGGTTCCCATATTGCGCATCATCATGCCCGCAGATGACCATCGCACCTGTTGCCTCAATCTCACGGATAATAGCGTAGGACGCTAAGAGAGCTTCACCATCCCAGGTATTCTTGGGGATTTCATCATTATCCAGATTTCGACGCAGGCTGACAGCATCGGATACCAGCAAGACAGGACCGGTATTCTTGAGAGTAACCTGCAATCCCATCATGCCAGGTGTGTGTCCCGGCAAGTCAATGGTGACCAATGCCTCATCGCCCATCACATCGTAACCATTGGTGCAACGTATCATTGGCATGGGATGCTTCCATTCCTGTGGCAAGTAACCTTGCATCACAGCCCCTTCAGCCCTAGCGGCGGCCAGTTCTTTCTCATGGACAACAAAACGTGCATTCGAAAAAAACGCGTTACAGCCGCAGTGATCGGGATGAAAATGTGAATTCACCACAACATTGATGTCTTTCGGCGTCAATCCATGCACCTTGAGATTATCGATCACATTATTGGAATGATCACCAACCGGTTGCATAACACGGGCTAACTTGCCCCATCGCGCCTCAGCATTGGTTGAGACGGATGGATGACAACCGGTGTCAAACAAAATGTTTCCGGCAGCGTGACGAAATAAGACAGCCATTACCGGCAGTTCAATTATTTCAGATTTGTCGGTACAACTTGGCACGTAAATGTGCTTCTTCATGGCCAGGCGTCCACCACCTAGAATATGCATCTTCATTGATTAGTAACTTTATCTCGTTCAGTAACTAAGGAACGCACGGCTTTAACAATGTGGTCGTAGCCGGTGCAGCGGCAGATATTTCCTGATAATGCATCGCGGATCTCCTCATCGCTTCGCAAAGGAAGACGGCCCAAAATATCATGGACGGTCATCAGGAAACCGGGTGTGCAGAAACCGCATTGAAGAGCGTGATGTTCACGAAACGCCGCCTGAATGCGGTGCATCTCTCTCACACCACCGAGGCCTTCGACGGTCTGTATCTCGGCGCCATCCAGCTGAATCGCAAGCAGGAGACAAGATCGCACGCTGGCCCCATTCAACAGGATGGTGCAGGCACCACAAACCCCATGTTCGCAACCGACATGTGTTCCGGTCAGCCCCAACTCATCGCGCAGGAAATCGGCAGCCAACATCCTCGGTTCGACCTTAACATCGTGACGCTCATTGTTTATTGTCACGGTGACGTGAGTCATGCCGTTCATGATGCCGCTCTTTCCAAAGCGCGTGCCAAAACACGGCGTGCAAGAACGGGTACCAGTGACAGCCGGTACCCGGCCGATGCGTGCGGATCGTCATTCGGTTCGAGATCCTTGGCGGCAAGGGACACAACCGCTTCAATCTCATCCAGATTTGCGGACTGACCAACAAGCCCTTCTTCGAGCGCAGTCGCTCGGACGGGTGTATCGAATACACCGCCCAATGCGAGGCGCACTTCAGCAAAGCGATCCCTTTTGATGGAGACCAATGCTGCTGCGGCTACGACTGCAAAATCGCCGGCACGCCACGAAACTTCCTCGAAAGCCATACCGCAGGAAAAAGGTGGTAAGGGAAAATGAACTCCCGTGACCAGTTCGGTTTCGGCAATCTCCGTCATGAGAGGGGCCAAGAAAAACTCGTTCGGCGTTACCATGCGCGAACCGGCCCCACCCAGTATCTCGATCTCTCCGTTCAGCACGATGAGGAGGAGTGGCCACTCCGCCGAGGGATCGGCATGGCATAGGCTGCCGGCGATTGTCCCTCGGTTTCGGATTGCGACGTGCGCAACACATGCCATCGCCTCAGAAATAATCGGAAAATGCTCCTTCAGGAGCGGATGACATTCCGCTTCGACATGACGAGTCAGGGCGCCGACCCGAACACCGGAATCGGTTTGCACAATTGGAGTTAAAGCCTCAATACGGTTGATATCAACGAGCCTCTCCGGCTGAACCAATCGGAAGTTCATCATCGGCACGAGGCTTTGACCCCCCGCGATAATTTTTGCGTCGTCATGATCGAGTGCGCGCACAGCATCATTTAGCGTTTCGGGACGAACATATTCGAAGGAGGCCGGTTTCATCATTCACCTCGAAAAACAGGCGGGCGTTTTTCCGAAAATGCGGTGCGGCCTTCTTCGTAATCCATGCTGCCCGCCGCCGCATCAATCAGCATGTCGGCCTTCGCAGCATCGAATTCCTGCAAAACCGTGCTATTGAGAATATACTTCGCACCACTTTGGGTCAGCGGCGCCTTTTTCGCCAGAACACCGGCAAACTCACGAGCGGCGTCTAAAGGCGTTTCAGAAATATGATCCACAAAGCCAATTCGCTTCGCGTACTCGGCATCAAAGTGCCGGGCGGAATAAAGAATTCTCTTCGCTTCCGACAGTCCGACCAAAGCCAAGAGTTTGCGTGTCGCCTGCACGCCGTAGACGATGGACAAGTTTGCAGCCGGTATTCCAAATTTGGAACGTACATGCGCATAGCGAAAATCGGCCGACATGGCCAAATGTGCGCCACCACCGAGAGTGTAGCCACACTGTACGGCAATGACCGGCTTCGTACACTGCATGATCGCGGTGCATCCCTTATCTACGGCACGTTCATAGGTCTCGGCCTTTTCGTGATTTTCACGGATATCATCAAATTCACTGATATCAGCACCCACTGAAAAATCATGACCTGCGCCTGTCAAGATCACCGACCGGACGGATTTATCCGCCGAAAGATCGTCAAAAACATCCGCAAAACTGTTCCACATTTTATAGGTGACAGAATTACGTTGCTCGGGACGATTTATCGTGACAATGACCGCTCCCTCTTCTCTTTCTACAAGAATGTTCGTCATCGCCACAATCGCAGTTTCAGTATGTGGCCAAGAACGTTTTGTACCAAGCTGACTACGACGCGATCGTCACGGAATTTCTGGAATAGTTTATGCGTCATTTTATCGAACAACGAACCATCACATTCGGCAACTTTGCAGTCCACCTTCGCTTCAGCACAATAAAGAAGAATAGTCTTTGACTTGAAAGCCTCTTCTGAAAGAATGATTTTTGGACCTTGCGTGAAACCGGCTCCACCTCCCCCATAGTTCCCAGACAAGACATAATGCGCCGACGGAATGATGTTCCGAAATGTGCCCTTACCGCACATCTGGAGATATGTTCTCGAATAAGTTGTATGGATTCCAGCCCATCTTCGCTTAGAACTTTGCGATCAGTCAATGACCACCTGATTGAGTCATGCGCAGCGGCGACTTTGACGATTTCGTTCATTTTCCCGAAGATGTCTCTATCGAATAGATGTTCGAAGCCACTATGCAAATTGGGACATATGTACGACATCTGAGTCCTCATGTGCGCTCCCCAAAGAGATCAAAGGCAAATGGAACGACCATTACGAAAATATAAACAGGACGCCTGAATTTTGATTGAGCAAATTCCGTCGCTTTATCTATGGGTGACTTGCAACCGAACATTGCGATAAGAAATGTATCAAAATTGACGCGTCTTTTAAAAGGCATCATTAAATTCCTTAATCCTCACCCATACCCGCAGAATAGACTTCGATGCATCACCACCATCAAACCGCCGTTGCAATGTGCAGACCAGAGGCGCATGTCAAACGGCGCGCAATGTGTCGACATCCTCAGCAAAGACAAGCCCCGAAAAAACAGATGCTTCAATCCCATACCCCGCCATCTGTCACACACGTCCGGACCTTCACGTCGATAAGAACAGTCTGTTCCCTTCTCTCTCACACGCCTGCCGTTCCGGGATAGCCAACATCGTTTCGTCATCCGACACCGCCGGCTTCGAATTGTATAGGAATGACACCATCCACCGCATATCATGTCTTCACTGTTGCTATCGTTCTCGAAAGCCTCTCCTCTGGCACATACCTTCTGACATATAGTTAACTAGTTAACAATATTATCTAATTGTGCAAGTACTTTTTCTGAAGCCGTAACGACGCGTCATCAACGAACCTTGGATTTCACATCTGCTCACTTGCAACTATTACACTATTTGCCACTGTTGTGGCACGGTTCGCGCAAAGGAAAACCGACTCTGATTCAATTTACGTGCAATGACCCAGATTGATTGTCCACTTTTCTGCAGCACGTAAATCTGACATTTCTCATGACCGGTCCGAGATAATCACCATTCGGCATAATCATCTCTTCAGTTTTTGAGGATTTATGTAAGGAGCCCGGTCCTGTTTTGACCAGAATTCATGAAGATCACGATCATTCCAAATCACGATGGTGTGTTTGGCGCGACATTGGTTCCAGAGCCAATTCCCTTTGCCGAAGCTGGAGACATAGATTTGGGTGGGTCGAACAGCGTCATGAACATAACCTCTTGTTGATTGATGCGGAGACCCTTCTCAGGTTTTGGCGTATCATTTCGGATTTCTTGATGCGTGGTATGGGGTTTCATCGCGACAGATCAGGAATGAATCCGTCCTTTCCTGATTTTACCCGTCTCTGGAATCCGGAACAAACATTCCGACAAGGACCGCTATAGGCCATGTTTACCTTTGGTTTTGTTTTGCGGCTTATGCTTGAGACCTTCTGTCTTCATTGAAATCAATGAATAACAGTAGGACAATGAATTATGATTCAGACTCTAAGTTAATACCCCTGAAAAATTAGGGAATTATATACTTTAGTCACATTTACCCGATGACTGATGCAACCGGCACTGATGCCCAGACCCTGCAGCCGTTCATCAGGGAAAACGTGGATACAGGGGCAACCGTTTACACTGACGAACACGGGGGCTACAATGGCAGGGCGCGATTCTGCGGCAAATGTGACTAAAGTATATAATTCCCAAAAATTAATTGACACCGATTCAACAGCGAAGTGCACCACCGAGCTTCTCTCCAGACCCCGGTGTCTTGCTGAGGGG
>JAPORU010000190.1:0-382 GCA_026710045.1 Aestuariivita sp. | reverse complement strand
GCAGGGCGCGATTCTGCGGCAAATGTGACTAAAGTATATAATTTCCTTGAGAAGATTTAATTATGTCGACAGCTAAACTGCATCACTTGCAAGAATCAGGTTCTTTTGAATGGATTTGGGATTCTCCAAATGGGTTGCTTATTCTCCGTGGAGCAGCTGGAGGAGGCGGAGGCGGCTCTTTCGTTGTCGAAGGTCTTGCCCTTTATGGCGCAGGTGGCGGCGGTGGGGGCAGTTGAGGGGAGTTAACTCGTGTCCAAATGAAGCAACAGACTTGGGAAGCTAGTGATGGAAATGGAGGATCTGGCGGTGGCGGCGGAAGGATTGATCAAGGCAATCCTGTTTCAGGTATACATGGACAAGGATGCAAGCATGGCGATGGAGG
>JAPORU010000147.1 GCA_026710045.1 Aestuariivita sp. | reverse complement strand
ATTCATTTGCCATCTTCAGGAAGATGAGATACGTCAACTGTTCCAGATAATCGCCATAGCCGACGCCGTCGTCGCGGAGTGTCGTACAGAAACTCCAGACCTTGGAAACAATCGGGGCGGTGGTCATTGTGCCACCTCCAGATCAATCCAGATCTTAACGGCTTTTTCGAAAAGATGCTCACTGCGTTCAAGGATTTCGGTTTCTGTCCAAGAATCCCTTTTTGTAAACCATTTGTTGAGAAACAAACTGGTATGTTCTTCGAACTTTTCTTTCTTCGTGCTGAATTTGGAGTTTCCCGAGGATCTGTTTAAGCCACTCGTCAACAGCGTGAGGTTTCCCAAAGTGTGCACCAAACTACGCCGGTTTGATGTATCAGGATCATCGGCGTAAACGTCATGTGTGTGTCCATCTGGGAATGGCCATTCCTCGGTCCAATTTTGCGGCAGTACGTGTTCAACCCATAAATTATAGGGTTTGGTCGTGTTCTCAGCCATGTGGGAACGGCTGGCAATTTCCAACTCCCATAGGATGTCGACGAGGCGGCGTCGGGGAGCGATGCTATAGGCGTTGCCATTCAGGATACCTTGACGAAACTCATCATTTCGGGGAAACCGTGTGCTGTCACCGTGTCGGTCACGAAAAAAAGCGCGAAACGCTTCTACTGACGGCCTTTCGCGTAAAAAAAGTTCCGCGATTGACTGAAATACATTGTTCAGGTTTTTCGTTGTCAGTCCGCATATTGCGCGTCGTGCCAGAAAAGAATAGATCAGCCGAGCAAGGTATAACTTCTGTTCTGTAGGTAAATCAGAGCACCCAGTCTGCAGGGCGACGGGGAATACCGTTGTCACCTGCCATTCAGTCAACTTCTGTCCTAACCAGTAAAGTGCCGGATCTACCTCGGCCCGACCTTCAAGCGTCTCGTACAAGGGCGCGTAGCGCTCTATTAACTTTAATTCGTCTTCCACATCATCAAATCGGGGTTTGCCTTTTGGAACGGCGAAAGCGCGATACTCGGCATACAGTTCACGAACAGAAATCTTCTTGCCGGTCTCCGCTGCGAGTACGTGAGCTAGAAAATGATCCAAGCGCGGGCGACGGGGGCGTGCATTTGGCGCGGGTGCCCGCCACCATATATCGTCTAAGGGATCCCAAAGCCTAGCGTATAGATCCTCTACCGAGGCCGCCTGTTTCTCGGCCCGATGGAAGATGTTGTTCCGGACCAAGTCCATCGCCAGCAGAGGCTCACCTTTACTGTTTAACGTTTCAAAAATTACCTGAGCGTCATCATTTTCGTCAAGCGTAATAACAACCAGCTTGAGCCGATCCAAAACTGCTTTGAGCAGTGCTTCAAGACGCTCTTCGAGCAATTGGAGTTCGACATCATCGTCGTTATCGACCCTTATCTCGCCTTCCAGATTGAGCTCACTGTTTTCTTCAGGTCCGTTGAGCGTAAACCTTTTGATCCAGGAATATAACAGATAATAAGCACGGAAGGCTGGGAAATGGGTGTTCTTTGGCACGCGTCGATGGTGGAACAGATTGTTATGCTTATCCGTCACTTTCTTGTAAGGCATCTCGATAATATCGTGGAAAATATCCCGATCCGACGGTGTTGGTGTTAGTTTGAAACGCGTCAAAGGGTCTTTGTCTTTGCTCTTCGGCTTATTGAACAGATAGCCGTCGATATGTTCCATGAGGTCTTCAAGTTGATGATTTCGGGCTACTTCCCGTAAACCCGCCAGAAAAATTTGAAAAGTGGTCAAGCGCTGTTGGCCGTCCACAACTTGAACACGAGGGGTACGCGCGATCTGAGAGCCTTCCTCAACCGGGGACAGGATGAGTGCGCCCATATAGTGTTCGAATTTACTTTCACCGTCGAGAATTTCAACAGCCTTGGCTGATACATCGTCCCAGAATGACTCAAGGAGCCTGTCACGCCACTGATATTTGCGCTGATACAATGGCACCATAAAGCGGCGGGCTTCTTTTAAAACGACTTCTACGGGGTGATCGTCTGCGTCCATCCGAGTAACTCCTTAGAAAATGACAACGGTTTCGCTATTGCGCGGCAACTCCCAGAACTCGACGTCCTGAGGGATTATATGGCTACACGTGCGGGAAAAATAGGCAAGCAGACTTTCACCTGTGCTGGTGCGTAGGCTTTGTTCCACAAGGAAAATCTTGCGATATTCAGGTGGTGCCATGTGAAAGTAGAACATGGCCTCGGCCCAGTTTTTTATCTTGGCACTCGGCACTTTGTCGCCGCCTCTCCATGTGTGGCTCTTGCATTCGACAAGGGTTGGCGGATCTTCGGAACCAAGGTCAAACTTGTGCAGCTTTTTCTTATTGTTTGCCAAGCCGCAGGGAACCTGGTAGTTTTCTTTAAGTGAAATGCCATGTGCCTCAAGGATGTTGCAGGCACGTCGTTCAAAGTCACGACCAACATGGGCATTGCTGATTGCTCCAGTTCGTTGGAAATTCTTCACGCTACAGACCTTCTTTTCTACGCGTCTTAGGAGCCTCTGCGTTATCAATTCTAATCTGTTCAAGGAGGATGGACGCGGGTTTGTCAGTCATATCCTGCGGAAGTTACAACATCGCGATTGTACGGAGGCTTTGCATATTCGTCCGCCATCTTCAGGAAGATGAGGTAGGTCAACTGTTCCAGATAATCGCCGTAGCCGACGCCGTCGTCGCGGAGTGTCGTACAGAAACTCCAGACCCGGGAGACAATCGGGGCAATAGTCATTTGGATTTTTCCGTTGTTGACTCCAGTTGTTCTGTTTCCCATTTGCCATAGCTCTTGTTTTCCTTGCCTTCCAGCATCCAGCTCGCAGGCCCGGAAGCATTGTGACCAACAACAACAGACGCAGCGGCACTTGTGCTGGAAAAAACATAGCTCTTGGCAAAGATGTTACAACCATTTTCAAGAGCCAAAATACCTTGGTCAACAAGTTTATTGAAAAGATCTCGATTGCTTGTACGTCTTGATGAACTCCATTCCTTTCGTGCCTTCGAGCCAGCTTCAATAATAAAATTTCCCTTCTCAAGGCGTGCCCGTGCTGTCCCTTTATGATAGGGGACTTGTAATGTAAAATAGGTCACATCGGTTTTTTGCGGTGTCGCAGAGATCGGGGATTCGGCTTTGATCTGTTCGGTCAGAAAATCGAAGCGCAGAGCCGGCAGAACGAGATACAGGTTCTCGAGAAAGGCATCCATGTGCGCCCGCGCTGCTTCGTTCAAGGGTTTTTCGGTTGGCTCCTGTCCAAAGTCCATCGTGATCTTGTTGATTCGTTGGGCGTCCGTAAATATGCGGTACTCAAGGTAGCGGACGTGCGCCTTGTTCAAAGGCTCACCGTTTGAGGAGATGAGAATCGCGGTATCCCACCAATCCTTGGTAGAGGCGTGATTTACGAGGCGTGCCTTGAGTTCGTCGGTCTCCCCGACATAGAGGGTCGATTGACCCTCCTTTTCGCCGAC
Organism: Aestuariivita sp.; assembly: GCA_026710045.1. Lineage (GTDB taxonomy): Bacteria > Pseudomonadota > Alphaproteobacteria > Rhodobacterales > Rhodobacteraceae > JAPORY01. Next base: position 174 of record JAPORU010000147.1, on the reverse strand, counting down.
AAGCAAATAGACCCCCGGTCGCGCGGCTTCGTCCCGAATGAGCGCCGCTTTCAATTGCGTGCGGCGTGTGATCAAGACGTGACCGGACCATTGAAATGGAATGGCGGCGGTGACCATGTCATCGGGCGTGCCATCCACAAAGAAGAGTTCAATGGAGCGGCCTTTACTCATGCG
>JAPORU010000119.1 GCA_026710045.1 Aestuariivita sp. | reverse complement strand
AATGGAACGGGGTGACGGAGGACGTCCGACGCGACCGTCCATAACGCATCTCCCGCCATCAAGGCCGTCGTCATCAGGGGAGCGTCTAGGGATAACGTGTGTCCGTCATTCCGGTGCAGTTCCGTCACGCAGAATCTCCATTTTCACGGGACCGTGCCACAATGACACCGCGTGGTCGGGTTCGAATTGATCTACCTGTTCGATCGCCCAACCACGGGCATCCTCCAGACGGTCGAACGCCTTCTCTGCCCAGATGTCCTCACCAGACCGAAGGGAATACAGCGCGTGACTCTGTATTGGACGCACCGATTCCACCAGCCAACTGCGAAACGACGGTATGGGACACTCCACCGGACCATTGGGCTGGGTTTCCTACAACGCCCCCTGATGCACGAGTGTCTTGAACAACGCGGTCGCAGTCTCCTCATCCAGAGGGCGGGGTGCATAATTCGGATGCGGTCGTGGCGATTCTGCTGGCCGCGGGCGCGGATATTCACGCCCGGAATGACCCGGAGTTCACCCCGTTTGAATTGGCCGTAAAAAACGGCAATTTAAGGGCGGAAATGCGGGAGCGGCTCAAACCCTGAGGTGTGGCCATCGTCAATGCTGGGACCGACCGGGTTGCCGATCCCGGGTTTCGGCCTGCCGTTCCTTCTCCAGATCCTCTTGTGCCAGTGCGTCGGCATCGATCAGACGCTTGAGGGCGATAAGACGTTGCATCATGTCCTGCTTTTCCTCCGGCGTCAGCTCGTGATCGACTTTTTCCTCCGGCGGAGGCTGGTTGGCATAGTGCGGGTCACGTCTCTGAAGCATCTTCAGGAGCGGACGATTATCATCCTTGACCGTTATTGTGGTGGTGATGTCACCGTCGGGTTTCTGGATTGTCTTGACGGTTCTTGTCCCTTTCATGATCCGCTGGTGCATCAGATCTTCATAACGACCCGCCAGAAGCTCGTTGCGGTGCGTCATGCAGTACGCCAGCGCTGTCAGATCCGGATCGCCGGGCCGGGGCGTCTCCGCACGCTGGATCCATAATGTGAGGGAAGGAAGGGATAGACCGGTCTTTCGTGCAGCATGGACGAGACTGATGCCATCCGGATCGTTGCCGGAGAGGACGTCCACGACAATGGACAGACGGTCTTTTGTGCAATTCGTGATCGGTTTGTTATGTTTGCGGGGCATGTTGCAGAACCATGTCCATCTTTTTAGAATCCGTGCTGGGACGACATCGATAGTTGATCCTGTAATCTGCGGCTAGAAGGCCATCCTGTTTCAGTGTTTCAGAATGGCATTCAACTCCTTCGTAAAAACCCGTCAGAAATTGCTGACGTTTTTCCGGTGTGTCAAATGTCCATGTCAAGCGCAATCCATTGAGCATGAAATGCAGATCATAAGTTGGAGATGTGTCATGGCCGTTCTTCGTGTCGTTTGCAGGGTTTGAACGCGGAACCGAAGGCCGATCCTCGGGTTTTTGTTTTGACTTTGAATCGGCGCTCAAAAGAAGGATGATAAGAATACCGCCGGGAATGCCGAGAACCCATGCGGGCGGCTCAAGAACCTGTATCGCCATTCCGACGAGGCTTACGATAAAAACAGGACCAAAGATCTTGAGTTCTTCAATCATTCAACACCCTCGTGACGGCTTAAGCGTGATCAGTTCGATTCCGTGTTTTCATCATTGATCGGATTGCTGAGCACATCTGTCAGGTTTGTTGATCCACTGCTTCCGTTTTTCCCGCATTTGCCTGTCTGGTCGTCCGTGACCGTCACGCCGACCCAACGCCCGCAGTTTATCTTGCCGTTGCCTTCAATGACAGCGTTACGAACGACGGCCGTTCCAAAAACCTCGGCATTGCCTCTGATTCTTGTACGGGGGCCCGACACTTTCGCCGATCCATAGACTTGGGCATTATCGTGGACGTGCGCGTCGTTCAATATTTTAGCATTACCGGAGACACGGGCCGTTCCTGAAAGATTTGCACTAACCATTCTTGCGTTTCCGGAAATGCTGGCATTATTGCCTACCATTGACGTCCGAATGACTGCATTGCCGGAGACAGTGGCATAACCATTAATCATACTACCACGCCCGATAACTGCGTTTCCCGATACTTCTGCGTTATAGCAAACATACGCGCCAAATTCGACCTTTACGGTATTCGCAACCTGCGCTGTATATTGGACCCAGCCGCCGCCGTTTGAATAATAGGCACCATTCTTATCACCTCCACTTCCACACATGGCCGCCCACGCCGGCCCGACCATCATCACTGCCAGCACTGCGGCGGCCAGTGTCATCATAAATCGCATAACGCGTCTTCTTGTCCCGATAAGACCCTTTTATTTCCCTGAATTTACTGACGCTTAGCCCCGAAGGAGCCAAATGTGTTCCCGTTGTCGGTTTCAAAAACCCCACCAACCTCAACGTGGTTCGGGCCATAGAAGGTTCCTTCAACGAAATCTCCACCCGCCCGGTTTCCCGAATAAAATCCATCCGACGTAAACGGTACATTACCGAATGAGATGTCGCGGCGGCGATTTCCGGATGTGACTTCGTGAATATTTGTAAACGCGATATTCATATGCCCCGCGCTAAAGTTGGCATTTAGGTTTGCATCACCTTGAAAGGCTTCGTCTCTTCCGAAATCTCCACCGACCATGACACCCGTCCAGGTCGCCGAACCACCCACAGGCCGGGATCCCGTGTCGTTGCCCGCTATCCCGGCAAACGCCGAATCTCCGCTGGCAAATCCCGCAAACAGGGTGTAGGAACCCCAACCCCCGTACGTTTGGTAAGTGCCAGAATCACCCAGGAACGTGATTCTGTTGGCGCCCTGGAACACATTAAATCCATGACGGGTCATGACGGGTTCGTATGTTCCATTCTCCAACTGAAAATCAGACAGGTAGATGGTCACGTTATTATTTAGGGCACGACATCCTGTACTGTGACAGTCGGCGGCCGAATCGCTTACATTCAAATGATCATGTTCTCCCTGAATGGCTGCCAACGCCTGTCGGATCTGGGCGTTACCAAGAGCCAGTGGTCCGCCGCCTATGGCGTCTCTGATCGGCGATGTATTGTTGATTGGCTGCTCTGGGCCGCTCCCTCCGCCACCCCCGCAGGCGGTGAGGATACAGGCGGCAAAAAGTGCCGCGCATACTGGAAAGAATTTCATCTTATGGCTCCCGTTTGTCTGCACACCGACCGGGCAAGTGCCAGGCCGTTGCAATCAAATCCAAGTAAGGAAAAAGACCCTGCCTATTCGCCGGGCATGGGAGGCGATCCCACGCCATGTTAATGGGCTGTTCTATTCAGCAGGCGACCCGACCAAGCGGGACTTGAATTTGATTGCGGGACTTAGATTATTCGGAACGGTTCCGGTGTCAACTCGAAAGGATTGGAAAGCGGCCCGATTGCATCGGAATCCTGCTCTTGGAACCCGCTGTCGGGTAGGGCTTCGATTCCAAGCGATCCGGGGCGATCCGGGATCCCGTCCAATATGTGCCATGATGGAACACAGTCACACATCCTCGGTCGCACCGTGTCTCTTTGTCGGGAGGATCCCGATTCACGGCAAGATCATGGAGTGAATCCCCTCCGGCCTCTTTTTTAACAAAGATGTTATTTTGCTGTTGACTGTTCTGTGAGGAGGGGGTAAGGCAGAGTCACAGAACCGTGAGTATGCGGGTGAGACGGACCGGGACCG
>JAPORU010000200.1 GCA_026710045.1 Aestuariivita sp. | reverse complement strand
GCGATGCAGCCGCCCGGTCGCCTCGAGCACCACCCGTTCGACCCCTTCCCGTGTCCGATGTTTGGCCAGGGACCGGATGCTCGTGCGTGTGTTACCAAATTCCAGATCCTGTCCGTTCACATGGACATTCAGATTATGCTTGCTGACATCAATGCCGGCGATGAGTTTTGTCCTGTCTTCCGCTCCTGTTCTCACGGATACTTCGGGTTTGTTCCGAGCCTCCATCCAGGCTCTGGGCGACGGCAGGGACGCCGGGTCCGCTTTGCTTTCGAACGGATCATGATCCGAGGCGGTCTCAGCGCAACCCGGGCATGCCGGTCGAACCGGCTTCGCACCGGATCCCGATATCGGGATCCCATGCGATCCCTGCCCCAAAATCACTCAGAAAGGACGCGGATTCAAGGCCGAGTTATCCACAGGATTCGCCCCGGCAACTTATCCACAACCCCCTGATTCTGTTTTTGGTTTGAGGATCATATGAGACGGTCTCTAAACCGCACGCCGTTGATATCCGTACAGCGCAGGAACTGCGCACGCTTGTCGAACAGGGCACATCTGTTACACAGACCCGCCCGGTACCTTGGAGTCGGCCGCTCAATCGCCTGCCACGTACGCTAAAATGCCCATTTGTAGAAATGTTCTCTGTTTGTTACCCCTTAGTGGTTGAGCAACTATACGATGTTCCTAAATGTATCCCGTGCATTAAAAACCTTTAGAATCCATTACATCGGACACCTTTGAATTCATCCCTTCGGAATACCGAATGTCCGATGCAAAAAATGGTCCAAACTCCGCAACGACCTGGCTGTATACGCATCTCTTAAAGGACACAACATCAGCCACAAGTTTCTTCGGATCTTGCCAGCGCCAGGCTCGAAACTCAGGATGTTCTGTATGTATATTAATATGATCATCCGTGCCCAGAAAGCGAAAAAGAAACCACTTCTGCTTTTGCCCACGATACCGACCACCCCATATATCAGGAACAATACTTATTGGTAAATCGTATGAGAGCCAATCGGACGATTCGGTAATTTTTTCCACAAGATCACCACCAACTCCGGTTTCTTCCCACAGTTCACGTAACGCCGCGTTTTCAAGTGTCTCTCCGTCCTCCACTCCACCTTGCGGCATTTGCCAAGCGTCTTGATTCCGATCCATGCGTTGCCCGGTAAACACTTTATCGTCTGTTCGATTAAGCAACATGATTCCAATACAGCATCGATACGGCAATTGAGAAATATGTTCGGGGGTCACTTCAATACGATCCTCAACTCTGTGCTGATTTACGCGTTCTATTTCTGACAGAGTAATCGATTTCAAAGAATCAACGCTCTCGCCGATAACCGATGCTAAAGTATGGCACGTTTCACACGGTTCTCAATACCGTAATTCCTTGAAGTCCTGTTTCTAATACCATGACTGTGACGGCAATTCTCCATGTTTGAATATTCTATGTGCAACATATAAATCACCCTTTAAGCATCGTCATCACTCTGTTGATAACTTGTCCCAAATAAAACCAAATGGAATGTGAATTTTAACAGTGCCGCATTACCCTCACTTACTCGCGCCCATCACTCTCGGCTCCGTTACACTCAAGAACCGTGTCATCATGGGATCGATGCATACTGGACTGGAAGAGACCGGAGATTGGCAGCGCGTCGCTGCGTTCTATACGGAACGTGCCCATGGCGGCGTTGCTCTGATCATCACCGGTGGCATTGGCCCCAACCAGGAAGGAGCTGTATTTCCAAAAGCCTCCCTCATGTGCACACAGCAAGATATTGATCATCATTCCATTGTCACCCGCGAGGTACATAGGGCCGATGGAAAGATCATCATGCAGATTCTACACGCCGGCCGCTACGCCGACCATGTCCATTGCGTCGCACCCTCACCAATCAAATCTCCCATATCGCGCTACCAACCCACCGCATTGTCCGAAGATGAAATCGAGAAACAAATCAATGACTTTGTCCGATCGGCAACCTACGCAAAAAGGGCCGGTTATGATGGCGTCGAAATCATGGGCAGCGAAGGGTACTTCATTAATCAGTTTATCGTCAAACAGACAAACAAACGGAATGATCGGTGGGGTGGATCTTTCGAAAACCGAATTCGGCTTCCAATTGAAATCGTGCGTCGGATACGTCGGGCTCTCGACCCGGATTTTATCATTATCTATCGCCTATCCTTGATTGACCTGGTGCCACAGGGATCAACCTTTGATGAGGTGATACGATTGGCCAAGGCCATCGAAAAGGCCGGAGCGACGCTCATTAATTCGGGCATCGGATGGCACGAGGCACGCGTACCGACGATTGCCACCTCGGTTCCAAGAGGAGCCTTTGCCTGGGTCACGAAAAAGCTCATAGGGCATATCTCCATTCCAGTCATTGCATCCAATCGCATCAACACCCCTGAAATTGCGGAGAGGCTGTTGGCCGATGGATATGCCGACATGGTATCAATGGCGCGCCCCTTTCTGGCCGATGCCTTCTTTGTGAGCAAAGCCAAGGCCGGCAAGGGAGCACAAATTGCACCCTGCATCGCATGCAATCAGGCGTGTCTTGACCATACGTTCTCCGGTCAACTGACAAGTTGCCTCGTCAACCCGCGCGCCTGTCACGAGACAAAACTGGTCATGAGCCCCGTTGAACAGAAAAAGCGAATTGGTATCGTCGGTGCAGGACCCGCCGGACTTTCATCAGCCATCGCGTGCGCCGAACGCGGTCACGCCGTAACGCTCATCGAAAAAGCCTCCGAAATAGGCGGACAACTCAACTTGGCAAAACGTATTCCCGGAAAAGAGGAATTTCACGGATTCATAGCCTGGTACCGTGAAATGATCGCCCATCACCAAATCACTCTTTGCTTGGACACCATCGGGTCTGCTAGAAAACTCGAGGAATTTGATGAAATCATTATTGCGACAGGTGTAAAACCGCGCAATCCTCATATCCAGGGTCAGGAACATGGGAATGTCTTGACATATGTTGAGGCGCTCAGTGAGACCGCTCAGATCGGAGAGACGGTCGCCATTATAGGCGCAGGTGGTATTGGATTTGATGTCGCCGAATATCTGACACATCAAGATCCGAACATCGCCCAAAATCCGGTGGAATGGATGAACCAATGGGGTATCGCGGATCCGGCAACACATCGAGGCGGATTGGCACCAACTGGGCCCAATCCCAAGCCTGCGATACGCAAAATATCCCTCTTGCAAAGAAAATCCCAGAAACATGGTGATGGATTGGGCAAGACGACCGGCTGGATTCACAGATCATCGCTCAAGATGAAAAATATAGAATTCATTGGCGGCGTCAATTATCACACCATCGACGAGCACGGGATCTGTATCAGTTTTGGTGAAAAAAAGGAGAATCCAATACGGATCAATGCCGATACAATCGTGCTTTGCACGGGCCAGGAGTCTCACCGAACATTGGCCGACGAACTCATCGCTTCTGGGCGATCTCCACACATCATCGGAGGAGCAGACGAGGCCGCCGAACTGGATGCAAAACGCGCAATCAATCAAGGAGTCCGATTGGCGTCTGTGCTTTAGAGAAGCAACGTCTGATCGGAAAGCATATCACGGTCACTTGCGTCGAAAGATCTGAGATGATCTATAGGCACATGAATTTCATTTGCGGTCATTCTTCCCAGGCGGATCCCATGCTGAAAAAACTGTAATATTTGATGGCGCGGCCGTGATCAT
>JAPORU010000113.1 GCA_026710045.1 Aestuariivita sp. | reverse complement strand
ACATCAATACTCGAAACACCCTAAATGTTGCGCATTTTGGGTGCTGAATAATTACGGAGATGATTTATAATGCATTGGTCGGGTATCGTCTTTGCGCTTGCGAATGAGTCTTTGAAGTGATTATAGTAGACATTACGGATACGGGAGAATTCGGAGATGTCCGATGCCGAAGGAGCAACCGCCCCGGAAACTCTCAGGTGTCAAGGACCGTAGACGCACGTAAGAAACTCTGGAGAGATTCTGTTTCGAACAGGGCGCCGAAGGGATAACGATCTCAGGCAAAAGGACAGAAGGGGCATCAGTGGGTTGCGCATGATCGCGTAGACAATGGTGTCGCATGAATACAGAAAAACAATCTGATATCCGGCGGTTAAGACGGACGCCGCTGTATGATTTGCATCGTGCGTACGGAGCACGCATGGTTGCGTTCGCGGGCTATGAGATGCCGGTGTATTATACACTCGGTTTGCTCAAGGAGCATCGACACACACGTTCAAGGGCGGGTCTTTTTGATGTCAGTCATATGGGTCAGCTTTGGTTGACGGCTGATACGTGGCAGACTCTGGCATTGGAGTTCGAGCGACTTGTTCCGCAAGATGTCTTGAGTCTTGAGCGCGGGCGCCAGAGATATGGGTTTCTTACGACGGCCAATGGTGGGCTCATGGATGATTTCATGTTTGCTCGCTATGATGACAGTCTGTTGCTTGTTGTGAATGCCGCGCACAAAAGCGCTGTGACAGAGTATGTGCGAAAAAATATCGAGCCGGTGTGCCAGGTAAAAGAGTGTGATGACCGTGCGCTGCTTGCTCTACAGGGGCCCGCCGCCGCGAGTGTCCTCGCACAATTGGATCCTGAGGCCGCTGACATGCGCTTCATGGACAGTCGGTTCCTTCAGCTTGATGGGGTATCCGCCATGGTTTCACGTTCCGGTTATACCGGCGAGGATGGCTATGAAATGTCAATCCTGGCCGCGGACTCGGAGCATATTGCGCGTATCTTAAGTAATGATGAAGCTGTCGAGTTCATTGGTCTGGGCGCACGGGATAGTCTACGGCTTGAGGCCGGTCTCTGTCTCTACGGGAACGATATTACTGCTCAAACGTCACCGATCGAGGCCGCCTTAAGCTGGGCCATACAAAGGGTACGACGTCGCAAGGGTGCGCGTGCCGGCGGTTTCCCTGGATCGGATCGGCTTCTGGAGCAATTGGACCACGGTGCGGGTCGAAGACGTGTCGGATTGACCCCGCAGGGTCGCGCACCCATGCGTGAAGATGTGCCGTTATTTGCGCATATCGAGGATCGTGATCCCATTGGTCAGGTTACCTCGGGTGGTTTTGGCCCAACCGTCGGTTGTCCGATATCTATGGGGTACGTGCCCGTGGAGCGATCGGAAATCGGAACCACGTTATTCGGAGAGGTAAGGGGAAAGCGGCTGCCTGTCACGGTTGCCGAGCTGCCCTTTGTGGCGGCCAAATTCAAACGCGATTAAAAGGGAGTGATACGGTCATGCGATACACGGAAGATCACGAGTGGCTTCGTGAGGAAAATGATCTCGTTATTGTGGGAATTACGCTCTATGCGGCCGAGCAACTCGGGGATGTTGTTTTTGTTGAACTGCCGGAGATTGGACTGAAAGTTGCAAGAGAGGAAGAAATTGTGGTCATTGAGAGTGTGAAGGCGGCTTCGGATATTGCCGCACCTCTTGATGGAGAAATCGTAGAGGTCAACGAGGCGATTGTGGAGTCACCGGCACTGGTGAACGAGGACCCAGAGGGTGAAGCCTGGTTCTTCAAGATCAGACCATCAGAGCCGACCCAGATCGATTCGTATATGAATGAGTCCGAGTATCATGATTTTGTGAGCTGAAAGATATAGGAATAACGGAGGAGGACTGAGTCATGACGTTTGTGCCATCTGACTATTTGCCCTACGATTTCGCAAATCGACGGCATATCGGGCCAAGTCCCTCCGAAATGACTGAGATGTTACGTGTCTTGGAGGTCGGTAGCATTGACGAACTTATTGATCAAACGGTGCCGGCGGCCATTCGGCAATCGGAACCGCTTGATTTTGGCAAGGCGCATTCCGAGCGTGAACTCTTGCATCACATGCGAGAGCTGGCTGCAAAAAATCAAACCTTGGTGAGCTTGATCGGACAAGGTTACCATGGTACAGTGACGCCGCCCGCGATTCAGCGAAATGTCTTTGAAAATCCTGCGTGGTATACGGCTTACACGCCATACCAGCCGGAGATTAGTCAGGGACGTCTGGAAGCTCTTCTGAATTTTCAGACAATGATTTGCGATTTAACCGGTTTGGATATCGCAAATGCTTCTCTCCTGGACGAGAGTACGGCCTGTGCCGAGGCCATGACAATGGCGCAACGCGTTGCCAAATCAAAGGCGCAGGCGTTTTTTGTCGATGAAGAGTGTCATCCTCAAAATATTGCTGTCGTCCAGACGCGTGCCGCACCGCTCGGAATCAACGTGCTTGTCGACACGCCCGCTCGTCTGGACCCTGATCGTGTCTTTGGTGCACTGTTTCAATATCCCGGAACGACCGGGTATTTGCGTGATTTCAGCGAGCAATCTGCTCAGCTTCACACCGCGAAAGCCATCAGTATCATTTCAGCGGATCCGCTATCCTTGACGTTATTCAAGGAGCCAGCGGCCATGGGGGCGGATATTGCTGTCGGGTCGACTCAACGATTTGGGGTTCCGATTGGCTATGGCGGCCCGCACGCCGCCTATATGGCGACACGCAGTGCTTATGCACGCGCGATGCCGGGTCGTATCGTCGGGGTCAGTGTGGATAGTCACGGCAATCGGGCGTACCGTCTCAGTCTTCAAACACGCGAGCAGCATATTCGTCGCGAGAAGGCGACTTCGAACGTCTGTACAGCGCAGGCGCTGTTGGCGGTCATGGCATCGTTTTATGCTGTTTTTCATGGCCCGGAAGGGCTGAGGGCCATTGCACAACGGATTCACCGTAAAACCGCCCGTCTCGCCGAAGGGCTGAAGCAGGCGGGATTTGATGTCCGGCCATCAACGTTCTTCGATACGATTACCGTCGAGGTCGGACCTCTCCAGCACGCTGTTCTCCGGGACGCGGTCAATGAAGGTATTAATTTGCGGCCCGTCGGGGAGACACGTGTGGGCATTACGCTCGATGAGACGACGCAACCACCTATCATCGAGGCGGTCTGGCGTGCCTTCGGTATTGATCGCAAGGACAAAGACTATACGCCCCATTATCGTGTTCCGGAGAATTTACTGCGGGAGACGGACTATCTCACCCATCCGATTTTTCATCTCAATCGGGCGGAAACCGAGATGATGCGGTATATGCGTCGTCTGGCGGACCGTGATCTGGCCCTCGATCGTGCCATGATTCCGCTGGGATCATGTACAATGAAGCTGAATTCCGCGGCGGAAATGATGCCCCTGAGTTGGCCGGAATTTTCCTCCTTGCATCCGTTTTGTCCAACGGATCAGGCGCAAGGCTATCATGAGCTGATCGCTGATCTCACAAAGAAGCTGTGCGATATTACCGGTTACGCCGGGATCAGTATGCAACCGAATTCTGGCGCGCAGGGTGAATATGCGGGATTGCTTACCATTGCGGCCTATCATCGTTCCAAGGGGCAGGGACATCGTAATATATGCCTCATTCCGATGAATGCTCATGGTACCAATCCTGCCTCAGCCCATATGGTTGGATGGACCGTCGTTGCCGTCCAATCCAATGCGGATGGTGACATCGATATCGATGATTTCTCGGCGAAAGCCGAACACCATCGCGAGAATCTGGCGGGTTGCATGATCACATATCCGTCAACGCATGGTGTTTTTGAACAGACCGTGATGCGGGTCTGTGACATTGTCCACCAGCATGGTGGTCAGGTCTACATTGACGGTGCCAATATGAATGCGATGGTGGGATTGTCGCGTCCGGGAGATCTTGGTGGTGATGTCAGCCACCTCAATCTCCATAAGACTTTTTGTGTGCCTCATGGCGGCGGCGGTCCGGGGATGGGGCCGATCGGTGTTCAACAGCATCTTATCCGGTTCTTGCCCGGTCATGCCGTAACGGGCGGAGAGGAAGGTCCAGTATCAGCGGCTCCGTACGGCTCACCGTTGTTGTTGCCGATTGCATGGGCGTATTGCCTGATGATGGGCGGAGAAGGGTTGACGCAAGCAACGCGCGTGGCGATTTTGAACGCGAATTATATCGCGACACGGTTGCACGGTGCGTTTGAGGTTCTCTATCGCGGTGATCAAGGTCGGGTGGCCCATGAGTGCATCATCGATACGCGGCCATTTGTCGAGACGGCCGGTGTGACGGTCGAGGATATTTCCAAGCGACTGATGGATTGTGGATTTCATGCACCAACGATGAGTTGGCCGGTTGCCGGAACTCTGATGATTGAGCCGACGGAATCCGAGGCAAAGGCAGAACTGGATCGTTTTTGTGATGCGATGCTCGCAATTCGCGAGGAGATTCGCGCTATTGAAGAGGGCCGTATGTGTCGTGACGCGAATCCATTGAAATTGGCACCGCATACCATGGAGGACCTCGTGCGTCCGTGGGAGCGGCCCTATAGTCGGGAGGAGGGGTGTTTTCCCAAAGGCGCTTTTCGCGTTGATAAATTTTGGCCGCCCGTCAATCGGGTTGATAACACGTGGGGCGATCGACATCTCGTCTGCACCTGTCCGCCGGTTGATGCCTATGTTGATGCGGCCGAATGAGTTCTGAAGCCTTTTTGCATGTCGTGTTTCAGAACCGTTTGATTGTTTTGCTTGACCTGAGTTTGCGTGCATTATCGAACGTGGGTTCGTCTACATACTGGATGGAGTATGAGGTGAGACAACGTCACTTATGTGATCAGAGCACTAAGATATTATTTTAGGGTCCCTTGGCCGATGATGGAACTCCAGTTCCCCATGGGATGACAAATCGCACCTCACATCGTTCTTCCGAAACATCCGGCAGTGATAACACACGCACCCGTTCTGGGAGAGGCAAGAGGGATGTTTCATTGTCTGGACGATAAGCCACAATGACAAACGCCACATTGCTGCAAAGCGATAGCGCATATCGCCGTGCCTGCCATGAAACTGTTGTGGGATTCTGAAATGGATCCGATGTTTTATTCCACACTTTGTTCTCAACAACAATGTTCTCATAAAGAACAAGGTCGGTTTCTCCGCCGCCCATTTTTGAACCCTCAGCAACAGGCACCTCACGCGACTCAAGATGCTGTCGAACCGATTTTTGCAAATCCCTTTCCAACAGTGTTTCGTTTGTTACAAATGTTCCCGCTTTTTCTAACATCTGAACAAGCGATGCCAGATGACCCATTGTATTTAAAACGGCTTTATGAACCGATGCCTCAAGACCTGAAGGAAGAAAATTTTTCAGATCACCAATGAAGCGTTGTTTAATAGTTGGATCAAGACTTAACCATTCATCTGGAAACTTAATCGAGTCCATCTCATTAAACGTAACAAGTGGAGATTGACGATTGGTTGTCAACGCTGCCGCACATTTTTCATTGCATAAATTTTCTTTTTGAGCGATCTCTACCCAGTCATTTTTGACAATATCAGATACTTTTGCCGCCCGTTCGGCCTGTATATCCATGGTAACTTCAAACGACTCGTAAAACACAATACGCGCCGCAAGAGCGACAAGGCCGACGTGCTGGCGGGGAGTGAACACAAATCCGCATTGCTTCTGATGTTCATACGCTTGTGACCAGAGGTGCGGATTAAAGAAAAGATTTGGTGTCCCGATATGTCCACCATCGGTTCGCGTTAGGATATCACCGCCAGGAACAACCACCTTGTTGAGTGGCAAATCAACAAGCACATGCTCAAGTTGGAGATTATTGCCACTCTTTGCAAGATCAGGGATTAATCGACCAAGTTTTTTTGCTTTTAAAAATCTTTTCTGCTATTTCCGCACATCCCTTAAGGGTTGACAGTTTTTTTAATAACTTGATCCATAGTCTTGCACGTGTGTCCTGTTGTTCTTGATCAGATAAACCATTCATTCCGGCAATATAACGAGCAGCAAAAGCAAAGGCGCGATAATATATCTGCCGATCCTGCAGCATTTTAACAACGGCTCGCGATTGATCTTTTCCACCATCAAATTCATCAACTTCAAATATTCCTCCCACCAGACCAAGAAAAATATCATCACTGAAACCCGAGAAAAATTTCTTTATTGTAAACGGCGCACCGCATTCTTTTTCGGCAAGGTTAATCAAACATCGGACCATTGCTTCCGCTGTGCGCACTTTTTGATGATACAGCCGATCAAACAGCAAAACACGCGTGATAACCAGTTGCTCATATGAACCGAGCCCGGTCTGGGATATTCCAATATCGTAAAACCGCCCAATTTCAGCCGCGTGCGCACGTTTTTTCAACTCTGGATTTGGTGCGTTATCAGGTGTGATAACCACCACCTCAAGTTTGCTGATCAGCCTCGTTAAATCGATTCCAAATGACAGACCAGAATGATGGCAATCCCTGGCAATATAATCGAGTTTATCCGCATCGACAGGGCCACTGATAATACCGGATAAATAGCCTGCTTTGAGGCAACTCCGTGATCCGAGAATACGCGCTGCAATGGCTGTTGGAAGGTCTGCCGGTTTATCAACTCCCGTTCCAAACTCACGATGCGTAAGAACATCAAACATTGGCAAACTTAGCACAATTATTACCGCAATCACTTCAGAGGCCGCAATAGACATGACCCCTTCAAAATGATCGCGCAATATTTTTTTGGCCTTCGTAAATTCTTCTTCATAATTTATCTTGATAAGGTCCTCTGTGACATGACTGAACGGACCGTGTCCAATATCGTGCAACAAGGCCGCCAAACGCGTCGCACAACGATCCATGCGATCTACTTCTGGAACATTTTTATCGCGATCCGAGCCAAACCGTCGTCTAAACTTCGCATTTCTTTCAAGAGCACAGATCATCCGCTCAGCCGCTTCAACCACACCCCGTGTATGCTCAAGACGATCATGACTCGCGCCGGGATAAACAAAATGTGCCATACCCAGCTGACGCACACCCCGCAAACGTTGGAGCAAGGGCGAATCCAGAAGGATTGTCTCCCACGGCATTAATTCAATTACACCCCAGACAGGATCATTGAATGTTTTTGGATACGAGGCATGTGAACGGCGTTTATTCAAACGCTCCAGCGCGGGCTCAAGCCAAGTTTTGGCAAGACCTTCAAAAGCTGTCCAAAGGCATGGTGCCCCGTCCTTAACTTCAGATCTGATTTGATCTAAATCTACTGCGGACAATCTTTTGACACTTCACCCGGTGGAAATTGACTGACGCTCACAAATCGACACGTACAAAACCAGTGTCAATATTCTTCAATTTCCGTAGCATAATCGGAACGCATTGCGGCCCGAACAGTCTGGACATGATTGTACAAGACTTCCCCCCATGTCTTAATAACGTCCAGATCAAGACCGAGATCGTCCACCAATTCTTTAGCAACAGTTTCACTGATTTGAATCTGCGCCGATTGGTACGAGGGATTGGGAGCACTTGTCAAATGTCCACGTTGTGCCCAATCAAGAAGAGATGGCAATTCAACACATTGCAAACCAATGCGTGAATCCACAAAATTAAGGCTATCTTTCACCTGAGAGGGACAAGATTCATCACACACAGCTTTTTCTAATGCACGATCCAAAATCCCATGGGATGTCGGGATTCTGTCCCCAACATCTGCCAAGATCCAGCTCGCAACCAGAATTTCAGAAATATCAAGTTGATGTGTCATAATCATTATCGTTAATCATATTCAGTCAAAACGCAAGTCGAAACATAGCTGTCTATCTCACACAAAAGATTAGACGAAAAGTGCGAAATTAATTGCGGTAATATCCCTTGGAAAGAATCTGGACCTATCCTGATTATATTCGACGATTGTCCTGTTTATAAAAATCACCTGCTACCAAAGGAAATTCAATGACGGATCTTATCAAACCGCGTTATTATATCGAAACCAAACCGATTGAAACAGTACGCGATGGGTATTGCGTTAATACAATACTGAACACACTCAACTTACGTGTAGTAGACAGTTTTACAGGAATGCCAATCGGTTGTGTTTTGCATTCGTCTGAAAACAACGGAAGTTTCCAAGCTGTAATGTTCTTGGGATCTAATGATGGAAAAATTGAACCGCCAGAAGGAGGATGGGGAATACGATACGATCAAGCTGCCTTTGAAGTCTGGAAAAGTTATTTCAAAAGTTTGCCTATTTGTGAACGTTTATACAGATGGGCGTGGCGTTGGATAGGCGTGGGTTGGTTATTATTCGGTACCATTTGGGGCGTTTTAACAAGTTTTCTTGTACAAGCATTATCAATGTAACAAATGTGCAATCATTCCAATCAACCCTGTAACGTATATCTTGCAATATTGTGAGGAAACGAAAATACGAAATAAAGGTTGTTGTGCCGCGCGTCGCTCGGAAGGTTTTGGATGAGTCTATGCACATTCATGGTGGGCAGGGGATTTCGCAAGATATTCCCTTGGCAAAGGCCTAGACGTGGCAATGTGCCTTGAGGTTTGCCGATGGATCGGATGCCGTACATCGCCGACAGGTCGCGCGGGCTGAATTGAAGACATACATACAGGAGAGCCTTTCGATCTCAGATTATGTCGTGATCATCAGCGATCAGCGGACTGATCTGTGGAATATCAGTGTTGAGGAGCTTCGCGTGTTGGATGGGTGTGCGTCTATTTGCGTGATCGCTTGACATGCGCACGAGGCCGAACGGGGTCGGTCGTTCTTGGAGCGAAAGTATGGTCTGATTCCAAAGTTCCTGAAATTCCAGGACAATGATGATCGGCTTGCTGAAGCGTCATTGAACCGTTGGGACGACACCGTATGATTGGATGTTGATGATGGGTTTATTGTGGTGAGACGGGAGGTCTCTTTGGTATGAATATTGCTGAATTGGCCAACGAGATACGGTGTGGAGACCGTCGCGCATTAGCCCGCGGGATCACGCTGATCGAAAGTTCCCGAGCAGATCATCGTTGTCAATCACTGAAATTAATGGAACTCCTGCACAAGGCATCGGGTTCGTCGATACGGATTGGTTTGACGGGTGCGCCCGGTTCGGGAAAATCGACCTTCATCGAGAGTCTTGGTATGATGCTGATTGGCAAGGGTTTGCGTGTGATGGTACTGGCGATTGATCCAAGTTCGGCGTACTCGGGTGGTTCCATCCTGGGAGACAAAACGCGAATGGATCGGCTGAGTCGCGAGCACGCGGCCTTTGTTCGTCCGTCACCCAATAATGCGGTCCTCGGTGGTGTGGCACGACGCACGCGTGAAGCGGTCGTGTTGGGACAGGCGGCGGGATTTGATGTTATTATTATCGAGACGGTTGGAGTTGGGCAGTCGGAAACGGTTGTGTCGGAATTATCTGATATTTTTCTCTTGCTGATTGCTCCTGCATCTGGAGATGAATTGCAAGGTGTCAAGCGCGGTATCATGGAGTTGGCGGACCTTGTACTGATTAACAAGGCTGATGGAGATCTGGAGTTGGCGGCGACCCGCACCTGTACGGATTATGCCAGTGCGCTGAGACTGTTGCGTAAGCGTCTGGGGGATGCGGACGGGTTCCCGAAAGCGGTTACGATATCGGCTCTTGAAGAAAGGGGGTTTGAGGATGTCTGGTCTGGCATCGAGTCCTTGACACGATGGCGTCAAGCCCAGGGCTTGTGGGATCAACGGCGGGCCGGTCAACTGCGGTACTGGTTTGAGGAGGAATTGAGACAGCAGTTATTGGCACAGATGGGCACCACCAAGGCCAAGGTTGAATTGGCACGCGTGGGTGATCGAGTGGCTCTGGGCGAATTGACACCGATGAATGCTGTCGAGGAAATGATGACGTATTTGCGCTCCGGATCCGCGCTATGAGAGGATTTGTGCCTAGGCGCGAGAGATGAAGGCGTTTGGTGGCGGTGGGTGTGAAATGACCTGAACTGTTCGGTATTTTCAAAATCTCCATACCGGTGTTGAGGGTCTTTGTAGTGCCTTGGTGCTTAACTCGGGTGATTTTCCTGTCTGGGGGCTTGAACACAAGCTCCATCAGCCATAATTGGCTTGAAATACAAGAATAGATTGGTTAACCAGTCGCCCGTCTTTATAACGGGATATATTCTACAGAATTGTGAGAGGGGTTCAGTCATGTCGCGTCGATGTGAATTGACCGGTAAGGGTCCGATGACGGGCAATAATGTCAGTCATGCAAACAACAGAACGAAACGTCGGTTCCTACCAAATTTGAATGCTGTCACGCTCTACTCGGAAATCCTCGATTGTTCCTTTAAGTTCCGTATTTCGGCCCATGCACTGCGGAGTGTTGATCATCGTGGTGGGTTGGACGCTTATCTGATGAAAGCGAAAGATGATCAATTGTCGATAAAGGCGCAAAAAGTCAAAAAGGACATTTTGTCTGCTATGACAGCTTAAGTCCTTTTTGGATGGGTGTGAGGTTATCTTGGCAGTGATGCAGACGTTGAACTAAAAGCGTTCAGGGTGTGTTGTGGTCATGCGGAAAACCTTCGCGGGAATTGAGATTCTAGAGGCGCATTTTGGTCGGCTGATTATGTTCTCCAGAGGTTTCTTCCAGTTGGCTGAATGTCTACCACGACGATCAGATACTTTCCGATCCTGATTTAAGCTTTTGATTAAGTAGAATTGAACGTTTCAAGTGAGAAGTGTCCTATTCATGATAGAAGTGGATAATGAAGATTATGTTGATTCCGGTGATGACTTGGGTTTTGGCTCTCTTTGCAGTTTCTCAGGTCTGGGCCGGTGACATCATCGTTAAAGATGCGTATGCACGATCATCCAATGCTGTGACCGCAGCTGCGTTCATGAGCTTGGTCAATCCGACCGATCATAATGATCGGTTGATAGAGGTGCGGTCAACGGTTGCATACAGAGTCGAGATTCATACCCATATTGAAGACGCAAATGGGGTCGTGAGAATGATGGCAGTCGAAGATGGTATTGCTATTCCGGCCGGCGGTAATGCTGTTCTCGAACGGGGTGGAGATCATATCATGTTTATCGGCTTGGAGCATGAACTCAGGCATGATGACATGATTTCGGTAACATTAACGTTCAGGGAGGCTGGAGACATTGAAGTCATGATACCTGTCGACCTCGATCGCACGTTCGATGATCATCATCACAATCATGCTGGTGGATGAGATCAGTCCTCCTAATGAAATCTCACATCAAGTAATTCGTCTACCCATTTCGGCACGATGTCCGTTGCGGGGCCAAATCGTGTTTCGGTGAAGTTCGCGACAACCGATGAGGGTTCCAGATTCAGTTCTACGGTATGTGCGTCATTAAGCTTGGCTTCCTCAACGAACCCAGCGGCCGGATAGACCTCTCCTGATGTGCCGATCGCTGCAAATAAGGTGGCCTTGGCAATATGTTCGAGAATAATCTCCATGTGGTAAGGGATTTCGCCAAACCACACGACGTCAGGCCGTCCTGACGGCGATCCGCAGGCCGGGCATATCTCACTTTCAGACATGATGTCGGGTGCACGCCATCTATGATGGCATGCGGTACACAGAGCTTTGTCAAGCTCTCCATGCATATGAATGACTTCCGCTCCCGCTTGTTCATGGAGGGAGTCGACATTTTGTGTTACGATAATAACCGATCCGACGTATTCAGCCTGTAGTTTTGTAAGAGCCAAGTGTCCTGAGTGGGGTTTGGCGGTTCTTGCCTGAATGCGCCGTGCGTTGTAGAAGTCATGCACAAATTGCGGATTGCGTTGGAACGCGTCAGGCGTTGCAACATCGTCCAGTCTGTATTGACTCCATAAGCCTCCGTCATCCCGAAACGTGCCTAAGCCGCTTTCGGCTGAAATCCCTGCGCCCGTAAGGATCACTATTGTTGGGTGCTGTATCATCGTAATACGTGAAATAGATATGAGAAAAGTGTCTCAGTACATATTATACACAAAGAAGTAGGTGATATTGTTATCGTGTTGGTCGACCTTTGAGGACCTGTTTGTGCACTAGGGAGAGAAAGCACGGCAGTTCTACCGCGCAAGCAAAAAGACCGAATTTTTTAAAAGTTGTTCCAAACAATTATGCTTCCGTAATGCGGCAGACGAAGTCGATGTCATTAGGGAGGGTCTCATGACAGGATGAAGCAAAAATCATGCTCTTCAATCGATGATGCCTTCGAGCCACGGAATGTATTAGCCTGCGTACGCTTCACCAACGTTGTGACACCGCCATCGAGGAGTTGTACGAGCCGTCCTGTTCCTTCCGAGAGAGTCTCAGTGAGTCGTTGAGACATTTCCGGTTTTTTCAACTTTCGGCTTCCAATCCGAACGACCATTCGAACCTCATCTGCAAGAAGCGGCCTTAAACCCTTCCATGCTTCTTGAAGAAATGTCCAATAGCGTTCGACTGCATAGTGTCGGCCATCGTCATGTGGTTGGTTTGATGAAGCGGTCTCACCAAGAAACCAGAGCCGCAGCCATTGATCTTCTCGATAGTTTGTCGTGTCGAGATAAGGGGGCGAGGTGATGATGTCCGTTACCTGCCCTTTGATCTCGGGAAACTGTTCACCGGCCCGACGCGCATCTGACAACACAATTCGTCCTTGCATGCTGGGTGGAGGTGTTCGAAATCGATATGCGTTTACATGACGCAGGATCGCGAACACATTACGCGATGGGGGAACGTGTCCGTTTTTCTTCCACCACCGAACTGAGTAGGCAGGCTTGGTACTGATCGTTCGTGGCATTCTATTGCTAAAGTAGTTCGGGCTGCGATGGGACTCTCCATGCAGCGCACCGAGGCACAATGCGGCAATGAAACGATCCGTCCGATGCGCTTGCCATGCAAGTTGTGCACGCAAATGCATAATTTGTTTATAAGTATGCCAATCAAAACAAGCGTCAAAGAACGTCTCTAAACCATGGGGATACTGTGGTTCAACCGAAACATCAAAGGTCTCTTCTAGAGTGTCAAGGCGTGCTGAGACATCCCGCATCGTAGGTGAGTCGCTCTTCGCACCCGAAATGCAAGCCGCTACCGGATGAATATCACATCCGGCCGCCGCGCGACCACGGATCAAGCTTTCAAAAACGGTCGTTCCCCGACCGCAGAACGGATCAAAGACCACCCCGTTGTATTGTGTTGTCGCTAGGTGCTTCTCAACAAACGTCTCCGGAAACATCGCAAAATACGGGCAGATCGAATGAAAACGGTGTCTCATCAAACCATTCCCCGATGTTCGTAGTCCTGAAGCCATGTAACAATGTGGGGCAGTTTTTCAAAAGTCTCAATCGCAACTCCGTTTCGAACCAGATCTTCGGCTTCCATGACCCGGAATGGCAGCCGCAACCGATGCAGGATATTGCCAAGGACGAGGACATCATCTCGAAACATATTATCGGGTCGTGCGAAGGGAATAATGTGGTAGGCGACAAGTGTCGTAACAGGTTGTGGATTAAACCATCGCGATGCAAAAACACCCGCCACCTGACTCTTAACCGACTTGCTCTTCCAGTTGGCTCCCGTCGCGACCTGTGCAGCGGCAAGCAAGAACCCCGGCAAATCGTCCTGTTGCTTGCGCCAGGCAAAAACATCAACTTGATCGTCCTTTGGATGTTCGGGAGCAGAAGAATCGCGGTTGACGCAACCATCTCGCAATTCCATCCAGATTTCAGAGAGCTTTTCAATGAAACCCGTTCCGTCGGGGCGTGGATGACCGAACGACCATGCTGGTCCTCCAATCTCTGCGGCTAACCCAACCGTCGCGAAGTACTGAAAGTAATTCCGAAGTTTTCTAATTTCATCATCCGTAGGATAGACCGATGTACCACTCATGACAGGAGATACGGAGTTGAGATGCGATAGTACGAGAGAAACCAGATAAGCAGCTTGACCAACAGAGATCGAATCGCTGCCAATAAAGGTGACCACATCACCGGTATCGTCTACTTCGAAAGGATATGCCTCACCTAAAAATTTAAGTCGTTGGCTGATTCGAGAAATAGCACTCGCAACCGCCGCCTCACGTTCTTCCAACTCTTCTTCGACCGTGGTGTAGTTTTCTTCGAGTGCTTCCTCGAGCGCTTTTGTAACGGCTTGACTGAGTGCCTGATTGTCGGGAGAGAAGAAGGGCCATTATTCATCGTTTTCCGCGATGGAGCGGATTTTCTTACGCATCCTACCAAGAATTGTCTGAATAGTTTCCTCAATGTCTTCTGCAATGGTAACAAGAGACAAGTCCCGGCCATCAAACCCACGGAGGCTGTTGGTTACGTTTCGGATTGCGCCACGTGCCTGTAGAAGTCCTTCAGCAAACCGCTCCTTAGCGGGTTGAATACTTGCATAAGCGTCCATTAAGTTTCTGCTGACGCGCAGGACATTCAAGCCTTCTGCATTTACAAGAATCTCACCCAGATGCTTAATGTCAGGGTTTTGTGAGAACACGACAGGCAGAATGTCATTTTCTTTAGAGCCGTATATCCACGTAAGCACTTCGCGAAGATTGTCCTCCCTTTCCTTTGGGACAGGGTTTGGTTTGGAGTCAAAACGTGACCAAACGTCCGTAAGTCCTAAGAAATTTATGTAGGGTGCCCGCGATAGGGCAGTATAGAGATGTGAGAAATTGAACTTGGGGTTTACACGGTCCGCAATGTCGAAGATGTCCGAGTTTGTTGCCTGTTCCAATACGTAGATCGCATTCACCATGCGCTTAACGGTCGCGTGTCGGTCGCCGATCCGTTCCGCGATTTGTTCAAGGGTTAAGCCACTCCTGCGATACCAATCAGCAGCAAACTTGCCTTTCGCATACGAATCCCACTTGGCGGCGCCATTGATGTGCTTGAATCCGATGAAAGATCGAGCATCATCGCGATGCGCCACTCGATAGACGGAGACCTCTTCAAGCGTTGCTCGCTTGTCTTCTTCAATTTGCGGTAGGCTGATGTGTACCCGTTCTTGATTGAAAATGCGCTCAATCAGTCTCGGCTCACGAAACAGACGAATGGCCGCTAGACGACGGTTGCCTTCCAGGACGGTGAATACCTCATCATGTTCTAATACAATGAGAGGCTCAATGTCGAGATAACCATTCGCCGCGATGGACTGTAAGAGTTCACCCAGTTCTTCCCGTTTAAAAAGTTGGGAGATTATTGCTTCATCCGACGCACTCGAATCATTGCCAACCAAGCGTGGATTTTCGCGGTCAAGAGTGAGACAGTCAACCAAAACGGGTGCCGTCGCACCAATGGGAACATCAGACGATTTAATATTTCCGCTCATTGTTTCCGCTTATATTTTCGATCATCACTTGAATTCCTGCACCCGGTGAGCCATCTCTGCGACGGTTAATATTGCCTAATGAAAATTTCTAAATGCTAAATGTATGTCTCGATCTCTCCTAAAATTCGTTTGATTGCGGGCACGTCATTCAAGTCCGTGTAGCACAGATAATGTGTTTTTGGCACACGCCCGTTACGCAATGTGATATCTTCTTTTGATTGCAATTGTACGGTTGCTTCTCTTGTAAGGTGCGAGGGTGGTTGTAAATTCTTATATACCACTTTCCACCATGGAAACGTCTTATCGTCTTTATCAGTCAGACCTCTAATCGCTTGACTCGTTGGTTGGGTGTAAACGTACCAGCGGTTCGTTCCGTACATGTGTTCCGAGTGCCGTCCATAGACGATGTTCGCAATTTCTCCGTAACTCGTGACTGTGCCCTTTGGCAGAGAGCGAACGATCTGTTCAATCCAATGCCGCCGTTGATCTTGTGTCGTGGCGTTGAGAAAATTGCTCATGAAACGGTGTATAACAATCCTATTGAAACGACACAACGACATATCGGTTTGTTCCGCAGGATCCTTCCGTCTACTGTATCTTGGATTGGTTTGGTAGCAACCATACCCATCTATTGTGTATATTGAGCGAAACAAAGCCATTCAGCTTGTTCTGTCGACAGAAAGAGCAGTAGAAACCGGCCTTTGGAACCTGAACTAAAAAGTTCCGATAATTCCGCCATATGTAGAGTTCACTAACGCACCCGCTTCGATCAATTGCTGCACAGCAAGCATTTGCATACGTATGATAGAATTGAGAGACTACCCACGTTTGATTCTTGCGCATGACCATTTACGGCAAACAGCATCATCAACCCAGCAGCGATGCGAGTCGCTGAGCGCAAGGGTTGAATATATGGTGATTGTCGATAGTGGGGAGGTTTTCTGACGGATGTCGGATTGATACTGAATGAAGATATTAGGTGGGGCGTTCGATAAGATGCCGGGCCGCGGTTGGGAACCCGAGCGTCGCGAGTGGGTGCTCCTTGCGGTCATGAACGATGGAGCGCATCTGTGCTTTGGTGAGATGTGTCGAGTTGAGAGAGTCCCAATGCGAGAGACGCGATGAACGTATTCCAGAGGTGCTTTTCGGATGTCCTTTCGGTGACGATGGGCAACGCCAAGGTGCGCACCGTGTCTACAATCGTCGGTTGAAGGCTAGAGGTCGGATCCGGCTCGGAGAGTGAATACAACGGGTTTGGGTCGCTTCGCGCAGTCCCCCTTGCTTTGAATGAATGGTCGTATTCCCACAAGGTCGTGTTTCGTGCTCGTCCAAGTCTTGAGAAATTGTCTTTTGTCATGTTATTGTATAGATGAGAGAAAAGATAGATGTCCTCGATCACATCCTACGAAGAGCTTAAGACGCTATGCGAACGCGTCTTTTATGAATGGACGAATGTCAAATCGATTATCCTGTTCGGATCCCGCGCCAAAAGAGATCACTCCTCTGACAGCGACTGGGATATCGCAGTTTTACAGGATGATCCCTCGCTCACATATATACGGCATTATTGTAAGAAGGCGGCCGATGCCCCTTTTTGCGATTATGATAATCTCGACGTACTGAGACTCACGCCCCAGCAATTGCGCAGAGATATGTTTAATTTCGGCAATGTCGTTCACCAGATTGCCTTGGAGGGGCAGCCGATTATTGGTAGCTGGGATGTAGATCAGGAGATGACGGAGAAGATGGCACAGCTTAATCCAGATGAATGGAGGCAGTGGATGATGGGTTGTCGCAATCATATAAAAGATTCGTTACAGATGATTGGGGAATATAAGGAACAGAATGATTACGAGTTAACGGAGAATAGGTGTTGTGATTTTATACAGCATTCGGAGGGAGCCGCCGAGTATCTTGTCAAGGCTCTTTGCATTCGCCGTGATGTCCTTCCCCGTCACATTCATGATATTGCGAAATTAGCCAATGACTTGAGAGCGCAGAGACGGAAAGACGTTAAAAGATCAGATTGGAACAATTTATGCGATCGTATCGGGGAATTAGATCACTTTGCACATGAGGATCATCAGGTTGGCTATCTGAATCTTGCCTTTGACGACGAATCCCTGAAACGTGCAAGCCAGCGCCTTTCTCGGACGTTTATTCTCTTGCTCGATGAAATCGAGAGTGTGATTGATCCCCATAATACGGAAATAGAGCTCAATAGGACAGTTTCAGAAGATTGTATCGGAGATACCACACATCAGGACAGGATGGCATTGAAGGCGTCTCTTCTGTTGTCTCAAGTAAAGCTTCTCTTTGATGTTTCATCGGATATATTTGCTTTAAAGGACTCTCCTAAGAGAGGTCCTCTCGGACGGACGAATGTCCAGAAGGCGACGGAACTTTTTCTCTCCCATACGGCGATATTAAGACAGACTTTCTCGGACGGTCTGAAGCAGCGATGCGAGTTGCTGAGTGCGAGGGTTGAACCGATCCGGTAAGGATTGGTGATCGCGAATAATGTACCAAGACGGGATTTTCTATGAAAGATGTACCGTTGCGCATCTGCGAAGTTTTGTCAGACCTTTACACCCGGCACGGCTGTACGCTTCCTGTGTTAGCTCCGTTACCACAATATATCAAGTAAGAGGGTCAGAACGCTTTTGGTTGGCGCTATAGCCTAATCTCACACAAAGGAAGAGTGGAAGAATAGGTCGGATCGTTGCGACGTTGGCGTCCAGATCAACAACGAAGAGATGCGCTGCACGCTTCCGAGTCTTGACCCGACACGAAAACCCTTCCATATCTCTGGTCATGACCACTCTCCGCCATATCCGTAACTTTTCCATTGTTGCTCATATTGATCACGGTAAATCGACGTTAGCGGATCGACTGATTGAACACACCAACACCGTTTCCGATCGAAATATGAGAGAGCAACTCCTTGATTCGATGGATATTGAGCGCGAGCGTGGAATTACGATCAAGGCGAATACCGTCCGCATTGATTATTCGGCAGATAATGGCGAGCAATATGTCTTGAATTTGATTGATACACCCGGTCATGTCGATTTTGCGTATGAAGTTTCGCGCTCGATGCGTGCTGCGGAAGGGTCTTTGTTGGTTGTCGATTCGACGCAAGGAGTCGAAGCGCAGACACTGGCCAATGTCTATCAAGCGATTGATGCCGATCATGAACTTGTGCCGGTCTTCAATAAGATTGATCTACCTGCGTCTGACATTGACCGGGTCGCTGAACAAGTCGAAGACGTAATCGGCATTGATGCCTCGGGAGCGATCCCGGTCTCGGCAAAGACTGGAGAAGGCATTCGTGATGTGCTTGAGGCGATTGTGCATCAACTCCCTGCGCCGGTCGGTGAACTCGATGCTCCGCTGAAGGCGATGTTGGTCGATTCCTGGTATGACTCCTATCTTGGAGTCATCGTACTCGTTCGAATCGTTGATGGAAAGCTAAGAAAAGGTGATCATATCAAGATGATGCAGACAGGCGCACGTTACAGCGTTGAGCGCGTTGGCGTCTTTCGTCCTGAAATGCAGGCGGTTGATGATCTCGGGCCTGGTGAAATTGGATTCATGACAGCCTCAATAAAGCAAGTTCGCGATACCCGGGTTGGAGATACAATCACGTATGACAAAAATGGGGCGGAAATGCCCTTGCCTGGATTTAAGCCGTCGCTCCCGGTGGTGTTTTGCGGTCTTTTCCCGGTCAATTCCGCTGAGTTGGAGGATCTGCGTGATGCCATAGAGAAACTCGCACTGAATGATGCCTCCTTTACGTTTGAGATGGAAAGTTCCACGGCGCTGGGCTTTGGCTTTCGTTCTGGATTCCTGGGGCTCTTACACCTTGAGGTCGTTCGAGATCGCATTGAGCGCGAGTACAATATTGAACTGATCACAACCGCACCGTCGGTCATTTATCATATCTCTATGAAAGATGGTTCGAAGATTGATCTGCATAATCCGTCCGATATGCCTGATTTATCGAAGGTTGATTACATTGAGGAACCGAGAATCAAGGCGACAATCCTTGTTCCGGATGAGTACCTCGGTGAAGTTCTCAAACTGTGTCAAGATCGTCGTGGTCTCCAGAAGGATATCACATATGTCGGTCAACGTGTCATGGTGATATATGACTTGCCACTGAATGAAGTCGTATTTGATTTCTATGATCGGTTGAAATCCGTCACAAAGGGGTATGCCAGTTTCGATTATCAGATGACCGGCTATCGCGAAGATAAGTTAGTCAAGATGCAAATCTTGGTTAATGAAGAACCTGTTGACGCTCTTTCGGTCATGGTACATCGGGATCGCGCGGAAGTGCGTGGTCGGGCCATGGTCGAGAAACTGAAAGATCTTATCCCGCGTCATATGTTCAAGATCCCAATTCAGGCGGCGATCGGGGGCAAAGTTATTGCGCGCGAGACGCTTTCGGCGCTTCGCAAGGATGTAACAGCAAAATGTTATGGTGGAGATGTGACGCGGAAACGTAAGTTGCTCGACAAGCAAAGGGCGGGGAAGAAGAAAATGCGTCAGTTCGGGAAGGTGGATATTCCACAGGAGGCGTTTATTTCGGCACTCCGAATTGATAGCTGAGGCGGTCGCCGATCATTCCGGTTTTCCATATTGTCGATCGTTTGAATTTTTGGGCTTGTCAGCGCACGTCTTGGTATGTGTCATACCGATGTGTGTCATACCGATGTTCGGTCATTCGTAGATGCTTGGTTTGCTGCTTCGGGAAAGGCGGTTTCGAGGGCGATCGCAACCATGTCACTGAAACTGTGTTCACGATCATCGGCAGACAGCGCCTGGCCCGTAGTGAGATGATCAGAAACTGTGAGTATGGCCAAAGCCCGACGATTGTAACGTGCGGCTAGCGAATAGAGTTCGGCGGCCTCCATTTCGACGGCCAATATCCCGTGGCGAACGAGTTGCTGGTCTAAATCCTGACGGTCCGAGTAGAATGTATCCGATGAATAAATTCCGCCGATATGATGGCGTATGTCTTGGGTTTCGCAGGAACGGACAGCGTTCCGCAACAATGTCCAATCGGCAATCGGCGCATAGGACAGTTCCTTTAAGACCGTCGAGGACGGTGTGGAGACGGAACTTGATGCCATTGCGAGAACAATATCGCGCAATTCGACGTGATCTTGCATTCCCCCGCATGACCCAATTCGGATGAGTGTCTGGACGTTATAACCGGTAATCAACTCATTGACGTAGATTGATAAGGAGGGCATCCCCATCCCGGTTCCCTGTATGCTGACTTTTTGTCCGTTCCAAGTGCCGGTGAATCCGAGCATTCCCCGTACCGAATGAATCGGCTCAACATCGCTCAAAAATGTGTGCGCTGCCCAGTGCGCACGAAGTGGATCTCCCGGAAGGAGAACTGTATCCGCAATTGTTTCGGGTGCGGCGCCAATATGAAGCGTCATTTACGTTCTTTCCTTTGACCTATGCTTCAGACCATGCGCGTATTACGTGGGAGTGATTCTTCTGATAAATCGGACGATAAACGCACTCATTTCAGGACAAGACTTTCCTTATCTGATCCCTCGAAATATCGGAGAGATCTACTCGGCCGCAATTGTTTCGGGTGCGGCCAAGGTGACAATGTCCATCATGATTGTGTTCAATTCAAAGTCCTTTGGGGTGTAGACGCGCGCAACGCCCATCGCATGTAGTTTTTTGGCATCATCATCGGGAATTATTCCACCGACGACGACTGGAATATGTCCTAAATCCGCGGAACCCAGTTGTTTGATGAGCTGTGCAACCAGTGGAATATGACTTCCCGACAGAATCGAGAGGCCAATAATGTGAGGTTCCTCGTCAAGTGCCTTGGTGACAATTTGTTCCGGTGTTAGACGGATACCCTCGTACGTGATGTCTATTCCACAATCGCGCGCGCGACAGGCAATCTGTTCGGCTCCGTTGGAGTGTCCGTCCAATCCAGGTTTGCCGACCAACAGCTTGAGGCGGCGTCCAAGTTGATCACTCACGGAATCGACGGCGCTGCGAATGTCTTCTAATCCATCAATTTCATTGGATATCGATTGTGAGACCCCTGTTGGGGCACGATAAGTTCCGTGAATCCGCCGCATCTCCTCGGCCCATTCACCAGTGGTAACGCCCGCTTTTGCAGCCTGGATAGAGGGAGGCATGATGTTGGCGCCTTGTTCAGCTGCGTGGCGTAGATTAGCCAATGCCACCGAGACAGCGGTATCGTCTCGGCTCGTTCGCCACGTCTGGAGCCGTGTGATCTGCTCTTCTTCGACAGCGGGATCAACGATGAGAATTTCACTGTTTGCACTCTGAAACGGGGATTCTTCGGATGCTTGAAATCGATTAACACCAACAACGACTGTATCGCCGGATTCAATTTGGGTGAGGCGTTCGACATTGGATTTGACGAGGCGAGCCTTCATGTAGTCGATCGCTTGCACCGCCCCACCCATGTCCTCCAATATCGCGAGTTCATTTCGCGCCCCTTTTTTGAGGGCGTCAACTTTTTGTTCAACGACCGCATTGCCGTCAAACAGGTCTTCATACTCCAAGAGGTCGGTTTCAAATGCCAGGATTTGTTGCATGCGCAGCGACCACTGTTGATCCCATGGGCGTGGCAGACCAAGCGCCTCGTTCCATGCCGGGAGTTGTACAGCGCGTGCGCGCGCATTTTTTGACAGGGTCACCGCCAGCATTTCGAGGAGAATTCGGTATACATTGTTTTCGGGTTGTTGTTCGGTCAGTCCCAGGGAGTTGACTTGCACACCATAGCGAAAGCGGCGCATCTTGGGATCTGTTACATGGTATCGGTTCTCGCAGATTTCGCTCCAGAGGTCGACAAACGCGCGCATCTTGCACATTTCGGTAATGAACCGAATACCGGCATTTACGAAGAACGATATTCTTCCGACAATTCCGGGAAATTCCTTGGCGGGGACTCGGGGGCGTAATTCGTCGAGTACGGCCTGCGCTGTTGCCAGTGCATATGCCAATTCTTGTTCCGGTGTGGCCCCGGCTTCCTGCAAGTGATATGAGCATATGTTCATCGGGTTCCACTTCGGAACATGATCATAGCAATATTCCGCAACATCCGCGATCATCTTTAGTGAGGGTTTGGGGGGACAGATATAGGTCCCTCTGCTCAGATATTCTTTGATCAGGTCATTTTGTACGGTGCCTTGCAATTTTGAACGATCTGCACCTTGCTCCTCCGCGACGGCGAGGTAGAGTGCCAAGAGCCACGGTGCTGTTGCATTGATCGTCATGGACGTATTCATTTGCTCCAGCGGAATATCTTTCAGCAGTGTGCGCATATCGCCCAAATGGCAGATCGGAACACCTACCTTTCCAACTTCACCACGAGCGAGTTCATGGTCGCTGTCATATCCTGTCTGGGTTGGCAGGTCGAATGCGATGCTCAAGCCTGTTTGACCTTTACTGAGGTTGCGTCGATAAAGCGCATTGGATTCCTCGGCTGTGGAGTGGCCCGCATAGGTGCGAATAAGCCAAGGTCGATCTTTTTGTTGAGGCATGACTATGATCCTGCATTAGAAATGACACCGATAGCTGTACCAATAGCTCTAAACCCTTGATACGGCTGTTTCTTTTTCTTCTTGAGATCACGGTTTCATGTGCAATGCTAGACGATTCTGTTCGAGGCTGCAACCGGAGAGAGGACACGAATTATTCCATGATTGATGGATGCACGGATGTGCGCTCTGCGCACAAAGACAACGATACAGAATATCCGGGATACTGTATTCAAGGGCTTTGGTGTCCAGGTCCTGTCGAGCGGCAAAAAACGATTTTCTGCACAGCCAGCATGACGGTTGGTGTATCTGGACGATTATAGGCGATCCTGCTGATATGATAGTCACCGACGCCGTCGCGCGGGTCTGGCAGACGTACGTGTCGTTATCGAGTCGTTATCGACAGGTGTGGTGGTCCTTTGCCATCGGGTTTGTGATGGGACTGGTACTATGAACTTCGGTCTCGTCCTGCTGCCGGACCGGGCATGGGAGACCAGGCGTGCGCAGCAGTGTGTGGTTGTGTTCGAGCCGTGAGGGGTAGGACGGGTGTCTGGGATACGATCGGACGTTTCGATCAAGACCCGCTTCGAGATATTTCTTGCTGGGATCCGCTGCATTCACACGCTACCGCTTTGTTACTTTTCTGTACCGGGTTGCGCCATCATCTATCCTCTCCGGAACAGCTCCCGTTAGTATAAAATATCGTTTGGCATGATGATACGTGTTTTGTGCAAACAAATGCGTAGCCTGTATGTGAACGATAACCCTGCGCTGCGGAGTTGACGCTGGAGATCAGAAAACTTAGGTTGAAAAAATGGATGATCATTCCGATTCCTATCATGAATTTGATAAACGGCTTGCTGTGCTGTAGGAGCGCATGAACACCCAACTTGCAAAGAACGAAAGTGCAATCGATCGGCTTCGCGCTGATATGGAAAAGCGCGATAAAGAGGCCATGAACCGCGATAAGGATGCAATCCAACGCGAGAAGGAGAACCAGCGCTGGATCGTCGGACTCGTACTGGGTGCCACGATCCTGATCATCGCCGTTCTCGGGCTCCTCATCCGTTGGCCCGTACCGCCGGTCTAATTCGGTTACGTACGTTAGCGACTATCTCGGCCCTATCGGAAGGTTTGTTCGTAGGATTATTCAAGAGGGAACATTCTTCGCTTTTTTCAGGTTCCCCAATTTGTGGCCGACTTGATGTGCAGGAGTCGTGTGATTTTGTGCTCTGCGGCTCTAGAGTCCCAATCAAAAGCTCCGGACAGGATGATGTGATCCTACCTGGTTGGTGGTGTAAATGGCAGGAGGGCGGGATCGTACAAGGGGCTGGTCTTCGAAAGATGACGGACGGTCTTGTCCATGTAGAATCGGAGCAAACGTGCGAGATTGGACAGGATGTCGTCGGACACACAATGAGTAGTCGGGTACAAGATAGTCGACGGCTTGATATGCCGTGTACGAGGCGTTGTTCATGGTGTACGATGAGACGATTGGAACGGGAGGATACGAGTGGTGGAGTGCTTTGTTTGTAGGTCTCCCAACACCTCTCCATATTGATAGAGGCGTCTTCGGTTTGCTGCACCTACGGAGCATTAATGCTAGATGTTTCGTAATTTCTTCGATGTGAAGATCTCAATGCCGGTAAGTTGGCTTAACGATCGTGGTGGAATGAAGTTCTTATGGTCTCGTTGTTACCAAGAACTTTATGATTATCCACTGAGAAAAGCGGCAACCTGTGTGCACGAAAGGGCCGAGTCTGTATCATTGTGCGCTTGCGCTTGCGCACATATTGCAAACCGCGTCAATTGAAGATACTGCATTGCAGCATGAATCGAATGGCTGGAGGTTGAGATGGCGAACGAAGGCACAAATTCGCAACGTCCCGAAAAGGACCTTTATGAACTCGGCGAGGTGCCGCCGATGGGATTTGTGCCCAGGCAAATGTATGCTTGGGCGATTCGCAAAGAGCGGCATGGTGAACCGGATCAGGCAATGCAGGTCGAGGTTGTCGATGTGCCGAAACTCGACAGTAACGAAGTGCTGGTACATGTGATGGCAGCTGGAGTGAACTATAACGGTGTTTGGGCGGCTTTAGGTCAACCGATTTCACCTTTTGATGGACATGGCCAATCTTACCATATTGCAGGATCCGACGCATCCGGCATCGTCTGGGCCGTTGGGGAGAAAGTAACCCGGTGGAATGTCGGGGATGAAGTCGTTGTGCATTGTAATCAAGACGACGGGGACGATGAGGAATGCAATGGTGGCGATCCAATGTACTCTCCAAGTCAAAGGATATGGGGTTATGAGACTCCAGATGGTTCCTTCAGTCAGTTTACTCGTGTGCAAAGCCAGCAATTGATGCCACGTCCAAAGCACCTGACGTGGGAGGAGAGCGCATGTTATACACTGACACTGGCGACAGCCTATCGTATGCTGTTCGGGCATGCGCCGCATGATCTCAAGCCGGGGCAAAATGTTCTTGTATGGGGCGCATCCGGCGGATTGGGGTCTTACGCGATCCAATTGATCAATACGGCAGGCGCGAATGCGATTGGTGTGATCTCTGATGAGGACAAGCGGGATTTTGTCATCGGGTTGGGTGCTAAAGGTGTAATTAACCGTAAGGAGTTTGCATGCTGGGGGCAGCTTCCGCCTGTGAATTCCGACGAATACGCCGAATGGTTTAAGGAAGCGCGGCGCTTCGGAAAGGCTATATGGGATATCACTGGGAAAGGCATAAATGTCGATATGGTGTTCGAGCATCCCGGTGAGAGCACCTTTCCAGTGTCGACTTTTGTGTGCCGGAAAGGTGGTATGGTTGTCATATGCGCCGGTACAACAGGGTTCAATTGTACGTTTGATGTCCGGTACTTATGGATGCATCAAAAGCGGTTGCAGGGCAGTCATTTCGCTCATCTGAAGCAGGCGAGTGCGGCCAATCAGTTGATGCTGGAGCGCCGACTTGATCCGTGTATGTCGGAAGTCTTCCGTTGGGCAGATCTGCCGCTTGCACATATGAAAATGATGCGGAATGAGCATAAACCTGGAAACATGGCCGTGTTGGTGCAATCTCCTAAAGTCGGCCTGCGAACTCTGGATGACGTTTGTCACGCTTGATTTTTCTCCATTCGCGCTGGAATGTCCGATGTTTTTACGGCGTGTGACGTGAAGAGATGAAGGCACAATGCGGACAATGTATGCCACGGATGGACGAATGTTGTCCCTGACCGAATTCTCGTCTTGTCTTTTTCTCTGGTGATGGGCACGTGGACATGACGTTGGCTTCTTCTTGCAGAGGTTGAGTGTTGCTGTTGCTGGGATTCATTCATGGTCAAGGCCGAATTCGCACTCTCGGATGATCAGGCGCACGCGTTCGGCAATATTGATGATTTGCTGAGAAATGCTGGTGTTGATCTCGCCAAGTGCCGCATTCTCCCGCGGAAGAGGACAGGAGGTCTGGGCGTCGCGGTTGTTTTGGGAAAGGCCGGCTCGGGGAAAACCCACCTGCTGAACCGCTTGTGGCAGATGCTGATAAAGGCCGGTATTCACACTATCTCAAGTGAATTCGATGAACGGTCGTTGAAAGGGAAACGTACAGTCGCCATCCTTGCGCCAACAAACAAGGCGGCGAGCGTGCTGCGACTGCAGGGGGTCCCCGCAACTACGATTCATCGCATTCTCTATTCGCCACTCTATAGTGAGGAATATACTCGTATTTCGGAATGGTTATCCGGAAAAGGTAAGCGGCCAACAATCAAGGGGATGACGGATGAGGCTCTGGATCGAGCGACATCCTTTTTTGAAACCAATCCATCTCTGCCCGGAGCCTTGGCGGCCGCTGGCGTTCAAACGGCTGATTTCATTGTCGGTTGGAACAGACGTGATACGCCGCTTGATATTGGCCTTGTGGACGAAGCGTCTATGCTGGATGAGGACTTTCTGACGGACCTGAAGTATATTTTCCCGAATCTCATTCTCTTCGGGGATCCCGCACAGTTGGCTCCGGTGTCCCAATCCGGGCAGATGGTCTTCGAGAAGATTGATCACGAGCGTATCTTCACGATTCATCGAATACATCGGCAGTCACAGGACAATCCGATACTTGACTTAGCGCATGCACTGGCGGATCCGAATTTGGATTACGGACAGTTTGAGGCATTGATCGCCGAGAAGGCACGGCATGACGAGCGTGTGGTGTGGGGATCGCGGGTTGATGTTGATCTGATGGCGCATGCACCGGTTCTTGTCTGGCGTAACGCGACACGGATTCGCTTGTTGAGAGCCTTTCGTT
The DNA here is from genome assembly GCA_026710045.1 of Aestuariivita sp. Taxonomy (GTDB): domain Bacteria; phylum Pseudomonadota; class Alphaproteobacteria; order Rhodobacterales; family Rhodobacteraceae; genus JAPORY01. Next base: position 858 of record JAPORU010000113.1, on the reverse strand, counting down.
CGGTTCATGATGCACCGGAGACCCAGTTGTTGAAGGGGGAGCCGCTGATCTGCGATGGGATCGATTTACCACATAAGTTTGTTAGCAAACGCCTTGAATTTGAAGCAAATGGATTGATCAAGGGTGCGCAGGTTATTTATATGGGACCCGGTAGGTTTGCAGGTCACGCGCGTCTTCATATTCTGGGTGCAGAGCAACCTCAGATTTCGGTTGAATCAATCGTCAGAATTGAAAGACCTGAAGGAGAAGAGCCGAATATACCAATCGCGGCAAAGATGGGGGCGCTTTTCCTGCATGGCTCTTCTGTTACGATCCATAAGTCGCAGGGTAGTCAATGGGATACGGTGCAGATTTTTGGACCGGATATTCGTGCCGCTGCTTATTCGGAATTGGAGGAGTCAGGCCAGCCCTTGTGGAAGCGGTTGGCCTATGTTGCCATAACGCGGTCACAAAACCGAATGATTTGGGTCGTGCGCAATCGCTTGTCAAAACCAACGAAGCCGTTGACGATCGATCATGTCTTGAAAGTTCCCTCATCACCGCTTGAGTTACACGGAGAGTAAATATCCTTGAGCGGGATACTACGTGTGCGTAATCGGCAGTGCGCATCGTGACACCCATCGCCGCATCTGCGATGCTAAAGTATTGATAAAGCGCCTGTTTTTCCTCGTGCCATTTGCAGATGGAGGCGGAAATGCCACGGCATTCCCCCCCCCCCACCTGCAACAGAACGCAGGAGGAAATCTCATGTCCAACCGCCACCTCACACAGAGCCGGATCAAGGCTCTCAAGCCCCGTAAGGCGCCCTACGACATTCGCGACAGTGAACTGAAGGGCTTCGGCGTCCGCGTCCTGCCC
>JAPORU010000149.1 GCA_026710045.1 Aestuariivita sp. | reverse complement strand
CGTGGCGCTACCGATGCTCCTGGACCCTGTGACCCTGTGGATTTCACGACATGGATCGGCGACACGGCCTGTGACTCGGACGCCTTACTGGATAGGCTTGCGGAACACGGAGTCAAGACGGTGATTCCCCCGAAGAAAAACCGCACGCTTCCGCGCACCTTTGACCGAGACGCCTATCGGGACCGGCACCGGATCGAGAATGTCTTCTGCAAAATCAAGGCGTTCCGGGCGATTGCAACGCGGTATGACAAGACCGCATCCCGCTTCGCGGCGGGAATTCATCTGGTTGCAGGGGTCATCGCCGCACGATAGATGTCAACGGACCCTAGTAAGTGCTGCCGCAAGATATCGACACCAGAGTTTTCTCACGTTTGCGGAATGTGATTCTGTTTTCTGGTTTTTTTAAATCTGCCATCGCTTGTTTATTTACCCGTCCGAATACAGCCACAGGCTGGAACTCAATTTCAATCTTAGGGTTATTGGTAACGAGTTCATCCGCAATGTCCGCACCAGCCCGCAGTTGTTCGACAATCTTTTGAACGCGCAGCAGTCCGCGTTTTAGCTCAAATGCCGCAATCAAACCTTTCCCATTTCCGTTTACGGCAATCATCAAGTAGTCGCATCGTACTTTGTTTGCTGCAACTGGTGCGCCCGACTTGTCCAAATCGATGACAAATCTCGGGGTGGGGCGTTGGTCATTTTGACCTCACACCCTTCTTTTTTTAGTTTTCCTTTGGTGAGGCATCTTGGGTTAATTTCGTTTCGAATAAGGTTCGACAGTGTCGTCATAGATTGCCCTCGATCCCATTTTCAATGTCGACCCAATCGTTATGCAGCGTTTTGGAGACATCCTCGTAGTCGGAGGGGTATAGGCCAGACTCGTCTATAGGAATTTCTTTCACGACGGATCCTTTAGGACGCTGTTTTGGCTTGAAAAGCCATACGCCTACTTGTTCCGGCCGCAACGTAACTTTACCATCGTTCGCAGCCGCGGGAAGCTCGGAGCGGCGCACGATATTGGCCAGTGCCTCCAGTAGCCATTCACTATGCGTCGTCACGATTACCCGAACGCCCGCGTTGACGAGAGCGGCGAGCTGGCATGTGAATTCGACCTGCATTTCTGGGTGCAGGTGTGATTCGGGTTCTTCGACAATCAGCACGTTATTAGGTTCTATCATATGTCGAAGATATAGAACCATCGGTGCGAGTTCGGAGACCATTGAGGACGCATTCGCTAGCTCCAGATTGTCTTTCCACCCGTGCGGCCGGTAGGAGAAACGCGGATAGTTGATGGGGGTCGATCTATCCACACGCACGGCCCCGTCGAGGATGGAGTTTTCGATTATTTCAGCGATAACGTGCTCCATTTTGCGTTTGCCTTCAGGTCTTTCGGTCTGGGCAATTTCGATCAGTTGCCCAAGAAAATCCGCTAGCACTCCCGAGAGCGTCGGCGTGTGGGGAGCTGATCGAAGACCGGCGAATGGCGCGTTAGCGATCAGGGCCCCAACCATAGCACTGTGCGCGTGCATAACACCGGTTCGGTCCGCTGGCAGGTAATACGCGGGCAGATGCAGGGGGCCAACCAGCGACGGCAGCGTCATTTCGACAACCGACGATAAAAGTCTTGAAATCAAGAATTGCCGATCAATTTTCTCTATCCTCGGCTGTTTCATAAAATACATTGGAGAGCTTTCGAGGAAATGTCGGAACCTATCCTCCCCGACCCAGATTGGTTTTTCTGATGGAATCATGCTATTAAACTCAGTCTCGTGAGCGAGCGAAATTTTATGCTCTACAAAACAGTCCCGATCGGAAATTTGGCGACGCACAGCAATTTGAGATACTGTCCGACCCTTACGTAGCAACGCACGGGTTTCGTGGATACCGAAACACCGCCTGATTTCACTGGATAGATTATATGCCAATTTATCGATGGAAGAGCAAAGCTCGTCCGCGACGGAAGGAGCCAAAACAAGGCTGTCTTGATCTTGTAATTCTGAACGTGAATCCAATTCTCCAAAAGAACGGGCCATTTCCCACAGAGCATTGGCACTTGATTCGGATAATTTTTTGTTTTTTAAGTTAAATGGCAATCTAGTGCTAAAAAAACCTTCTTTTCCAGAGCGTGGATCGCCACCAAAAACCCGGTGCAGAGCATAAATCAGAATTGCGAGGTAGGACTTGCCCGTATTGCTCGGTCCGAGGAACACGGTCAAAGGTCGAAGGTCAATCTTGGCTTCGATAATCGGCCCGAAATCTGTTACTTCGAGTTCGAGAGATTTGTTCATTGACTTGAGTTCCAAGTATTAATCATCGTGATTGCCGGTAAGTACATTATTCCATGCTTTACCGCTAGGAGTTGCATGAAGTTGATTTTCAAAAAACCACAATTCGGGTCGATTCCGGTAGAGGGCGAAAACGTACGTAAGAGTGTATTTTTACACGATTCTCAGTGAAACCCTGATATGCATTATTGAAGGAAAAAATAGCTATGACAAATGCTCGTGTCATGATACTTGTCTTTAGCCAAAATGACAACCCAAAAGGCTATAAGAACTTCGCCTTATCCCAGTCAGTTCAAGAGACAGTCAATAACGTTACCAAAGTGAATAAATCGCCTAACACTTGTTGGGTGTATCAAAACGCACGGAATCAAAGTGCGTTTTGATCAAGAATTTCTTATTAAAGGAATGATGGTAGCTGGTTTTCACATTGAAGCAGGAACGCGGAAGTTTGAAGATTATTCCAAAGTTATGATTGATGAACTTGGTGAGGCAATAAAACCGTACTTGCGGAGTTTTTATGAGAGCGTTCGTTTTTATCCGGGTTTTGACAACGAAGACATGTCGACGTCCGAAGAAATTAACGTTTTTTTAAGAGGAGAAACAGATAGCCAAACAAAGAATGTGAGATATGAGACGGCTTCAGATATGTTTCCTCTGGATGATGATGAATTGTCTGAAATTCAGACCATTATTACCACCATCAAAAATAATGCGCCCTTTTCATCTATGACACCAAGAGTGCTGTTGTCCACATCTGTCCTACTTTTAGCACTTAATCGAATGCCGAAAATAACTCCGGGTATTGATTTAATGCTGACGTGCAGTACCCCCAATAATGATGGTAACTGGGGATGGGTGGATTTAGCCATTACGGATTCGGAATTTCGATTGGGACTTGGGGAACATTTTTATGATTCTGCGGTCGGTGGAGATACCGAATCGTTCACGAATTTTGAAGCTTATGTAGGGGACGACCATGCGCGGGGAAGTGTATATGCTTTCTTTTCGTGGACCGAACAGTTGTCTTATTTTATCAATCAGTGTTTTTCTATGGATTATGATGAATCTGATTATGAACATATCTTAGATTACTTTGAGGATTTGCTGCCGGATTGAGGTTTCTGGCACAATTTAATTGTAACGGATTGCAATCATCGACTTGAGCGCAATAATGTTCTATTGTTTGACTGGGTTTATAAAACCCGGAAAGGCGGTTATCTTGGAAATATATTTTTCTGACCGGTTAAAACCCTCATGCGAGGGTGATCACGCTCACCGGACAAAAAAGGTAATAGGGACCTAAAAAGAGTTAAGGTTTCGGCTTCGTGTTATTGCGGTAAGGTAAGGCAAGGGGAAAAGACTGCCCTATCGGTCTTTTCCGTTCATTTTATTATTTCATACATGTATTGAACCGCAATCCTCGTGATTTTTCGACCCCTGCCCATCTTTAACAAAATTTCTTTAAACACCGTCGGATTTTGGTATTTTTCGGAT
>JAPORU010000011.1 GCA_026710045.1 Aestuariivita sp. | reverse complement strand
GACAAGACCGCATCCCGCTTCGCGGCGGGCATTCATCGGGTTGCAGGAATCATCGCCGCACGATAGATGTCAACGGACCCTAGTTTTCCGGATAGATGAGAATGGCGACGCCGATCGCCACACTTCCGACAATCGAACCTCCAAGCGCGTAGCAAGCAGTGTCTTATCACGTTTCTTTGCGACTGTTTCGTGTCTTTCAGCATCCGTTTAAATTCCTGAACAGTTTTGTTTTACCCAACGTTTTTCGGAAGGGTATTCATATTTTCCTCCAACACACTTCGACGTTTGTCGAGTTTATAACGTAATTCCATCAAATCTATCATACTGTTAACTTGGAATGCGAAAGTGGCGCATTATCATTTGTACGTAAAAATGACGAAGAAACAAACATCGGTGATGTTAGGACGCTTTTACCCCCAAGTTTTTCTGTTAAGCGGTCGATGAAATTATACAAGAGCTTTTTAATCAACTACAAGAATTGTATGGCACATGTCAGGCGGAACATACTACTCGTGTCTCACAATGGACCCATGAACAGTCGTCGAGCGTGACAGCGAACTCTTTCGATTGCGTGCGATATCATCTTTATCGTGTAAACGACCTGCAAAACATACCTGTACAGCATCTGTGTCAGTACCGGACAATCGTCGAAAAGTAAGAGAACGGTATGGTCGTTTACGGCAGTACGTTAATCCGCCATTTCGCTAGGGATGGAAATCAGCTCCATTCGGTCTTTTCGCCGCCGCTGGTAGAGACTCAATGCGTGTACTGGGAAATACTGTCGATAGAGTACATAATCCAAGAGCGCCGTCTTAAAGAATACCCCAGCCATGTCTTGCTTAGGCCACCGGCCTTGATCGTCCTGCGTGTTCAGCAGATACTGTGTTCCGCGGGTAATGGCAGTCCAATTTGAATCGCCCGCTTCAAGAAGTGTCATCAAGGCCCAGGCTGTCTGGATGACTTGACTCTCGGTATGGGGCTCATACTGGCCAGAAAGGCAGCCGCTGTGATGCTCGCCCCAACCACCATCTTCGTTTTGATGTGTGATGAGCCAATGGCAAGCGGATCGCAAGGCCGGATCACTTGGACATGCGCCGGCCGCTACAAGACCGCGAACGCCAAACAAGGTGCCGTAAATATACTGAATACCCCAGACACCTTCCCAGGATCCGTCGCTGAATTGTTTTTGACGCAGCCAAAGTTCAGCCCGCGCGATTGCGCGCGCGGCAACCGCACTCGCGATTTGTGGAAATTCGGTCCGGCACGCCGCAAGCGCGCCGAGGCAGGACGCTGTACACTCGACGAATGAGTGTTCGGTCATGGAATCCCCAAACATTTCTGCCGGGTTCAGCCACTCCAATCCGATCAGGGATCGGCGGGATTCATAACTTCCGAAGCCGCCATCTCGGTTTTGACTCCGCAACATAAATCCAACGGCATCAACGAGGATGGATTTATTTGCCTTGCAGCCCTGGGAAGCGATAATGCCCAAAACAGCCTCAGCTGTGCAATCACTCACCGGCCAACCATGCCATTGGCCGGCAAAACACCATCCGCCCATTGGATCTGAGCGGTAAGCGTCGCGAAATCCTTCGAAGCTGGTATCAATTTGCTGCGCCGTGAGAAATTCTGTTCCGCGCACAACCGCGTCTTGAACATCAATGTCGGCGGGAAGTGTCGCGAGAGCCTGTAACGCAAAACCCGTATCCCATGATGCGCTTCGTGCACCGCATACACGGGCCCCCTGATCGTCATCCTCCCAGATCCAGTCCTCTAATTTTGTCAGGGCCTCACGACTATCGGCATCATCAGGATCGACAAGCCACAGAGCCAGGATGTTCAAAATACCACTTACCGGTGATATATTGGTATGATTGCTGGTTTTCATCTCCCAGCGAATTTGCTTGATAATAGCCTCTGTACAGCGTTCACGAAGCAAAGGGCGATGAAACCGTTCAAACAATCTGGCCAAACTATAGCCACATTTGAGCCAGATGCTCGGCTTTGCATACAGGTCGCCTTTTCGCAATTTATTTCGGGTCTTCGAAAAATTAATATTTTCAAATCCTTGCGGATATAATTCCTCCCGCAGAGCCAATATCAATGGATTGACCGGAGTTTGAAACCGACGGGCATAGGTCGCGGCCATAGCCATATAAATCAGGCGTGTGTGGCAATACCAATTTGAAGGTTGGAGTGGAATCCAGCGTGGCAGTGCCCATAGTTCCGGCAAGACCGCATTCATTCCACGCCAGTCGTAGAGATTGAGAACAGATAACCAGAACTTACCCCAACTTGGAATATTGATGAGATTCTCGTTTCGAATGAATTGCCGGGCGGAAACCAGTAGAGGATCATCCTTTTCGACGCCAAGCAATCGTGCGGCGACATAAACCAAAGCGGTCACAAAGAGATTGGGTTCGGCATGCTCATGCATACCCCAAGTTCCGTGATCAAGTTTAGTGTTCCGGAAGGATTGAATAACGTTCTGTCGCCTTTTTGGATTAAGAGGTTCTCCAATAATATAATGCAATAAGGCATACTGAGCGGTGAGCATCGGGCACCAAACCATTTCACCTTCCCAGGAACCGTCCTCGTGCTGTATGCGCAACAGTTGGTCAACAGCTTTTTTCAAGCCTTGTTCGGCATCTGCTGATTGCACTTCCTGGTGCCTCGCGGTATGTGACGTTTTTGTGTCGGTGGGAATGGAATGTAAGAGCGCCTTCGCCAATGTATCGCGAGTTTTTTGGTCTTCTTCGCGATATTCCTTGACTGCCTTGCGCAATCGCAGGAATCCCCGTTGTAACCACCAGAGACGGATAGCAAGCGCGCGAAATACGGAGACAGCACGGCGTCGTACAGCGTTTCTTTGAAAGAAGTACGGGATTTCACGACCAATGGCGCGCGCCACTGTCCCGGTTCCGGCCAGTGCAATGCCAGTCACTGTACGGTCTTCACATGCAAGGATTCGTGTTGTAATTTCGCGATAGCGCGCATCAGAGCGCCAACCATGATAGACGGCATAACGCAGTACGACCGCTTCGGGGCGATGATCGGCAAACACTTCGTAGAGCCCGATTGCAAGAAATTCCGGAACGCGAATGGCCTTGAGACGTTCTTTTGCAAACTGTTTGTAATCATCCTGACTTGCAAGGCTGAGGGCGTCCCCGAATCCGAGCGTCATTCCGACGGCGGTCATCGGATGGTAGTGACCGGCCGCGTCTCCAATCAGAACGCGATCATCGCTGCCGTAGGTTACGCGCGGTCTCAACTGATTCACCGCGGCATGGAAGCGTCCTTCTCTTAATGAGTCTACGAATGCGGGGCCTAATTGTCCGGGCAGTAAATTGGCGTAGGATTCCGATAAAAAGCCCAATCGATCTTTCGGAGCCCAGCGGTCCAACGGGACATCTACGATAATTCGGACGCTTTTGTCCGATAAGCTGTAAATGAACACGGGACCCGGACCACCCAATACAACGTGGCCGTAACCTTCGAAAGGGAGGTCGGCATTCGGCAAGGTAACAGCGAGCATACGGGAACACAATAAGGAACGCGTCGAAAGTCCTAGAGATTGGCGAACCACCGATGCACGCCCGTCGGCTCCGACGATGCGTTCGGCCGAGGTGGATTTTTCCTCACCGTTTATCATGTAGGTGAGCTGATGTTTCTTGACCTCTTTGACGCGTGCAGGTTTCAAGACACTGATGTTGGGGACAGTCTCGACTACCTCATTCAAACGACCGACCAATTCAGCATGATCCACGGCCATACCACGGGATCCATCCGGGTAGGGCAGTACAATGGGCTCCGATCCATCTTCCGGAAAGACGACGAAGCCTAGTCCCAGCTTGCTACGTGGCAAGGCATCGATGTTAATGCCGTTTTCCCGCAGCATCTTGACAGCCGGTGGGTGGAGCCATTCACCAGCCAGTCGTCCCGCAGCTTTCGGGTTGGCTTCGAACAAGGAAACCGTTAACCCCTTTTTTGCGTGCGCCAAGGCACACATACTGCCAACGGGACCGGCACCAACAATGGCAATGTCATAATCCTTACTGGTCATCATGTTCATTTCAGTACTCTGCCGTTCTCACGAAGTTTGTATTTTACCCTGCATGGTAGTACAGGTCCGGTGACCCAACTTTTGTAGTTTGGCCGTGGAAATTCTGTAATCGGTGTGAAATCAAAACGATCAAGAAATTCTGTCCATATAGCCTTTAGTTGCATGATGGCAAAATTTTTCCCCATGCAGGCATGCTTTCCGCCGCCAAAACCGATTAACGCGTAATGATGTTGTTTCAGTTCATTGGCTGGTGGTGCGAAGCGGTCAGGATTAAAGCGGTTGGGATCCGCAAACAGAGTCGGCAGTCGGTGCGAAACAGCGGGTGATATCATAGCCATCGTACCAGATGGTATAGCTTTGCCCTTGAATTCCAGAGGCTCCATGACTTTCCGGACCAGCACAATGAGTGGCGGATGCAAACGTTCTCCTTCTCGTACAGTGTTCTCCATCATCGGTTGATTTTGGAGCGAGTCATACGTTATCGAATCCTGGTTGCGGTATACGTCGTTTATTTCGGTGCGTAGTCGTTCAATATAGTCCGGTTCCCGGAATAATTCGAGACCCATCCACGTTCCCAACACGGCGCTGGTATGTTGCCCGGCAAACAAGGCCGTAAGGATGATGCCGGTAATCTCATCGTCCGAGAGGGCGCGTCCACTCTTATAGCGCGCATTCATCAATGTCTGCATGAAGTCGTCTGGAGCTGCATGAGATTTTCGTCGTGCAGCCATAATCTCACTAAACAAGGTCGCAATTTTGCGTCGCGCACGATCACGACTTTGGTGCGCAGGTGTGGGCAGCATCGGGAAAAAAAATCCCAAGGTATTGATTCCCCTTTGCAGATCCTTGTAGGCATCGGCAAAACCCGTATTCACTTGATCGCGTACTTCTTGCCCAATTAAACACCGGCTCGCGATTTTAACGGTGAGTTCATTCATTGCGCGTGGAAGATCAAGTTCACCTTCATTGCCAAGCGCATTCGCAAACGTGGTTATTTCGTCGTACATTATTTCTGCGAATCGCCGCATGGGAGCTTCTCGTAAGGCGGGAAACAAAAATCCAAGTTGTTCGGCCATGATTTCCGGACTGGTATCGTAGGCAACACCGTTTCCAAAAACAGGAACAGTAAAGCGATAAACGATTTTTGCGTTAAGTTGAGTTTCTTTGGCCCGGAAGTAAAAGTCATGCGCATCAAGTCCGGCAAAGAGCACAAAATTTTTTGGTCCGAGCTTGAATTGAAACAGTTCACCATGCGTGTTGTAACCACGGCTTAACATGGCTACCGGATCGCGTTGAAACTCTGTGAAATGTCCGAGAAGCGGCCAACTTCCGTCAAGCCTTGCCACAGGCGTGGCGGCACTGACATCAATGTTTTTTGTCTGGATAATTCCCATAATTGGCCTCAGTGGAAGAATGGAACCATAGAGAAACGCGCTTTCTGTGAGTAACGGCTCCAAAGTTCGCCATATTTTGCCCGGCAACGATGTTCGTCACGTGTCGATCTATGAAAGAGCAATGATGCGAGCCAGAGTGGCAAGAGGAATGGAACCCATGACACAAATCCTGTCGTTAGTGTAAATGCGATGTACACACAAATTTCACCGGTGTAGTTCAGGTGTCGACCGATACCCCAGAATCCGGAAATCAACAGGCGTCCATCCAGCGTTCTTGCCGGTTTGCCCCAAATGCGAATATTTGGATTGCGCTTGAAGCTGTGCTTTTGCTGATTTGCACCACGAAACAGCCAAAATCCAAAAGCAAATAGGACGCCAATGGCTGTGGCCGCCATTGGCGTTATTTCAACAGGTGAGTACAGAAGCCACCAGGCTGGCAAACAATAGAAAAATGGGACCAACACATAGTCACCCCAGACGAGCATCCAGCCAAAGCGTTCACTAATAATGTCCCATGTGTGAATCATTCCCTCTTCGAAATGGAAATAATTCATTACGTAGAGAAATGTGAACGCTTGATAGAGCGTCATCGCAAGCGTCAATTCTCCTATCTCTTTATATTGCACGACGGCGAATGAGGCATTGAATAGGGCGAGACCAATCAATGACGGACGGTAGCTGTAGAGCTTGACATCTATCCCGAACCAGACCGGCCCTGCATGAATGCCCTCAAAGTATCCCCTTAGGAAACCTTTGGGAGCGCTTGGGGAACGCGGGCCGAAAAAATAAAGCCACGCTGTGAACATGAAAGCCAGCACATTCATCATCACCAACAGCGCGACAAAATGAGTGTGGAGTGTCGTAAGCGAAAACCAGTCGAAAACCTCGGCCACTGCGACGATGAAAATGATTGCAATGAACAGCGCAAGGCCGTTCATCGTGTAGATACGCTCTCCTCCTTCTGCGTCCGGGCCGGTCACTCTCTTACCAGGAAGAATGATCGAGCCAACAAACAAAAGAGCGCAGAAACCGACGATCATTCCCGTTGCTTCGAGTAAATGCGCTCCCGTTATTGCGGTTGATATGGCAAAGGGATCAAGCGATAACATTGCCTCTGTCCGACGCTTGCTCAAGATGCTCGCGCCACTTGCGGACGGTGACTTCTTGAAACTGTCTGACAACTGGGTTGAACTCAACGGGCGCAGCTTCCCAGAATTTTTCGTAACCCTCTTGTTCGGCTTCGAGCGCAAATTGGTCTTGTGTGAGCAAGGGGGCAATCAAAAGCTTGTTGGAGATTCTCATAACAAGATTCATCAAGAAACGCGGGAATCGTATCGGAAGAAACGGTAACTTGAGCGACTTGAAATAAAACAGGAAGAAGACACGTGAGGTGCGTTCATCCATCGGCAGGACAAACAACCAATGCTTGATCGCATCATCGGTATTGGACCATTGATAGGGGTATTCGAAGCACAAATTCATTCGATCCGTATTCAGTTTTTTGTGGTCAACGAACAAACTCGAAATTGGACCACGTCCGACTTTTGTATCATAAGAGATATGGACGTTGTCGCCAATTGTTTCACATTCGAGCAATTTGGCATCATCGAATGGCCGATAGCGGCGATGTAAATGCGCATGAGTGAAGTCACTGACATTATCAATGACCATTGAATGATGGGCGGCCCATGTAAACCGCAGCGGGACACAGGTCCAGCGATCCGGCCCTTCCAGTTCCGGAATATCGGGAATGTGACGTTCTTCGGCCATCTCCGGATCTCCTGGAAAAAGCCAGACCAATCCATACCGAACCTTGACGGGGTAGGTCTTGAGTGCGAGGTTTTTGTAGGCGCGACCGTCTTCGTCATATGGAACGCCGTTTGGGCGATCTGTGCCGCCATACTCCCATCCATGATAGGCACAGACCAACCGGCACCCCTCAACGTGACCAATGGATAACTTCAACTGTCTGTGGGCACAGCGATTCTCCATGGCCTGGAATTCACCGTCCTCGCCTCGGAATAAGGCGATCGAGGTTTTCCAGAAAATAATCTCGGTGACTGAACCTGGTTTCATACGATTCACTTCTTCAACAGCGTACCAATAATTCGGGTCCATGCCCGCCGCGCGCGACTGCTGGCGAAGTGATTGTGCTTCTTCAAAGTTTGGAGGTGGTTGGATAGTCGCATGCATCATAGCAAACAGTCCTTATGTTGTCATATCTCGCCCGTATAAATCACATTGGAATTTAAGAGCAACTGCGGTTACTCATTTCTGGTCTGGCATGTTAGGGCTCTTCAGAGGGTCAGGATAATTCGACGATCAGACGATGGAATTTCGTTTGAAACACATTGACAGTAGCACACATTTACGTGAAAATAAAGTAACAATTTCCGTCGCAAGGAACGCATGTAAAAAGAGCTTCACTGTTTGATTGAATGGTAATTCAATTGTCCGTTGATATTCCCGGCATGTTTTAAATTGAAATGGGTCGCCGTACTTTGCAGTGCAATTATCATTTACCGAATATATTATATGTTGAAATCCACTCTTATCAATATTCTGTTCAATAACAGAAAGCAAATCCTTCATTGTCCTGTGAGCGTACAAAGCCGTGTAGTAGGGGATGTCGATACGATGCGGGTCTTGTCTGATTATTTTCGGGACTGTTGAAATCAAGCGGCAGCGGTCTCGACCGGCTTTTTTGCCAAGGGATTCTTTATATCGCCGCGTGCGTAGTGAAACGCATACGCTTCCTTGACGGCGTCTCGAATCGTGGTTGGTTTGAATCCGAGTTGAGTGCGGGCTTTCTCGGTATTGGCGTGGCGACATTTTTTGAGCAGTCGGATGGCTCCCGGCGTAAAGCGTTGTGGAAAGTCGGGATGGAAATAACTGAGATAAGAACTGGTCATTTCGGAAAAAGCCAGCATGATGTTGGCGGGAATCCGGCGTCTTGGACGTGGTAAACCCGTGACTTCTTCATATAAGTCCAATATGTCCGAGATTGTCTTATATTCACTGCTGAAAATATATTTTTCACCGCTTTTCCCGTAGCGCATGGACAGGATATGACCCTCCACAATATCGCGTGCCGCTACAAATTCAAAGCCTCCGTTAACATAGGCCCGTAATTTGCCATTGGCATAATCGCACATTGTACGTCCCAAACGTGATGGCAAAAAATCAGCGGGACCAACGACTGCGCAACATGTTGCGACAATAACGTCCTGTCCCTTAGCCGCGGCATACCAGCATTCCTGTTCAACTTGGGACTTGCTGCGTTCATAGGGCATCGTACGTTCCATCGGAAAGAAAGGCATTGATTCAATGCTTGGTCGTGATGGGCTATCGAGATTATAACCAACGGCACTGAATGAGCCTGTTACAATGACGCGACCGGCTTCTGCTTCGCGCGCTGCTTGCAGCATGTTTCGTGTACCGATAACGTTGCATTCAAAAATTTCGCGGCGGTGACGATAGTTTCCCTCGATTGTTGATATCTTGGCCGCGACATGATAGACACCTTGACACCCGTCAACGGCTCGTCGCATGTCACTCAAATCTCTGAGATCACCGTAGACTTTTTCAACATCAAGCTCGTTCAAACCCTCGTTATTGTCTTCATGTCTGAGCAGGACACGGACTTTGACGTCATCTTCAAGTAATCGTCGTACAAGATTTGCACCCACATGCCCTGCCGCACCGGTCACAAATACAGGCGCTTGCGATATTTCTTTTTCCATTCGAGATCCAGATGCAGTTGCGGATGAGGTCGTCTCGGCTGAGGATTGAGACGACCCAGGGTGATCTTCTGGCGAGGCAGTCGCTGTCATTTGTTTCTTCCTTTAAGGTCGGTCCGTCGGCGGCATCTGAGGTTGCATGTGCCCAATCGAAATCTTGAGCTTATATAAGTTTACTGGTGAAAGCCTTCAAGTGATTATGAAGATTGCAAGAAGATCCAAGTCTCTCCGGATATCCTAAGAAGAGGAGTGGTGTGTATTTGGTTTTTCTTGACTGCGCTGACAACTCGGGTTGTGACTTTGTTCACGTGGTTGGTGAATACCCGATGTATGTTGGAGTTGCTATCAACTAGGTGAAGAGATATCGATACGACGACAGAGTCGATGCATGCGTAGATGGTCTGATCTTTTGGCGTATGCTTGAATTATCGTCTTTTCACCATGGCGGATTTATGGCAAGATTTTGAAGATTTTGAAGATTTTGGCGTAGCGAATATGAAGCGAATATGAACGTTTCGACTTGGACGATCTGCGATGATCGGGTTTGCACACAATACGGAGTGTATTTTGACACGTCGCATGGTAAGTAAGAATGGAACAACAGTGTTTTTGCTATTTGCTGGATACTTTGAATGAGCAATACAGACAGTTTTATTAATGAAGTAACGGAAGAGGTTCGCCGCGATCGCCTTTTTCGCTATATGCAAAAATATGGTTGGCTCGCGATCTTGATCATATTTGCAATTGTTGGCGGTACGGCCTGGTCTGAGTGGCGGTCGGCCCAAGCCCGCGAAGAAGCGGAGGCACTTGGGGACGCGATAACCTCGGCATTGGCGCAGCCAGAATTAGCGAGTCGGATACGATTGCTGGAAGAAATTGAGCCGGAAAGACGGGGTGGTGGTGCCATTCGCGATTTCTTACTTGCAGCGGAAAAAGTAAGAGACAGTGATACCTCTTCTGCTGTTTCGATACTTGATGGGATTGCTTCCGATGGTTCATTGCCGGAAATTTATCGGCATATCGCGTCCTTTAAGGCTTTGATACTGCAAGGCGATACTTTGCCAATTGAGGAGCGCCGTTTGTCGTTTGAACGACTTGGGGGTTCGGCGGGTATGTTGCGTTTTTTGGCGCAAGAGCAGTTGGCTTTGCTCGATATTGAAGAAGGTAAAACTCAAACGGCAATGGAACGATTCCAGGCGTTGATCGACGATCCGGCCGCTGGTGTCATTTTACAGCAAAGGTCTCGGCAAATCTTGACGGTACTTGAGGGAATGAATACCGACTTGTCAATGGATCGCTATTAACAGTTCCGGTTAGTTCATTAGGATTTAGACATTTTTGTTAGATCAGTACGAGCAAGGTCATCACAGCAATGAAATTCTCTTGGTTGATGCAGTTTGTTGGTTGCATTGTTCTGACCGTACTTATGTCCGGATGTTCAGAGCAAGAAGAGATTTTACCAGGAAAGCGGGAAGACATTCGTCCGACAGTCGTCGTCAGTGATCGCTCAGATGCGTCGTTATCTCACAGGATTGAATCGCGTGAATTTAATCTGCCTGAAGTGCGGCAGAACACGATCTGGTCCCAATTTTTTGGTACCGAAGCCTTCCGATTTGAGCATTTGGCGTTGGGGGATGACCTGGAACTGCAGTGGAGTGTTGACATTGGTACCGGAGACAGTCGTAAGCAACGCATCACAGCTGATCCGGTTGTCGGTGGTGACCGCATCTTTACGCTTGATGCGGACGCCTTGGTGACCGCTGTCAGTCTCGGTGGCGAGGTTCTCTGGAGCCAGGATATTCGCCCCATGCGGGATCAACGAGGCGACGCAACCGGTGGCGGTCTGGCCTATGCTGACGACATATTATATGTATCTTCAGGATATGGTCAGCTTTCGGCACTGGATGCCAAGACCGGTGAAACCATTTGGAGACAGCAGCTTGATGCAACGGGTTCGGGTCCTCCCTTGGTGAATGATGGCCTGGTTTATGTCGTTGCAGGTGATGATACGGGTTGGGCGATTCGCACAGAGAATGGGCGTATTGCCTGGCAAGTTGCTGCAGCGTCTTCAGTCGCGAATGTTCTTGGCGCATCTTCACCTATTTTGGCCGGCGATCATGTTGTGTTTGCATTTGGATCCGGTGATTTGATCGCGGCATTTCCAAAAGGCGGTCTGCGACGTTGGGCGGTTTCTTTGTCGGGCCAACGTGTTGGTCGGACGATCTCTCGAATTACCGACATAACAGGTGATCCGGTGGCGGTTGGTGACAGGCTTTATGCGGGAAATCATTCTGGACAGATTGCCGCGTTAAATTCGAGTAACGGCGAGCGGCTCTGGACGATTCAAGAGGGTGCACTTGATCCGGTCTGGCCTGCTGGCGATAGCATATTTGTAATTTCGGATCGCAGCACGTTGTTACGGCTTGATGCGCAAACAGGGCAGCTGATCTGGCAGGTAGAATTACCGGAGTTTGTAAGTGACCGTCCTAATGATCGAACACGTATCTATGCAAGTCACGGTCCGGTTCTTGCGGGGGGCCGATTGGTTGTAACATCGAGTGATGGGCAGATTCGATTTTTTTCCCCCGTGGACGGGAGTTTGTTGTCAACACTTGGGATTCGCGATGGAGTCACGACGCGTCCGGTTATTGCCGATGCCACGCTGTATGTGGTGTCGACACGTGGCCAGCTTCATGCTTACCGGTGAGTTATGACGGGTTCATGTTTGAAGCTTGAGTGTCGAAAATTTGATTGAAGGCGCTGCACGATGCGTATGAGACTTGCAATCGTCGGTCGTCCGAATGTCGGAAAATCCACCTTGTTTAATCGGTTGGTTGGTAAGCGGCTCGCTCTCGTTGATAATCAGCCGGGGGTGACCCGTGATTTGCGGGAGGGTGACGCACAATTCGGAGATTTGCGTTTTGTTGTCGTTGACACGGCGGGATTTGAAGACGTAACGGACGACAATCTCCGAGGCCGTATGCGAAGGCTAACCGAGCGTGCAGTGGACGAGGCGGATGCTGCGCTAATGCTAATTGACGCGCGAACGGGTGTGACGCCGCTTGATGAGGTATTCGCAGATTTCTTACGCCGAAGGTCAACTCCTGTTTTCTTGGGGGCGAACAAGGCTGAAAGTTCGGTGTCGGATCATGGCGTCTTTGAAGCCTATAAACTCGGGTTGGGTGATCCAATTCGCCTGTCGGCCGAACATGGTGAGGGAATGTCTGATCTCTATGCCGCTTTGCGTCCGCTCGTGGATTCGTTTGGTGTGCAAGTGGATGAGAACTTGCCGGACATGGATGTGCCGATTGACAACGAGTTGGAGGCCCATGAATTACATTTTCGGAACATCACCAAGCCTGTCCAGATCGCTGTTGTCGGGCGACCCAACGTCGGTAAGTCAACGCTCATTAATCAGATAACAGGTACGGATCAGTTGCTGACGGGTCCTGAAGCGGGGATTACGCGCGATGCAATCGCGAGACATATTCATTGGAAGGGAGATGATGGTCAGGTAACTCCGATGCGTATTTTCGATACCGCAGGGATGCGCAAGAAAGCGAAGGTTCAGGAAAAACTTGAGAAGTTATCAGTCCGTGATGGATTGCGTGCCGTCAAGTATTCAGAAGTTGTGATTGTCTTGTTGGACGCTACGATCCCATTTAAACAACAAGATCTTAAGATTATTGATTTAATCGAAAGAGAAGGGCGTGCGATTGTTGTTGCGCTGAACAAGTGGGATATCGTGCGAAACAGGCAAGCGAGATTTCGGGAGATGCGTGAGGCGTTTGAGCGACGACTTTCGCAGGTAAAGGGAGCTGATTTGGTTGCGGTTTCGGCGCGAACAGGTCTTGGGGTCGTCTCGTTACGTTCCGCAGTTCTAGCATCGTTTGAAACATGGAATCGTCGTATTCCGACGGCAGAGTTGAATCGCTGGATAATCGATATGATCGAAGCTCATCCGCCGCCGGCTCCGCGAGGAACGCGCATCAAATTGCGTTATATGACACAAGTC
This sequence comes from Aestuariivita sp., assembly GCA_026710045.1. GTDB lineage: Bacteria > Pseudomonadota > Alphaproteobacteria > Rhodobacterales > Rhodobacteraceae > JAPORY01. Next base: position 15,365 of record JAPORU010000011.1, on the reverse strand, counting down.
AAGACACGCCCACCGAGCTTTGTGGTCATGTGCTCCCGACCGGACAAGATGCCGGCAAGTTATTCCCGTTACTTGGTTAACGGATTGCGAACGGACTTTGAGTTATTCGGAACACCTATTCGTCTTTCTTTGCGTAGTCAGAGGGAAAAGAATCCGTACAAGGATTGCACGAACAGACGACAGCCTTCTCAATTAAGGAAGCATCTCAAGAGTGACGCAGAATAAGTCACAGATAGCGTATGTTCGTTGAACGAAAGAGGTCCATGCAGAGATTTGCAGGTTGAAAAGAGTGACAAAGCGTCCTTTGTGGGTTTATCTTAAAGCTTGTTGCGATATTGCCTGCCCGACAATCAGAGCATTGGCTGGAGATCTCCCAGTTGTTCTCCGTGCGTAGTCCTGCGTGCGCACACAGAATGGGTTTTTACGCTGGACTTCAAAGCTGCCCCGAGCATAAATTCAACATGAATTTTAAGGTGAAAATGATTGTGGAATCATCCTCTTTGAAGACAGTAACCCCAAGAAGATGGACTGCGGGCTTCGCATGCCGAAAATTACGACATGGTCCTTTTTGTGGGGTTTGAAAAAAATCGATGTTCTTTCCTCAGTGGAAGACATTTATCAGATGATAGCGAATACGCTTATTGCCGAGGGATGTCTTTGCGCAAGATACGAGGATGTCCGAACATGAAGACAGTTGGACAGATGATTATCTTACTGAAGACAATCGACTTCTTTTGGTCGATATGATTCGGTTGTTGTTTGCCCGTAGTTGGCGAACTCTGTTTCAGAGTGAAGGTTCTTCACTATATCGAGAGTTTCGCTTTCCCTCCATGATTTGCGGACCAGTTGAAAGGATCGTTGAGAAATCGTTCAACTTCAGAAATTGTATCGTTTCCAAAGTGATGCGTGTTTTTGCAGACATTCAGAATATCCCACCACGTAGCGAGGCAATGTAACGAAATGCCGTTTTTGCTGAGTTTTTCCCGTGTTTGCTTGAAGATATCGTAGTAGAAAATGACGATCGTATGATCGGCTTGGGCACCGGCCTTTCGTAGTGCATTGCAGAAATTTATCTTGCTTCCGCCGTCTGTCGTTAAGTCTTCTACCAACAGGACGCGCTGTTTTTCCTTTACATCACCCTCAATCTGGGCCGCTCTCCCAAATCCTTTCGGTTTCTTTCGGACGTAGTGCATCGGCAGTCCTATTTCTTTTGCGATCCATGCTGCAAAGGGAATGCCTGCGGTTTCGCCCCCAGCAATTGCGTCAAATTGTTCGAAGCCGACATCCCTTAAGATTATGGACACGGCAAATCCTGTAATGATGTCCCGAATACGGGGAAAGGAGATTATTTTTCGGCAATCAATGTAGACGGGGCTGACGATGCCAGAGGTAAATGTGAAAGGTCGTTCGGCGCTAAAGTGAACCGCATCAATTTCAAGTAGCATTTTGGCCGTCATTTCAGCAATGATGTCACGTGGCGGGAAATAGCTATTCATGTTTTCTCCTTATAGATTCGACAACATTTGAGAGTGCGTGCATATAGTCATACTGTCTTGTATGTTATGTCGTTTGGTATCAGTGCATCGTGTCGATGTGGCTTTCGCCGTTGTTTGGTCACTACCAATGTCCGATTGCATCAAGTCGGTCCGTCCTCGTTTCTTGATCTATTTTGTGGAGAATCGTGCGACATAGTTTAGTTAAAGGCGGCACATGCAAGAGGTAGTAATGCGCGTTGTGATTCACTTGCCGTTGATTGAGTTTAAAGGGAGTTATTTTCAATCTCGAACACATCACGATTGCGATCGATATGCCAAAATATAGGAAATCCCGGATCAAAGACCGTGATGTCGTGCTGTCCGATCGCAACTTTTTTGGGAAAGTGGGCAGGTTCCGATTTTCGAACAAGATGTGTTTTATCGGGATTAACTTTTAAGCCATAGAAGAATGCACCATTGACGGATGTAAAGGAATTAAGATGCTCTAATGCCTTTTCTTCTTCAAAAACAGTTGCAAGACATCCAAGAGAGTTGGCTGCAGAAAACACACCTGCACATCCGCAAGCATTTTCTTTCATATGCGATAGATGTGGCGCTGAGTCCGTGCCGAGAAAAAAACGCTGATCGCCGGAGGTTGCGGCACGGCGGAGTGCACGTCGATGTATTTCGCGCTTGAGGACTGGCAGACAATAATAATGTGGACGAATACCGCCTGCCAAGAGCGCGTTGCGATTCAAGATCAGGTGATGAATTGTCAGTGTCGCATACAGGTTCTTGTTCGAAGCATAGACGTAGTCGATTCCATCTTTTGTTGTAACATGTTCCAGAACGATACGAAGGTCCGGAATCTCCCGCCGGACAGGATCAAGCACCTTGTCGATAAAGACGGCTTCTCGATCGAAGATATCGATTGCGGGGTCTACAACTTCACCGTGAACCAGAAGAGGGATGTCAAGTGCAGCCATTCTCTCCAATAAGGGAATTACGCGCCAAATGTCCATGACGCCACTATCCGAGTTCGTGGTTGCTCCTGCCGGGTAAAGTTTCACACCAAACATAAACGGTGTATCGGCCGCCATCTGCAGGGTTCTTATCGTCGTATGTTCAGTCAAATAGAGTGTCATGAGTGGATCAAACGCAAGGTTTGGATCAATCGCATCGAGGATACGATTACGATATGCCATCGCCATTTCAACTGTTGTAATCGGTGGAACGAGATTGGGCATGATGATGGCACGTCCATAATCGCGTGCACTGTAATTGATGACATGCTTCAGTATATCACCATCCCGAAGGTGAAGATGCATGTCGTCTGGGCGATTGATTGCAAGTTTGAGCATATTATACTTTGTCGTGGATCAGATGTTCAAAAATAATGGATGTGCCAATCAGGAAATCATCAATGTCCATATCTTCATTCGGATTATGCGATCCGTTTTGATTTCGTACAAAGACCATGGCTGAGGGTACGCCGGCGTTTGCAAAAACGGCGGCGTCGTGACCGCCACCCGAGGCCATTGATTTTGGTTCGAATCCCAGACGACTCGTCGCTTGATTGAGAGCATTGACAAGAGCCGTGTCCATAAGAGCCGGGGGCGTTTGGGTCTTCTCACCTAGGTAAAATTGAACACCACGCTCATCAGAAATACTGTCGATCTCTTCTGCGATCAGGTTTGACATTAAAGTCAAAACATCGGCACTTTGACTGCGGACATCCAAACTGAAGTTCAGTTCACCGGCAATGCGTGAAAGAGCATGTCTTTCGGGGTCCGTGCATACAATTCCAGATGTTAGAACAAGGTCATCGCCCTTTTGGAGAATGGTTAGCCAGCTGTCGTCTAACCGTGATAGAAAATGAGCCACAGCTAAGACGGGATCGCGCCGAAATGCACGGGGAACAGCGCCCGAGTGCCCCGCTTCACCGATACAGCGAATGTTTTTGTAACGGACATTGCCTCGAATTCCAGATACAACAGCGGTCGACAAGTTCATACCCAGCAGGAGCGGACCCTGTTCAATATGCAATTCAATGTATTCCAGGATTTGTGATTTGTCCATGAGAGGCTGTCCTGCCCTTATGGACCTAAGGTCAATACCCACATCATTCATATGATCGGCTAGACTTCGTCCGTCGCCACGATGAGTAAATGCTAACTCTGTTTCATCCAATGTTCCCATCAAGGCCCTTGAGGCAATGTAGCAAGGACCGAACCACGCACTTTCCTCACCGCGCATTGCGATTACCTTGACAGGCCGGGTAAATCGAATTCCTTGTGTTTTTGCTTTTATCAGGCATGCAAAGCCAGCCAGAACCCCAGCGAGACCATCGTAATTTCCACCCATCGGGACGCTATCGACGTGAGATCCGATGAGTACGAACTTGTCTGCGTCTGTGTCCTCTTCCAGCGAGACAATCAGATTCTGTCCTTGATCCCTGCTTATAGCCAGTTCCGTTGATTGTGCCAAACGTGAAAGATAATTTAAGACCTCGCTTTCTGTTGCAGAGAATGCGGGTCTACTGACGCCGTGGTTATCTCTGCTGATTTCGTAAATGTCTGCAAACCAACGGACTATATCTTCTGCTTCGAACCGATGAACATTGTGGTCAACAAACGTCACGGGGCGGTTTCCATAAAGACAACGGCATCTATCGTGTTCGCATCTTGAACTGTGCCGATAATGTCGTTTAGGTTCCGGATGTTTTGTTCGCGAAGATAGTCCTCAAGATCAGAAAGAATATTGATCATGGTGCTCGGATGAACGAAAGTCGCCGTTCCGATCTGTACGGCCTTAACTCCGGCGATAAGATATTCAATAACGTCGTAAACTGTCGATATGCCACCACAGCCAATGACAGGTATTCGAACGGATTTGGCACATTGATAAGCCATTCTGAGCGCAATTGGCTTGAGCGAAGGGCCAGACAATCCACCCATCAAGTTCCCAAGCCTTGGTTTTCTGCTCGTTATGTCAATAGACATCGCAAGCATCGTATTTGACACTACGAGCGCATCTGCACCCGCGTCTTCAGCGACCAAAGCGACTTCGACTGTCTCCCCCGTGTTTGGACTGAGTTTAACCCAGAGCGGTAGATCTGATGATGATCTGACTTTCTGAACAACCGTTTTGGTTGCTGATGGCCGCATAGCAAACGCTTTACCGTCATCGTCAATATTTGGACAAGAAATATTAACTTCAATCGCCGCGACACCGGGAACAGTGACCTTATTGCATAGGCGAGCAAAGTCATCGCTCGTGTGTGCTGAAATGCTGGTGACGAGAGGAACGTCATATTGGTTGTAGAATGGGATGGTATGCTTGATAAAATGTTCTACTCCTTTGGACGGAATTCCAATTGAGTTAAGAATGGAACCGTTTACCTCACATATTCGCGGTGTAGGATTTCCCTCGCGTTTTTCTTCCGTTATGGTTTTTGTCACGTGAGCGCCAAGTTGACCGATATCAATCACATCGGCAAGTTCTTCGGAAAAGGTGCCTGACGCCGGCATGATCGGATTCTTGAGAATCAAATCGCCGATTCTTGTGCGGAGATTTACCATGCCATCGCTTCCTGAAGTCCAAAAACTGGGCCATCTCGGCAAACCCGTTTTTGGACGATTTTCTTTCCGCAATAAAATGACCGTACGCAACATTGACACATTCCCAGTCCGCACGCCATCTGTTGCTCAAGCGCAACTTGACCGGGAATAGCGTATTTTGTTCCAATTCCTTGAAGTAGCTGTAACATTCGGTTTGAACCACATGTGTACATCGCATCAATCCCGTCGCCACAAATCCTATCTTCGATGATGTGCCGAACGTTTTCCATCTTTGATGTTCCTTCGGTATCTGTGACCGTAATGACTTCCGCACCAAGTTTCCGGAAATGATTATCAGACATTAGGACATCTGAATTGCGCGCCGAACATATTGTAATTAAGTTTCTCTCCAGTCTGTTTGCCTCTTGCGCAAGCGGGGCAAGCGTCGCTAATCCAACACCACGCGCCAAGATAAGAAGGTTTACCCAATTGGGCTTGATGGTAAACGGAATTCCTAATGGCCCGAGTAAATTTACGACGTCGTTTTTCTTGAGATATGTCAGTGCCCGTGTTCCATTTCCTGTTACTTTGTACAGGAATTGGAGTTCACCTTTTTCCAGCGAGTAGCCGAAAATGCTCATAGGCCGGCGTAGGTATGGCTGATGCGCTGCTCTGGCGGGACACAGGATGTGAAAAAATTGACCGGGTTTGCATCGCAGTATGGACTGTGGTGCATCGACATTTAAGAGATGATACTCCTTATTGATGGGTGAATTCCTTTTGATGATTGCTTCAACTTGGAAAACACTGCGTGCGGGCTGATCATTGCGTTTCACATTATCGGCCGTTTGAATGGACATTTTTCTGGACGTCTTAAAAAATGAGATTTGGGATGAGAAGGGATATCTGCGGAATGTACGTAATGGTCAGCAACACGATAATGTTTATGAGAATGAAGGGCCAGACACCCTTGATGATTTCACTCACAGGTTTCTGAAGCGTTGACGATGCGACAAAGATATCAAGCCCAAAGGGTGGCGTGATCATACCAAGGCATATATTGAGTGTAACAATCATCCCGAAATGAATGGGGTCAATGCCTAACGTTATTGCAACCGGATAGAGAGGTGGTACGAGAATAAGCAGTGCCGAATTTGGATCTATGAACATTCCGGCGATTAGAAAACATACATTGACCGCGAGTAGAAATTCAACGCGTTCTGCGCCAACGAAAACCAAGAAATCGGTAATATGCGTCGGTACTTGGGCGAGCGTTACAAAAAATGAAATCAATCCTCCCATTGCCAAGAGAATAAAAATGACGCAGGTTGAAATGGCACTCTGTTCTGTAATTCTGATCAAGCCCTGTAATCCGAAACTTCGATAGACAACGACCTCGACAAAGATCGCGTAAACGACACTTACGACGGCAGCTTCCGTCGGTGTGACGGTACCGGAATAAATTCCCCCGAGAATTATGATGGGCATACCTAATGCCCATCCAGCTTGCTGAAGTGTTTTGAGTTTATGGGACCACGTTGTCTTTTGTTCTGTCATTAAGCCTTCACGTTTGGCTTCAATCCAAACCAAAGTTGCAAAAGCAAGACTTAGACATACTCCGACTGCCAGGCCGCCCGCGAACAGTTTTGCGATCGAGGTGCCCGTCATCCATCCGTAGATTATCAGTGTTATGGAAGGTGGGATCAGGAGGGCCGTTTCCGCACTGGAAACCAGTAAACCCAAGCTAAATTTCTCGGAAAATCCACTTTTCCTCATTTCCGGGTACACCATTTTTCCCATCGCTGCGACAGTCGCCGGCGCTGATCCAGAAACAGAGCCAAATGCCATGGAACCGCCAATGACGGTGTGTCCCATTCCACCCCGCGTGTGCCCGATGAGGGCCCTCACGAAACCTGTAAGGTGTTTGGCGATATGGCCGGCGCCCATGAGGTGCGCGGCAAAGACAAAGAACGGAATCGCAAGGAGTGTTGTGTGATCAATTCCTCCAAAAATTTTTTGAACAAGTGCAACATCTGGAATAGTGGCAAAATAGACAGACTTGGTAACGATAGCGGGAATGGCCAATACAAGGAACATCTCAAAGCCGAGAAAGAGAAGGATGACAGCAAGTGCAATAATCAAATAGATCATCGGGTTTCACTCGTTTCGTCGGCTTCTTGAATCTCGAACCGATTTATTATGTTCCAAAAGCTGAGTCCGAATCGAAGGGCGAGCAATGCGAAGCCAATCACGGGTGCAAGGTATATCCAGCCGATTGGAAGATTGAGTGTTGGACTACGCTGTCCAGAATTGAGAACAAAAATAGCAAGATGTATTCCAAGCCAGCTTAGATAAAGTGAAACGAAAAAACCTGTCGCATCGATCAGTTTCAAAACATTTTTACGAATCCGGTTTGGAAACCTGTCTCGAAATGTGTTTATGCCCACATGACGGCCTTGTTCCAAAGCCATCCCAAGTGCCAGAAAGACAAGAAATACATTCATGAAGCGGACAACTTCCTCGACCCACGCAAACTTGCTAGCAAAGGTTCCACCAAGTTCTCGGGCGAGAATGTTACCAAAAAACAAGGCAACCATTGCGAGGAATATCGTGACCAGGAAGATGCGTTCGGCCAGTCGAATGTAACGAAGTATCGTCAAGACGCGTCCTTTTGGTACCCGTCCTTTAATGTCGGTTTGATTTGCCGGACTGTCACCTACGCTTTTGAACCTGAGTCTTGATGTGCTTTGATGCCTGCGTCCATGTTGTTGTCTAACGGTATATGCTTTCGAACTGCATGTGTATATTCTTGGGATGACGCGATCTAAGGGGCATGAGTCACACAAAAATAGGGGACTGACTTATTGCCGGTCAACCTGGAACCGCGGGCCGTACATCCGCAGACGTACTGCAATCAAGGATGGTCACTTATTTGCGTTATACATGTCGATCAAGGCTCTACCTTCATCGCCCGCCCGTTCGATATAGGCTTGTATTGCTGGCTCCTTCATTTTTGTCGCAAAGGCTGCACGCTCGTCTGGTGTCGCAACACGAATGTGTATATCACTTTCGCCAATAAACTTGAGAGCTTCGGCGACTGCGGCTGCCTTGTGTGACGTTAACTCCGGTACGACTTCGTTGAACGCATTCTTGATGATGGATTGAAAGTTCTCAGGTAAATTGTTCCACCAAGTTGGGTTGAAGAGTATGACATCTTCAAGCGCACCATGCTCTGAGATTACGAGATAATCTTGAACTTCAAAAAACTTCATTCGCTGAATTGTATCCAATGGATTTTCTTGCCCGTCAACAACCCCCGTTTGGAGTGATGTATAGAGTTCTCCGAAGGGTAGGGCGATCGCGGATGCGCCCAATGCGTTAAACTGTTCAATCAGGATGCTTGAGTCCATAACCCTGAACTTTTGATCGGCAAAAGCTGAAATATCATCGAGCGGGCGATTTGACGTAAAGTTCTTCAGACCGTTCGGCCACCACGCGACACCAACGACGCCACGATTATTGAACGACATCAGCAGAGCGTCACCGAATGCGCTTTCCCGTAAAATCTGAGCGGTAACAGCGTCCGCCGGAATAAAGTAAGGAATATCCAAGATTGATATTGCTGGGTTAAATCCACCCAGAAAAGCGGCAGGAGAAACGGTTGCTTCAAGCGTTCCAAGCTGAACGCTTTCTGTCATCTGCCTTTGGTTGCCTAACTGGCCCTGCGGGAAGAGTTCAAACGTGACAGCACCATTCGTGCGTTCAAAAACCAGTCTTGCAACTTTCTCAAGATGAATGTGACGACTTTGTTGTGGTGATTCCAGATGACCAATACGGGCTGTAAATTCTTGTGCGAGCGCAGGAACAGAGATCAAGGCCAACGCAATCATAGAAAAAATGCCGAGGAGAGACCCGTTTAGACTGTCATGTCTTTTCATAAATTGCTCCTAAGTTAAGTGCCTGGAAATATTATAAAGATGTCTTTAAATGGATGTTAGTAACATTTTTGTGTGATGCATCAATTGAGACATGTGTGTCTCAAAAATTTAGCAATTTACGGCGGATTATGTCCATAGGATTCGTTTGTGAAAGCCTTTGATCGTCCTTTCGGCGGTATTCAACAATGGCGATTATGGTGTATAAAGAATAAGTTTGCGTGAAGAATTAACTCGATGGTCGAAAGGGCTTTGCCAACGAGGCTGGGAAATCTAACACCATGGCCATGCGATTGCGGGAGATGAGAACCAAAACAACGATTGTTGCGATGTAGGGTAAGGCGGACAAGAGTTCAGTGGGTATCTTGAGCCCAATGGCTTGTCCCTGAAGCTGAAGGATGGTCATTCCGCCAAAAAGCCATGCGCCGAGGAGTACACGAATAGGCCGCCAGGCCGCAAACACCACGAGCGCCAAGGCAATCCAGCCACGGCCCGCCGTCATGTTTTCAACCCACAAAGGTGTGTACACAAGAGACAGATAGGCACCGCCTAACCCGGCCATTGCGCCACCAAAGAGTACCGCGACGTACCGGATCATAATAACCGGGTAACCGACGGCATGCGCGCTTTCCGGACTCTCTCCAATCGCCCGTAACGCGAGACCAGCCTTTGACTTGTATAAAAACCAACTCACAGCAACGAACAAAATCAGCGACAGATAAACAAGCGGATCAAATTGGAAGAGCAATGGTCCAAGAAACGGAAGATCAGACAACCAAGGAATTTTAATTGGTTGTACAGCGTCGACAGGAGTGCTTCCAAATCCACGCCCGATAAATGCGGAAACACCACCGCCGAATATCGCCAGAGCCAGTCCGGCTGCATATTGGTTTGCCATGAACGTCAGGGCGAGAATTCCAAACACCAAGGATGATAGCGCTCCTGCGACAATAGCGATAAGAATCGCAAGCGTCATCGGCATACCAGAAAAGTGAGCCCAAACACCGAACACCGCACCCATCAGCATCATGCCTTCAATGCCGAGGTTAAGGACACCGGACTTTTCAACGATCAGTTCCCCAAGGGCGGCAAAGATGAGTGGTGTGGCGGCGATTACGGTCGCTGTGAATATCGAAATAAAGAGATCCATGAACGTGTATCTTTAACGGATTCGTCGAATACGGTAATTGATCAGAAAATTGCCGCCTAAAAGAAAGAACAGCAAAAGCCCCTGGAAAATATTTGCGATCGCGGATGGCAACCCATACTGAAGTTGTACGGTCTCGCCTCCGAGATAGAGCAGAGACAGCAACAGTCCGCCCAAGACAATACCAACGGCGTGGAGCCGTCCGACAAAGGCCACAATAATCGCGGCAAAGCCATAGCCTGGCGAAATATGCGCCGATAACTGTCCGAGTGGCCCGGCAACTTCACCGACTCCGGCAAGACCTGCAGCCGCCCCGCCGGCCAGCAATCCGACCCAGATCGCGGTTGAAGATCGAAAGCCAGCGTACCGTGCCGCGTTTGGTGCAACGCCGCCGACGGACATCCGGAACCCTAAAAAGCTCCGCTCCAAGAAAAACCATGTGATAATCACAGCCGCGATTGCAAAGAAAATCGATGAATTTAATCTGTACGAATGATCAAAGACGGAAAATGTCGCCTTATATGGAAGGAGTGCGGTCTGGGGAAAGTTGAACCCGGCGGGATCACGCCAGGGCCCGTGAACAAGATACGACAGAAATAAAGTCGCAACATAGGTCAACATGAGAGTGACCAATATCTCATTCGTATTCATGCGGGAGCGCAGGAAGGCCGGGACTGCGGCCCAAGCCATTCCGGCCATTATTGCTCCGGCAATCATTGAAGGAAGAAGAAAGACACTGTCTTGCCAAGGTGCAAACAACCCAATTCCAGTTGCGGCGATCGCGCCGAGTATCAGCTGACCTTCTGCACCGATGTTCCAGACATTGGCACGAAACCCAATCGCCAGTCCACAGGCAATAATGATCAAGGGTGATGCTTTCAGCAGCCATTCCGATAAACCATTCAAGCTCATCAGCGGCTGAACGAAGAAACCGTGAAGTGTGTCGATAGGATTGAATCCGAGTGACAAAAAAAACAGTGAGCTAATTAAAATCGTAATGCCGGTCGCAATTAATGGAGCCGCCAAGGCCATCGTTCTGGAAGGCTCAGGGAGTGCCTCGATTCTAAGCAATGTTCGTTTCCCTGTAGTCATATTCCGCGCCACTTGTCATCAAAAGGCCAATATCTTCAATGTTGGCGGTTTTGCGATCAATGGATTGCGACAATTTCCCATCGGACATAACGTAGAGCCGGTCGCACACCTCAAAGAGCTCTTCGACCTCTTCCGAAATAACGATAACGGCTTTCCCTGAGCGACTGAGATCAATCAAAGTTTGTCGAATATACGCGGCGGCTCCCACATCCACCCCCCACGTCGGCTGCGAAACCAAAAGAACCTTGGGTGAAAGATGAATCTCCCGCCCCACAATAAATTTCTGTAAATTTCCGCCTGATAATCCGCTCGCGATGCTATCGGGGCCGTTTGCCTTGACACGAAAGCGACGGATAACTTGAGCAGCAAAGTCTTTTGCTCGATGTCGTTTGGTGAAACCCAATGTTGTCATTCCTTGACGATGGGCTGTCAAGAGAGCGTTTTCGGATAAGGGGTAGGGTGGAATAGCACCACGGCCAAGGCGTTCCTCAGGGATAAAGCCAAAACCCAAATCACGGCGCTGTCCAGCGTCAAGATGAGCAACCGGCCTGCTTTCAAGCAAGATCGCATCGGGATCACTGTTAACGGTCTCACCGCTCATTGCTGCCGCCAGTTCATTCTGGCCATTTCCTGCAACTCCAGCAATTCCCACAATTTCACCACCAAAGACTTCCATATTGAGGTTTTGAAGAGCTGTATCCATTGCATTGGCCGCCGCCAATCTTAATTCTCTCACTTCGAATAGAGGTTTTTTCGACTTTTGCGTTGCGGGTCGTGAAACTTCTTCCAGTTCATGTCCAACCATCAGTCGTGCCAATTTTGAGGCGCTTGCCGCGCTTGGGTCGACACGTCCTGTTACATGGCCACCTCTCAAGACGGTCGCCGTGTGACAGAGGGTTCGCACTTCGTCCAGCTTATGGCTAATGTACAGAATGCTGCAGCCTTCTTGCGCGAGCTGGCGCAATGTTTCAAAAAGAATTTGCACCGCCTGTGGTGTCAAGACGGATGTTGGTTCATCCAGTATCAGGAGCTTTGGGTTCCGCAGCAGGCAACGTACGATTTCAACACGTTGACGTTCTCCCATTGATAGAGATAGCACCAGTGCGTTCGGGTCGATGGGTAAGCCATATTTCTTTGATATGGTTCGTACTTCAGCCGAGAGAGCCGGCAAGTTCATTCGGTCCGGCATGGATAGTGCAATATTCTCAACCACTGAAATGGACTCGAAGAGTGCAAAATGCTGGTAGACCATTTCAATCCCAAGTCCGCGTGACACGGCCGGTCCGTGTTCTTTGATCAGTTTCCCGTCACATCGGATTTCGCCACTATCTGCGGAGATTGCACCATAAATGATCTTCATGAGGGTGCTTTTCCCGGCACCATTTTCGCCGAGTACAGCGTGAATTTCCCCCGGTTGTACAGAAAAGGAAATATTGTCGTTGGCAATGACGCCTGGATAGGCTTTGTTGATTCCGCTAAGTTCCAGTCTTGGCGGCATTCTTTATCCTTAACGTTTGTAGAATGGGCTGCTCAATTACGAGCAGCCCTCGGGTTTTCGGATCGAATAGCTTTAGCCAAGATTACCGATCATGCCCTCAACAAACCAATTGAAGCCACGGATTTCTTGATCGGGCAGTACGCTGCCGGCTTGAACACGAACCTGTCCATCTTGGGCTTTCAACTCACCGGCATACGGATGTAAATCGCCGCTTTTGATTTCTGACATGGCTTTTTCAGCTGCGGCAATCACGTCGGCCGACAGGCTGTCGTTGAAGGGTGACATTCGCACAACATCGCCATTAAAGCCCAACCAGCGTGTGCTCGATTTCCAGGTACCATTCACAACATCTTTGGCCGCTTGCACATAAATGGGTGCCCAGTTGAGGGTAAAGGCCGTTAAATGCTTCCCATTTCCAAACTGGGACATATCACTCGCATATCCGATGGACCAGGCATCATTCTCGCCGGCCACCTGCACGCCGGTTGCTGTATCGGTCATGGAGCAGATCACATCACATCCTTGCGAAATTAGCGTTTTGGTCGCTTCATTCTCTTTTCCTGGATCGTACCATGAATTCAAGAAGATGGCACTGCATGTAATATCCGGATTCACACTTTGTGCTCCAAGGAGCAAGGCGTTGGCAGGGCCAACAATATCAGGAATCGGGAATCCGCCAATGAAGCCAATTTTTGCGGATTTGGATACATGTCCTGCCGTGATACCCGCGACGTATGTTCCTTCATAGTATTTGGCTTCAAATGTACCAAGGTTGTCTAAATGCACGAGGCCTGAACAATGTTCAAAGGCAACGTCCGGGAATCGTGGCGCCGTCTTTTGTATCGGTGTACTGTGGGAAAAGCTTGTTCCAAAAATAAGTTGATTGCCAGCGGCCGCTAATTCTCGGAATACGCGTTCGGCGTCTTGCGGCACATAGATATTGTCCAGTACCGTGACGTCAACGGAGTCACCAAACTCCGATTGAATCGCTTCAATTCCGAGACTGTGCTGTTTGGTCCAGCCGATTTCGGAGACCGGCGAAACATATACAGCTCCAACCTTTAGAAGTGTGTCGGCGTATACATGTGACGGTACGGTCGCCGTCAATCCAGCGGCCGCGCCAAGTTTTAACGTATCTCTCCGATTAAAATTTTTCATTGCTGACTTTCCTTTGATTGCTTTGCGAAAAATGACGTGTCTTCCCGAGTGTAATTCTTCCCTCATGAGGTTGACGTGATGTTGATGATGACTTGCTTCGAGAGAGTTAGGCTTATCCCGCCAGCCAAGAATGCATATACAGACATCTGCTGTTTGCTTGAGTGCGTGAACTGAAAATTAAGATTGCGCTGGCCTTCACGATTTTTATGGTATTTGTATAATCAGCAATAGTTTTCAGTCTCATTGTTTGTCAATGGAAATAAGCGCGGTGTCTTGCGGTTGCGTTACAGCGGTCAACACTAATCAAGAATATCATCCTTGCAGGAGTCATTGGGGTCGTTGAGTTGCATTGCGCACGATGTCAATCTTGGCGCAATAGGGTCCCAAAGAATTGGGACTTAAGTAGATAACTTAGCGAGAGAAATTTATGGTGTCAAGAGAGCATTTTGAGACAGTTTTACAAGCATTCTCTACTGCAAATCAAGAGATTTTTGAAAAAATTGCAGTAGGCTTGTGGGAATACCCACAAACTAGATCTAGTGTTCTGACCTAGCGACAACTCGTATCCTGGAATTCTTTGACCATGTCTTGCAAAAGATCTTGCGGTTGCTTGTCGGAACAATTGTAATTTCGAAAATGACCTTTGCGATGATAAGGATCTCCGTCTTTTGGATAAACATTGTGCGGTTTAACCCAGGCTGAGCAACCGTATTTTAAGGGTTTATTTTTAAGAAAAATTGGTAGATTAATAGACATGCATAGTTCCTATTTTTTCGGGTTTGAACTATGGAAGCCGATCAGAGTATAAATTTAATCTGCGGCCCCTTGCCAACGGACTATCGCTAAATAATGTGCTCAAAGAGGACGTTCAATACCACTGAAAGAGAATTTATCTAGGGTCCGTTGACATCTATCGTGCGGCGATGATTCCTGCAACCAGGTGAATGCCCGCCGCGAAGCTGGATGCGGTCTTGTCGTATCGCGTCGCGATCGCCCGGAACTCCTTGATTTTGCAGAAGAAATTCTCGATCCGGTGCCGGTCCCGATAGGCGTCTCGGTCAAAGGTGCGCGGAAGCGTTCGGTTTTTCTTCGGCGGAATCACCGCTTCCGCTCCGCGTTCGGCGAGCCTATCCAGCAAGGCGTCCGAGTCACAGGCCGTGTCGCCGATCCATGTCGTGAAATCCACAGGGTCACAGGGTCCAGGAGCATCGGTAGCGCCACGAGATCATGGCTCAGACCGCTCATATGAGCGTCCGATGCCTCTCTATGAGCCCCTTTTTCCGACCTGGAGGCCTTGGCATGGGCTTGCATGATCGTCCCGTCGACCGATACGACTGACCGATCGAATGCGTCGGATAACACGTTGACACTACGCTCAAAAAGCCCCTTCTGCACCCACTGGATAGAGGAACGGACGAAAGCGCCGGACGACACGGTTCCCGTTACCACAATACGCGGGACGATCCCGCTCTCATCGGCTCATGACGGCGATCCCGTGCG
>JAPORU010000088.1 GCA_026710045.1 Aestuariivita sp. | reverse complement strand
AACAGACTGACACGTGTTGTCAATAAAAATGTGGCAAAAAACAGCGTGGGATTGTCTTGATCGTTTTGTCCAGTTTATTGAATTTTTGTGGGAAACGTGGTAGATGATGTCTATGATGTCAGAAGTAAACGCGTGGTTTAGGTGACGTCTTGTAATGTCAAAGTTCAAGAAAGAAGAGTTACGAAACTTCATCCGGGATGGAGCCGGAGAGTATCCTCCGGTTTTTGTGGGACGAGATACGATTCTTTCTGATGTATTGGATATGTCGAATCGCGCACGAGAGAGAGGATATGCGTCGCCAAAAAACACGCACATCATTCAAGGAGCACCTGGTGCCGGAAAAACCTCTATCTTGAAGGCCCTGGAGTTGCGGGGCAATGTGAAGGCCAGCCACGTACCATTTTTTGCTCCAATGTTGAAGTTGAAGATCATCTGCCCGACGTGTTGCAATCGATTGCCGCCGCGGTGAAGGCGACCGATCATAGGTGGATAGAACTCGTCCACAGTTATGGATCCAATCTTGGTAAGAGAATGGGAGGGTGAAGGCTTTTGGATTTGATGTAGATATTGAAAAGTTATTTTCCAAAACACCCCTGCAAGATTTACATACGCTCGGAAAGTCTCTGCTGGCACCGAAGTGGGAAAGACCGGTTATCTTGGCGATTGACGAGTTTCAAAGAATAAAGGGCAACCAAGAAACTCCTCTCGCAAAACTTCTGCAATCCATTCATGATGCCGATCATATTCGACTGCCCCTGACACTTGTATTGGCCGGATTGAGTGATACGAGAGAGTGTGCCCGAAAGATGGGGCTAACAAATACGGTGAATGTTTGTTCTGTGGGGCGATTTACACAAGAAGAACAAAATGAAGCTGTCGTGGGGTTTTGTGATCATTTTGGGATCGATGTTGGCTTCCAGAAGGATCGATTGCACACCTATTTTTCTGTAAGTGATGGATGGCCACGTCATATCTATTGGGCGCAACAAGCACTTGCGGAGATTTTGATCACGTCAGAAGTTGAAGGACGTTTAAAGTGCATTCAGGATTGGGCATCCGTCGAGAATCGGCGGGATTTTTTGAGAGTTGCGTATTATGAAGATATAACGTCGTTTGAAATGGAAAGTTCTCGAAAGATTTTGGGTGCTGTCATGACTTTTGTCGAGAATATGGAAAAGAACGGAACACAATTATTTCTCTCAGATATCGAAGAGATCTTATACAGGACGTTTCGAAATGGCGAAAGCAAGCCGTGGAAGCTTCCGGACGGATATAATTCTCAATCATATGTTCGTCATCTTATCCACCAAGGTGCTTTACAAAGAGATCATATCACCAAATCATATGTTTGTCCTATTCCCAGCTTTCAATCCTATCTGATTGAACAAGCGGATTTTACGTCAGAAGAGTGGGAAGAGTTGTGTGAAATGTGGGGTAATGAATCAAAGGCATCTTGAGTGCAGACATTTTTTGCGAAGTTCCTGCAGGTGATCGAAGCCACAGATCTTGGAGTTGCGTCGTGAGGATAACGAGAACATCCGGATATCCGAAGCAATGTTATGTGTGGTGGATGTTATGATATTTAAGTCCGGCAAAATATGTTGCTGCAAATTTGCCAGTTTGATTTCCGGAAATAGTGGAATAAATCCGTATGTCATAGTCATAAAGGATTATGAATTGCATATTTATCTTATATTGAATATGTGAAAATCTCAGATTTTACTCATGTGGGCCATGCACAGACATCACCACGTTTTTCCGGTTCACGCTTTTGATTTTCAAGGAGTGTAACGTATGCTCAACAATATTGGTTTACCAGGTCTTCTTCTGATTGCGCTGGTGGTCTTAATTCTCTTTGGGCGTGGTAAAATTGCTCAGCTGATGGGAGAAATGGGCAAGGGAATAACGGCGTTCAAGAGGGGTGTTAAGGAAGAGGTGCATGAACTGGAGAGCAAAGTTGTCGAAGAACCACAGACGGCTGCTTCAGACGCAGATAAGGACAAGGCATAACCGTTCATGTTTGACCTTGGCTGGACGGAACTTCTGGTCATCGGCATCGTTTCACTGATTGTTGTTGGGCCGAAGGATCTACCATTATTGTTTCGAAATGTCGGGCGCTTTGTTGGTAAAGCACGCGGAATGGCACGCGAATTTACCCGTGCCATGAATGACGCGGCGAACGAATCCGGTGTAGGAGAGGTCTCAAAAACCTTCAAGGCTGCGACCAATCCAATTGGAATGGCGGTTGATGAGCTGAAATCAACGGTAACGAAGGTTACCCGCGACATAAATCCTGTCAATTTTGATCCTACCAGCGAAACGGGCAAGCTCGCGGCAGAACGGGCGGAGGAGTCACGAAAAATTCGAGAGGCTGCAGGACAGGCACATACCCAGCATGATGAGCGTGAATCCGAAGATGCCATGAACTCCGCTGGAGATAATGATGCCAAGTTGAAGACGACTCGGCCTGAGATCAGAGAATGAGTCAACCTCGCGAATCGGGCGACTCAATGAACGACTCCGCAGCCCCGCTTATTGAGCACTTGGCAGAATTACGAACACGTCTTATCCGATCGGTTCTCTACTTTATTGTCGGGATGGTCATTTGCTTCTTTGTGGCAACCCCTATCTTTAATTTTCTCACCCAGCCTTTGTGTTCTGAATTGATGTCACGTGGTCAAGACTGTGATTTGATTTTCATCAGTCCCCAAGAAGGCTTCTTTGTTGCCATTAAAGTCTCATTGTTGGGTGGCTTTATTTTATCTTTTCCTTTTATTGCGCATCAAATGTGGCGATTTGTTGCACCGGGCCTGTATCGCAGCGAAAAAAACGCGTTTTTACCTTTTTTGCTTGCGTCGCCCTTTATGTTTTTTCTTGGTTCAGCCTTCGCCTTTTTTGTGGTTACACCACTCGCTTATGATTTTTTTCTCGGATTTCAGCAATTTGGCTCTGAGGGCGAAGCGGTTGTTAATGAAGAGGTCGCGCAAGGTCTCTCAGTGGTTTTTCAAGGATCGGCACAGGCTTATCTCAATCTGACAATAAAGTTTATCGTGGCTTTTGGATTATGTTTTCAACTGCCCGTACTCTTGACGTTAATGGGTAAGGCCGGATTGGTGTCGGCAGTTGGTTTGGCGGATGTACGAAAGTACGCTGTGGTCGGAATTTTGGTTTTGGCCGCTTTGGTGACACCACCTGATGTCATTACACAAGTGATTTTATTTGTTGTTGTATACGGGCTGTATGAAATCTCTATTCAATTGGTAAAGCGGGTGGAGAAACAGCGTGAAGCAGAATTACGTCGGCAAGGTGTCTGGTTTGATGACGAGGATCTTCTGGGAACGGCTGACGAGGACAGAAAGTGACTGATTCCGTTGAACGGATTGCTGCGGTTCTTGAGCGGATTCATCCTCCGCCACCACCACAACCGGATTTTGACCAGGCGCCGGCCTTTGTATGGAATGTTGAGCCCGATCGTTTGGACACGGTTACAGATGTCAATAAAATTGAATTGTCCCTTTTGGTTGGAATTGATCAGGCTCGTGATACTCTTTTGGACAATACGCGGCGTTTTGCCATGGGATACGTGGCAAATAATGCGCTTCTGTGGGGCGCGAGGGGAATGGGTAAATCGAGTCTTGTAAAAGCTGTCCATGCTTCGATTTATTCGGAATTCACGCATCTCAAGCTTGTTGAACTGCAGCGGGATGACTTGGTATCGGTCGGTCGCCTCCTCAATGTTCTTCGAGCTGAACCGTATCGGTTTCTATTGTTTTGTGATGATTTGAGTTTTGCTCATGATGATCAGCATTACAAGAGTCTGAAAGCGGTCCTGGATGGAGGAATTGAGGGACGTCCCGAGAACGTCGTCTTCTATGCGACATCGAATCGTCGTCATCTTATGCCGCGTGACATGATTGAGAATGAGAGGTCGTCGGCTATCAATCCGTCAGAGGCGGTAGAGGAAAAGGTCTCTCTAAGCGATCGATTTGGACTTTGGCTTGGGTTTCATCCTTGTTCACAAGATGAGTATCTTGCGATGATTGATGGTTATTGCGGAGCTTACGCGGTGGCGGTCGAGGCAGAGGAACTTAAGGCTGCCGCAATTCAGTGGCAGGCGACGCGCGGGGCACGATCCGGCCGCGTTGCCTGGCAGTTTTTTGTCGACTTGGCGGGACGCTATGATGTGAAGATTTGAGTGAATCCAGTCAATGCTCCCCATGCTCGATCATCGCTGGCTCCATATGTGGTTCAATGTCCAGGATCGTATGACAGCATCATTGGGTATCTTTAGGTGCTGTCGGTACGTTCTGATGGTTTATGTTCGACTGTTCGGTGCCCGTCTATGTGTTTGGCTTCCGAAAAAATCAAGACCCTTTTGCGGCTGTGAAATGATTGTGAACGGTCGAAGTGCATTTGTTACTGAATGTATTCCATGTTCAGCGTAAGAACTCGATGGGGTCCACGGCATCAACGCCCCGACGTATTTCAAAGTGTAAGTAGGACTCTTCATCACTTCTGAGTTTGGCGATTGCTTGGCCGCGTGAGACCGCATCGTTCTCTTGAACAGAGATGTCATCAACGTTGGCATAAATCGAGAGTATATTGTCTGGATGACGAATGATGACAATGTGGGTTTGGTCTGTTTGGGATGTGACTTTTGCAACGGTTCCATCGCCGGCCGCTTTGATGGGGCTGCCCGGAGGACCGGTGATGTCAATGCCGTCATTCTTTCCTTTTTGAAAAGTACGAATAATGTTTCCGTCCAGTGGCATGGCCATTGTTCCCGATCGTGATGTTGGGGTGCCAACGTTAATCTGCGGCGTTTCTGTTGGGGTACCGGTTGCAACGAGATTTTCATCGGGCAATGGACGGGCAGCCGATGGTGGTGTCGGGACGGGCGAACGTTCTCCCGGCAGAGTCAGGCTGTCAGACAGATTTTGTGTCGTAATCTCTCCCGATCTTGGATCATTGTGCACAGGTATGAGCAGGACCTGCCCCTCGCGAACCTCATAATCGGGACCTAATCCATTCCAGTCCGCGATTGTGCCGACTGGAATGTTATAGAGCCGAGAGATTGTATATGCGGTTTCACCGTGTACGACCTTATGCCGGATTGGTTCCGCGTTCGGATCGCGTTGCGTGTTTGATTGGCGGTTCAGTGCTCCTGTTGTGAGCGCTGACAGGTCAACTTGACCTGATTGGTCGGATGGGATCTCATCGAGTCGATACGGGAGAGCGATAATTTCTCCGTCTTGGAGAGGTGTTGCCGGGTCAATTGAATTGTAATCGGCGAGTTCTTGAGCAT
This sequence comes from Aestuariivita sp., assembly GCA_026710045.1. Taxonomy (GTDB): domain Bacteria; phylum Pseudomonadota; class Alphaproteobacteria; order Rhodobacterales; family Rhodobacteraceae; genus JAPORY01. The sequence goes on along the minus strand of JAPORU010000088.1, from coordinate 23,316 downwards.
TGATGCCGAGACGTTGGGCAACGGTTTCTGTTGTGTCGCCGTTTCGTGCGACGGCTACCTGATAATTTGGATAAGATATGATACCACGTGCGTCGACTTCAGGACGTTTTTCTATGGCGGTGCGGGCGGCTGTAGCCGTTGAGAAGCCTCCAAAGCTTGAACGAAGATCGTAATTAGGGGGTTGACTGCAGGCTGCTACAACCAAGAGCCCTGCAAATACGCAGAATGATTGCCGCCGATACGCCATAGTCCGATTCTCCATTTGTCTTGTAGAACTTCAAAGTTGATTAATCGTCTTTACCTGCCTTCGTCTATGCCCTCAAGAAGAGGTACAAATCGTACGGAAAGCAATTCATTGTATTTCAATCCTTCATCTGTCTTGTGAACTTGAATCAGATCCTGCACAGTACTGGATCGTCCAACGGGCAAGACCATTATTCCCCCTACTCTCAGTTGATCTAACAGGGGGCTCGGTGGATCCTCGGCTGCGGCGGTGACAATGATGCGGTCAAATGGTGCCTGCTCCGGAAGACCTAAGGAACCATCACCATGAATAGCTGTGATATTGTCGAGATTGATTTTTGTCAAAATCTTGCGCGCTTCGTGGACGAGTCGGTGGTGTCGATCGATTGTATAAACGCGACGGGCCAATTTTGACAATATAGCCGCTTGATATCCGGTGCCTGTCCCGATTTCCAGAACCTTATGTCTTGGCTCCACGTGAAGAGCTTGGGTCATCAGCCCAACAATGGACGGCTGGGAGATGGTTTGACCGCAGTCAATCGGGAGTGGGATATCTTCATGGGATCGGTCGGCAAACACACCGCGTACAAACAGCGTTCGATCAACGCTCTCCATCGCTGACAATACTTGTCTGTTGGTCACGCCGTTCGACCTTAAGGCATAAAGAAACTGCATTTTTGTTTCGGCCGTCGATTGATTCATTGAAGATCCTTCAATGATCTAACGACATCGTAGTCGGTTAAATTTGCCCGCATCGGCGTGACTGAAATAAATCCCTCAAGATTGGCGGATGCGTCTGTTCCGGGTTGGCTTGGAACTTGCTGGTTGGAACCCTTGATCCAAAGAAAGCGCCGACCGTTCGGAGATTTTAGCGGTTCGACGTGAAACGGCTTATTCGGGCGCAGTCCTTGCGGTACAACGCGAACGCCTTGGACGTGTGTTGCCCGCACTGGAGGGAAGTTGATGTTGTAAAAGATACTGTAACTGTTCGATTTCGGAACATCGCATGCGAGGAGGCGTCGAATGACGTTAGCCCCGTGCTGTTCTGCGGCTTCAAAGGGAGTGGTCGACTCTGAAATGGCCGGGCCATAGAACTGGGAGAGAGCGAATGACGGCAGTCCTTGCAAAGCGCCTTCCATGGCACCGCCGAGGGTGCCGGAATAAAGTGCGTTCTCAGCTGAATTGTTTCCTCGATTCACACCTGAGAGAACGAGGTCTGGCGGCGAGTCCTTCAGGATATCATGAAGAGCGGCGATGACACAGTCTGCAGGCGTTCCTCTTACAGACCATTTATGCTTGCTCAACTTGGTAATCATTACCGGGTTGGTATAGCTGATGCAATGGCCTACTCCTGACTGCTCGAAGGCTGGTGCAACGATCCATACTTCACCACACGCGCCCGCAATTTCGTGCGCGATGTGCGCCAGTGCTTCCAGTCCTGGTGCATTGATTCCATCGTCATTGGTGAGAAGAATACGCATCCCAATCTCAACTTACTGCGATAATAAACGTGAGGTCAGGGTGCGTTTGTTGTCGGTCCCATCCTTCGATTTGTTTTCTAGTCTCGGAGATGGTTGAAGTCTAGCAGCAATTGTTGATTATCATTGTTTGTGAATTGACCATATGCGTCAATCGTCAATGTTCTCCATTTCTGAGTATAGCGACGTTATCCATAAGATGTCATCTGGTTCAATGCGAATAGGACCAACGATTGAGTTGCTTTTTTATCATGAGCCACTTCGTCGATGATCTTTGCCATCAAAGTTCGACAATCTAATGGGCATGTGGGACAATTGCGACCTGTCTCAAGCATTGAGATACCGATTTCGCCAGACACTTGAGACTTGTTGTAAGGTACGGTCGCGTTACCCTGAAACAGTGGCGAAATCAATCTGCGTAGGCGAGAATTGCAGGTAAGCCTACGAAGACCGCTCTCATAGACCCCTGTAATGCCGGAGCCTGTGAAAGGTGCGCCATCGGCTTCCATCGGACAAGATTCAGATTGTGTTCTATCAGCCGATGGACGCTATTCGAAAATGGAAAATAAGATCCACTATCTAATGTTAGCGAATGTTAAATATCTTTGGGCGATCTTAATGGTCGCCGGACTGGCCCTCGCCGGATGCGGGGGAAGTGATCCCGCGCCAGTGCAAATAGATGACGACGACGAGGTCGAACTCACGACCGCTGCTTGTGTGGCAGATGAAGACTATGGAGAAGGCTATATCGCTCAAGGCGGAGAATGCGTAAAGGCGCCGATTGATGCACTTGAGGGTCTTGATCTAGCAGCCGCAAACCAGCTTACCGATGGCATAACCAACGCCGCCGCCTTGGCAATCGGGAGCCGGCATGTTGATGCGAAAACCGCAAAGGCAACGCCGGGTACCGCATGGAAAGAGCGAAAAGGTATTGTCGCTCTTAACGGTTGGGAAGGTAAAGGCTACGAAATACGACTTTCAGCAGGATCGTCCGGGCAGGAACAAGATCTGCGCGTCTGGACGGAAAACCCGCTTCATATTAGTCAGAAATATGTTAAGTTCTTCGTAAGTACAAACCCTAAAATTACCGGTACTTCAGGCGAAGCCGCGGCAAGTACTGGCGTAGTAACATTAGCGGACGTAAGTTTACCAGCTTTCAACAAAAAAGCGGTTCCAGGCGATTTCTATTCTGCCCCGTTTAGATTTAAGGCGGGTCAATCATACACTGTACGATCCGGAACTTTTTACGGTGTCCCAGGAGAATTTAGATGTCCTGCAAGTTTGGCTTGCAGTCAGTATACAGATAGTGAAAACGGCGACGCACCGGTGGATGCCGACAATCCTAATTCCGGGGCTATAGGTACTGCTGCAATTTCAACTATAACATTTCACCCATCCAATTTTAATGCAGAGGCAACCATTGTTCCGGCACTATTTGCAGAAAATCCAAATCCCGACTTTCTGCATTTTGGTCTGTATTGGAATACAGTCATAAATGATAAGGATGAAGTGACCGCTATTACTGTAGATCCTTTTGCGGGTGGTCAGGTACCCTACACGGCCATTGCGGGAATCGTACAATCCGGAACGGGTGTTGTGACGGCAAAATACATGGGTGAAGCCGCAGGAAGTTATGTCCTCACTCGAAAAGATCCCAATGACGATGATGAAGCAATCGGGTATGGTGGGTTTAGCGCTGACGCGGAATTCACGGCGAAATTTGCTGTAAGTGAAGATACCCTAACCGGAACAATCGATAACTTCAAAAGATTCGCAGGTGAAAGATCCGCCGGCGAGGAACCTCCTGACATTTGGAAAGTTGAATTAGAGGGAGATATTGCCGGAAATGGAAGTGTTGGCAACGATGACAACAATTTCTTTGCTCAATTCTACGGTGGAGAAAGCGACAAGAGAAATAACCAGGGGCACGGAGATGCGCCGTATGGTCTTGTCGGTACGTTTGAACACGGTTTTAACGATGGTCAAGTAGTCGGTGCCTTCGGTGCTGAATGCCGTGGTGGCAACTGCATTAAAAACAACTAATCGTATTTCTTAAATATGGAACAAGAGGGCGGCTTCGGCTGCCCTTTTTCTTTTGCGATCTTTTCCAAAAAAATCGAATTTTGCTCTTGAAGTCGCTAGAACCACGTTCTAACAATAACAAGCGACATCATTAGTTAGTTACTCCTAAATTTAGGTTTCATGTAGTCCTGCCTACATAGAGCATTCACCTAAAGAAGCGACACCGTGTTGTCAACACGAACTTGGCAAAGTTCTTTGGAGATGTGCGCAGTAGAGCACACCTTACATTTCGCGTTCCGACTTTATCTCCGTATCCCCATCAACAAGCGGGCGATACGTCAACCGCATGCCGACCATCATCACGGATGTCTTTTGCGTCATCATGATTGGATCGTCCTTCTGCATGTTGTATCGGGTCGTATACCCCTGAATAAGGGCGGACATCCGACTTCTCCCCATCGGATGTCTTTGAACCAGCATTGTGCCGTCTCATCATCAGTGACGATATCACATTGTCACGAGTGTATCAGGGTGCGAAGTCGCTGGGCCTCATCCTGAGGAGACGACAGATTTGATGAATCTTCGCCGGGAAAGAACCGTCGACGTGTGTATGTAGGCATGGGGCAAGGAGCAAAGATATGAATGCGGGGACCAATCTTTCGGGTCTCGGCAGCCCAACTTCTTGCCAATGAAATTTGAGCGGCCTTGGTTGCACCGTAAGCACCAAAAAACTTTGAGGCAATAGCAACGGGATCATCAAAAAAAACAACCTGGCTGTCCGCGTGCAGTAGGGGGGCGAGATGAGTGATGAGCGTTGTTACGGCGGTAACATTGATGGCTAGTGCATCTGTCCAGTCTTTTGGGTCGATATGATCTGCGGGACTGAGAGGAGGAGCGTGAATGGCCGTCTGCACCCAGAGGTCGAGATGACCCCATCGGTCGAACGTGGAACGACAGATCTGTTTAACGGCCATTGTATCAGTTATGTCAATTGGAGCGAGAGTGATGTTCCCTCCAATTGATCGTATATGATTGTCAAGATCTTCAAGCGCACCAACCGTTCGTGCGACAGCGAGAATGTCATAGGAGGTGCAGAGAGTCTCGCAGAGTGCTCGGCCAAGTCCACGAGAGGCTCCAACAATGATTGCGATTTTTTTTCGCATAGTTATGTGCGGCTGTTTCTTCGAATGGGATCACAGAATACGGTTCGGGATGGTTGGATATGCTGTATCGGATTATCGGGCTGTGAGGCGGTCACGATCCATTGCGAGGTGTTATTCCGATTGGTTTTCTTCGTTCACGATCTCTTCTTCAAATGCCATGGTGAGTGCAGCGATGTGTCTTGATGGTGCATGTACTCGAACCGTTGTCGTGTCACGAAAACCGATGATCATCGTTGATTTATTCTGCGGCCTTTAATTGGAAACCCGAATCAATCATGTCGGATGGCAGCACGGGATAGTCACCCGAGAAACACGCATCGCAGTATTGAGGGTACGTAGCGTTACGTCCATTCACTTCACCAACCGCACGATAGAGGCCGTCGAGCGATATGAACTTGAGGCTGTCAATGGCCAGATGTGCACACATTTCCTCCTCGCTCATTGTTGCGGCCAACAGCTTTTCTCTTTGCGGGGTATCGACTCCATAAAAACACGGCCAGGCTGTCGGCGGGCTCGCTATTCGGAAATGCACTTCGGCCGCACCGGCATTTAATATCATTTCCTTAATTTTGCGCGATGTGGTGCCCCGAACAACGGAGTCATCGACAAGAATGATGCGTTTGCCGTAGATGAGTGCCCGGTTGACGTTTAACTTAAGGCGAACCCCCATATTGCGAATGTGTTCGGTGGGTTCAATAAATGTTCGTCCAACGAATTGGTTGCGAATAATGCCCATGCTGTAGGGGATACCCGATTGACGCGCGTATCCGATTGCAGCGGGTGTCCCCGAATCGGGAACCGGGCAAACCAGATCGGCTTCCACTGGCGCTTCCTTGGCCAGTTCGACACCAATGGCTTCTCGAGTTTCGTATACAGACTGACCACCAATGAGTGAGTCAGGTCGAGAGAAATACACATGTTCAAAGATACAAAAGCGTGGTTTCGCCGCTGCAAATGGGAAACGGCTGTTGAGGCCATCGTTATTTATGACGATCATTTCTCCGGGTTTAACTTCACGAATGAAATCGGCTCCAATAATATCAAGTGCGCAGGTTTCCGAACTGAGGACCCAACCGTCATCTCCCACGCGACCGATCACGAGTGGTCGCACGCCAAGTGGATCACGCACGCCGATCAGTTTGGTTCGTGTCATGGCGACAATGGAGAAGGCACCTTCTATGTGATTGAGAGCGTCTTCCATACGTTCCGGAATCGAGGTGCGCGTTGATCGCGCCATGAGATGAATAATGCATTCACTGTCTGTGGAAGAATGGAATATCGAACCGCGTTCAATCAAATCGCGTCGTAGGGAATTCGCGTTGGTTATATTACCATTATGTGAAATCGCGGCCCCTCCCATGGCAAATTCACCGAAGAGTGGTTGGACATCTCTAATCGCCGTTTGACCTTTGGGTCCCGTTTTGGATTGCGTTGTTGAATAACGTACATGTCCAATTGCGAGTGAACCCGGGAGAGTTTGCATCACAGATGTATTCGTGAAGTTATCGCGTACATATCCAAAGCGTCGGGCCGAATTAAATCCGTGTTCCGTGTCATAGGTTACGATGCCACCGGCTTCTTGACCTCGATGTTGAAGGGCGTGCAATCCAAGTGCTACAAAACTCGAGGCGTCGGCCACTCCAATCACCCCAAAAATACCACATTCCTCACGAAGTTTGTCGTCATTTGGTAAGAAACCAGACCAGTATTCTTCATTGAAAGGTGATGCCGAGAGAGGCCGTTCGTCGAAAGAAGGCGGTTTGGTCAAAGGTAACTCCAAATCCGAATTTTGACGGTTATTTAATCAAGGGCCGGTATGAGATGATCAACGGTAACATAAATAATATCCGTCAGGTAGTGCCGCGCCCGCATTCAATCACAATTTCGTACGAGATATTCATATTGATTTGTAACCCACCCGAGGCTTGTTTCGGGGTTGTTTTCCTTAATGCGGTTCGTGAACTGATCAAAGATAGAAATAGAACGGCTTTCTTCAATGACGGGAAAGCTCTGCTGGGCGTTAATAGTATCGGCCACAAAGAACATGATTGCAATTAAAAAAACACCGCGGGCAACTCCGAACAAGAACCCGAATCCTTGATCAACGGCTCCGAGGGCTGAATGCTGAACAATTGAAGAAAAAAACGGGGTAAACAGGCTGAAGACAATGAGTCCTGCCGCAAAAACGACAGCAAAAGAAAACAGAATTCCCAATTCGCAACTGTCCGAGATAATGCCTCCAATGACCGGAATGTGTTTGATGAGCGGCTCAATCATCGGTGCCAGCATAAAAGCGATCACGGCGCTACCGATCCATCCCGCAATGGCGAGGAACTCGCGGACGAACCCTCGAAAATACGCAAGTAAAGCGGATATTAAAATAACAATCACAACGAATGCATCTATATATGTAAAGCCGTCCATAAGCCCACCTAATAATATTCAGTCATGGGTTAGCAATGTGCGAATAAAGTCAGTTAGATCGCTGCAATGTGTAAGATTGATGTTCAAGTTGGATCCTGCTGTGCTGCCAGTTGGGGCGACGACATTTGAAAAACCAAGTTTTAGCGCTTCTTTCAACCTATTCTGTGTTTGTGGGGCAGGACGAAGTGCACTCGAGAGACTGATTTCTCCAAAAATAACCATGTTGATTGGAAGAGCCTTATCTTCTCGTGCTGATAGAAGGGCTGCGGCCACAGCAAGGTCGGCGGCGGGTTCGGTGATTTTTAGTCCGCCTGCGACATTAAGGTACACATCAAGTCCGGCAAATGCAATTCCACATCGTGCTTCGAGTACAGCGAGTATCATCGCCAAGCGACTACTGTCCCATCCCACAACAGCGCGTCGCGGCTGTCCATGTGGGGACGGGGCGACGAGTGCTTGAATTTCGACCAGGATAGGACGGCTTCCCTCTATCCCTGCAAAAATAGCGGAACCTGGAGAAGTTGTCTCACGCTCCGACAAAAACAATGCCGATGGATTAACAACCTCTTCAAGGCCGTGTCCTGTCATTTCAAAGACGCCAATTTCATCGGATGGTCCAAAACGATTTTTAACCGCTCGAAGAATGCGGAACTGATGACCACGCTCTCCCTCAAAGTAAAGAACCGTGTCAACCATATGCTCAATGACACGTGGTCCCGCAATTTGCCCTTCTTTGGTGACATGTCCGACGAGCACAACGGATGTCCGCTGTTGCTTTGCGTAGTTGGTTAAGTGATGGGCGGTCGTACGTACTTGGGATACGCTCCCAGGGGCACTGTCGATCGAGTCAACCCACATTGTCTGGATAGAGTCGATAATGATCAGATCCGGACGTTCCATCTTTGCTGTTGTCAGTATATCACGTAGATTGGTTTCTGCGGCAAGCTGAATGCATGCGTCCTTTAAGTTGAGCCGCTGTGCACGCATTTGAATTTGTGTGATGGCCTCTTCGCCGGATACGTAGAGTGTCTTTATTCCGACCGCGTCGAAGTGTGCCGCAGCCTGAAGCAAGAGTGTCGATTTTCCGATTCCTGGATCACCGCCAACCAGTGTCGCAGAGGCCGGAACAAGACCCCCACCAAGTACGCGGTCGAGTTCAACCAATCCCGATGGCGTGCGTTTTGACGTTTCATCATCGGCTGTTATTTCTGAGAGCAAGATTTGCTTACCAGGCTTGCTTCCTAAGGATTGAGACGGTGGACCAACTGAGAGCGGTTGATCTTCGATGAGCGTATTCCACGCACCGCAGTTGCTGCAATGTCCGGCCCATTTTGAGAAGGACGCACCACATGCACTGCAAATGTAGATTTTCGATTTTGCCATGATGCAACTAATGCCCGTCCGTTCATTTTACGGCAAGTCTATCTCTGTCAAGATCTCACCGGCGACCGCCAAAAAACGTCGGCTGTTGATGTTTTGCTCGTCAACCGGTCGAATTTGATCGTTTTTTGTAAATGACATGGTGGTGTCGGAAGGTGAAATCAATGAGCATTTTTGTGAATTATTCTGTCAAATTTATTGTCAATATAGTGTAGTTTGATACAAATTACATACTGTGAATTGAGTATACAGAGTGTTCCACAAGTCTTCCACAGAAACATACAATTTGCCATTTTAGATTACGCTGAAATAGGACTACGAATCAGTTTCGGGATTAAGCATGGTGATCGAAAGATATGAATGATATCACGAGTATGAGCGTCGCAAGGCTCAAGGCTGATGGGGAATCCCAATCTATTCCCCATTCAATTGAAGCCGAACAACAATTGCTTGGGGCAATTTTGAATAACAATGACTGCTTTGATTCGGTTACGCAAATCATAAACGAAAACCATTTTTACGATCCTGTTCATGCGCGTATCTTTGAAGTGATGGCCAGCCGTTTGAAGATGAATGCTCTTGCCAATCAATTCACTCTCAAGGCGTTTCTTGAAAATGATGAGGGTCTGAAGGCTCTTGGGGGGCCGAATTATCTGGTGCGCCTTGTTGCCGGTGCGGTTTCAATGTTTGCTGTGCGTGATTACGCACAAATGATTTATGATCTGTTTGTGCGACGGGAATTGATGAATCTGGGCCAGGAGATATCGGACAAAGCCGCGCGGGTCGATGTGTCGTCGGAACCGAGGGAGCAGATTGTTGAAGCCGAACAAAGATTGTACCAACTTGGTGAAGACGGACGCAAAGGCAGTGAGTTTGTTTCGCTGTTGAATGCTTCCTTAAAGGCGATAACGATTGCCGGTGACGCCCATAAGCGTGACAGCAAGTTTGCCGGATTGTCGACGGGTTTGATTGATCTTGATCGGAGGTTGGGTGGATTGCAGAAGTCCGATCTTGTCATTCTCGCCGGACGGCCTTCGATGGGAAAAACGTCTCTTGCGACAAACATTGCCTTTAATGTTGCCAAGTCTTACCAGCGGGGCCAACTGTCGGACGGAAGCGAAGGAGCTGTTACAGGAGGTGCTGTCGGTTTCTTCTCCCTCGAGATGAGTGCCGATCAGCTGGCAATGCGTATATTGTCGACCGCATCGGATGTGGCTTCTGAAAAGGTCCGTCGTGGTGAACTGACCGAATCGGAATTTCAAAAATTTGTTGAAGCGGCACGGACAATCGAAGAATGTCCGCTCTACATTGATGACACACCGGCTCTCTCGATTTCGCAGATCGCCAATAGGGCACGGAGATTGAAGCGAAAGTATGGATTGGATCTTCTTGTTGTGGATTACTTGCAACTTGTAAATCCGAACACATTGCGGGAGAGTCGTGTTATAGAGGTCGGGCAGATTACACAAGGATTGAAAGCGATTGCAAAGGAGTTGAGTATTCCGGTGCTGGCGCTGTCTCAACTGTCGCGCCAGGTGGAGTCCCGTGAGGATCGACGTCCTCTGCTCAGTGATCTGCGTGAGTCGGGTTCAATTGAACAGGACGCAGATGTTGTAATGTTTATTTTTCGCGAGGAATATTATCTTGAACGGCAGAAACCGCCTGAACATTTGCTCGAGAAGACGGCTGAGTGGCAAAATCGCATGAATGATGTGGATGGTATTGCCGAGGTCATCATCAGCAAGCAACGCCACGGTCCCGTCGGAACGGTAAAGCTCAGTTTTGAGGGAAATCAAACCCGATTTGGAAACCTTGCCGATTCATCACAAGCGGATAGTTACAACAATCAGACTCGGGATTATTTCCGTGAAGATCAATTTGCGGATTAGAATTGTAACGCGTTGCCAGGAGATGTGTCAGAGAGCTTGGGTATGTCCGTTGGCACTCTGACGATTGATCACGGAGCAATCGACGCAAATTGGCGTGCCTTGGATGCGATGACCCGGTGCGAAACAGGGGCCGTTGTCAAGGCGAATGCTTACGGTCTCGATGCAGAAAGTGTTGCTCAAACGCTTCGTCGTTCGGGTGTGCAAAGTTTTTTTGTCGCCGTTGCCGAGGAGGGACCAATTGTTCGTGAAAGTGTCGGATCGCTGTCGAATATATTCGTATTTTCTGGACATATGGAGGGAGATGAAGATCTCTTGCGGGAGTATCAACTTGTTCCATTGTTGAATTCGAGAGAACAGATCGAGCGACATTTTTCGGTCTTGCCGGGTCGGTCATTTGGAATTCAGCTTGACACGGGAATGAACCGTTTGGGTCTTGAGCCGAGCGACTGGGTCGCCGTAAGAGAGGATGTATTGTTGAAGCAACCCGTTTTGATTATGTCGCATCTTGCGTGTGCCGATGATCCATCCGATTTAACCAATGCTCGTCAATTGAGAGTTTTTCGGGCGATGACGGATGGCATCAATGTCCCACGATCATTGGCCGCTACCGGTGGTATATTGCTGGGTGAGGCGTACCATTTTGACCTTACGCGTCCGGGTATTGGTTTATTCGGCGGGAGTCCTTTTGATGCCGCCGAACCTGTTGTAACGTTGACTGCAGATGTTGTTCAAGTGCGTGATGTACAGGTTGGGGAGACGGCGGGGTATGGCAATGTGTGGATTGCGTCACGTCGCAGCAAAATTGCCACATTATCGGTCGGTTACGCGGACGGACTGATTCGAGCCCTCTCGCCGGGCGCCGTTGTCTATGATCATGATGCGGCCTGTCCGGTAGTCGGCCGCATCTCTATGGATTCAATTACGGTTGACGTTACGAATCTGGCGCATATTCCAGAGACTCTTTGCATCATTGGTTCTCACCAAACCATTGATGATCTTGCCGGATCTGCCGGAACAATAAGCTATGAAATCCTTACGTCTCTTGGAATGCGTTATCGCCGGGAACGGGTGAATTGGCACAATTAGTGGAACATGTGCTGGGTTCAATTGGCCAACAGGTCTTGCGAGCGTTAGCGGCTGTTGGGCGAGTGACGATGTATGCGTTTTTGGTTTTCGCGCATGTGTTACGGCCCCCATTCTATCTTCGTGAATTTAAAAACGCGCTGTTTCAAGTTGGATGGTTGTCATTACCGGTCGTCGGTTTGACGGCGATCTTTACCGGGGGTGCTCTGGTGTTGCAAATTTATGCAGGCGGGGCGCGTTTCAATGCTGAGGCCGTGGTTCCGCAGATCGTTGCGATTGGGATGGTGCGCGAGTTGGGCCCTGTGCTGGTCGGCCTGATGATTGCGGCTCGTGTCACGTCATCAATTGCGGCTGAAATTGCAACTATGAAGGTGACGGAGCAAATTGATGCACTCATCACGCTTTCAACTCACCCCTTTAAGTATCTTTTTGTTCCACGTGTGCTTGCAGGGTTGATCACCGTTCCTCTTCTTGTGGGCGTTGGCGATATCATCGGGATTTTCGGTGGACATCTGGTTGCAACCCAGAGTCTTGGGTTTAATAGCGTCACATACCTGCAAAGCTCGTACAATATTCTTGAAACGCGGGATGTCGTTTCATCGCTGGTCAAAGGATGTGTGTTTGGCGGCATAGCAACCTTGATGGGTTGTTATTATGGTCAAAATTCCGGGCGTGGTGCGCAGGGTGTCGGTCGAGCAACCAAGGGCTCGGTTGAAGCAGCAGCCGTGTTAATTCTTGGCGCTAATTTTGTTCTTACAAGTCTTTTCTTTTCAGTATGATTGAGTTGGAGCAGGTTTATAAGGCCTTTGGTAATAACCGTGTTTTGCGGGGAATGACCTTGCGTGTGCCGAAGGGAACATCAACGGTCATCATTGGTGGTTCGGGGACAGGTAAGTCGGTTGTGCTCAAGTGCATTATTGGTCTTCTTGCCGTTGATCACGGGCGGATTACGGTGGATGGAAGCGATGTCACGGTGGGTGACCGTGACGCGTTTCTGGCTCGTTTCGGGATGCTTTTTCAAGGCGGCGCACTCTTTGATTCAATGCCCGTCTGGCAGAATGTCGCCTTTCGACTGCTGCTGGGATCCCAAAAACTCTCGCAAGCCGACGCACGAGAGGTCGCTATTGAAAAGTTGCGTCGCGTGGGATTGACACCGGATGTCGCACATAAGTTTCCGGCTGAGCTGTCCGGTGGTATGCAGAAGCGTGTTGGCCTTGCGCGTACGATTGCAGCGGATCCAGAAATTATCTTTTTTGATGAGCCAACGACGGGACTTGATCCGATCATGGCGGGTGTGATCAACGATCTCATTCGGGAAATTGTTGTCGAAATCGGTGCAACGGCCATGACAATAACTCATGATATGAGTTCTGTTCGCGCGATTGCTGATACCGTCGCCATGCTCCACAATGGAGTCGTTCAGTGGACGGGACCCGTCCAGGATCTCAATAACAGCGGGGACCCGTGCGTTGAGCAGTTTATTTCCGGGAGCGTGGACGGCCCGATTGAAGCGATCCGTTAATTGCCTTCATGCATCGTCGTTAAGATTGCTATGCTGTGTTCTATAGAACGAGGAAGATCCCATCCACGTGTAGTGAAATTGTGATTGCAAGGCGTTGGCACTGTGAAGCAAATTTGTTGCAGAATTGACAGGCGCATAACTTTCAGATGACTGTGTCCATTGGATGGGGCGGTATGGGCTTCATTTTATTGGCGAGAGTGTCATCCAAAAATGGGCGCATCTGCACGGATGGCGCATCGACTCTCATATTGTCGCAACAGGGAAAGGCTTGCATCCTATCGTCAAGACGACAATAGTTGAGTGTTAAGATGACGCCGAGCAGGGTTCATTCACTTGTTGTGTCGATATGTGATGCACCGTTTATGCATTGACTGTTGGATTTCGGTCTATGATGTTGTGATTTATTGGCATTTTTTAATGCGATTTTTGGAAATTATGATCAATCACGCCAACATATTTCTGCCCAATCTTCACATCCTCAAAAGTTTTCTTTAGCATCTTAGAATTTTTGTCAGGAATTCGGAATACACCTTGACTTCAATCGTGATAAGAATTGTCCCGTTCATACCGTCTTTGGGCGTATTTTTTATGACACACCATTAACAGCGGCGCTGAACAGAGCTTGATATATATGGGCCATTGGCCTATCATTCATCTATGAATTTCGAGTGGGACGATACGAAGAATGATGCTTTGTCTTGGCATTTCGGTTTTGATTTCGCCGATGCCCTTCGCGCTTTTTTTAGACTCGCAACGGATCATAGTGCAAGATACTCGATAGGGCTATGGCGAGGATCGTTATTTGCTCACCGGAAAAGTTCAAGGACGGGTCTATGTTATTGTCTATACAGTCAGGGGTTCGTTCATTCATAGTATTTCAGCCCGCAAGGCCAACGTTAAAGAGACAACGGACTATGAGTATGACACGCATCAAAATTGATCTCGACGATCCATCGACATTTCCTGAAGGACGAATTGAACCTTTGGTCGTTGACTCGACAACGGAAGTAAAGATTGCCCAGCAGGAACAGGCAGATGAAGCAGAGGTGTTAAAGGACATGGCGCGTTACGCACGGCGGATACGAAGGCGGATGGGCCTTAGCCAAACGGAGTTGGCACGCCGTATCGCGGTGTCGCCCGAAACGATCCGGAACTGGGAACAAGGTAAGCGTTGCCCAACAGGCGCAGCACGTGCTCTGTTACGATTGCTGGACAAGGCACCAGAGACAGCACTTCGTGTGTTAACCTAACGGATTTTTCTCCACCCCAACCATAATGGACGACTTTAATGACTATTGGATTGAGTCAGTGTAATGATGACCGTTTTTGAAAGAAAGCACATGTTGTGTCCTGTTGATCTGCAATCAGCGCGGTTTCGCTGAACTTCGGATTTTGGAGAAACCTTATGGTAATTCCGGTGTCGATTGAGGATGTTGAGCACATCTTGGCCAATCAGGATTATGTTTGCAGCCGTTCTCTCGCGACAGTGGTGTTCTTGGCACTCAAACTCGGACAGCCTCTCTTCCTTGAAGGTGAGGCGGGTGTCGGAAAGACAGAAATTTCAAAGGCGATCTCTAAGGCACTTAATCGCCGGTTGATCCGGTTGCAATGTTACGAGGGGCTTGATCTCGCAAGCGCTGTCTACGAGTGGAATTTTCAAGCTCAAATGATTGCGCTGCGTACTGCCGAGGTGGCAGGGGTAATGCATCGAGACGATCTGAACCGGGAGCTCTTTGGCGAAGAGTTCTTGACGGAACGACCGCTGTTGCAAGCAATGCGCCCAGACGAGAGCGGTCCGCCGGTTCTGCTCATTGATGAACTTGACCGAACCGATGAGCCGTTCGAGGCGTATCTCTTGGAGGCGCTTAGTGATTTTCAAGTGACCATACCCGAACTCGGTACCGTTAAGGCCGTCGAACCTCCGATTGTCATTATTACGTCCAATCGAACGCGTGAAGTCCATGATGCCCTAAAGCGCCGGTGTTTGTACCACTGGGTTGATTACCCCGACTTTGACCAGGAAATCGAAATACTCGCTGCGCAAGTTCCCGAGGCGTCCGAGGCCTTGAGTCGCGAGGTCATTGCCTTTGTTCAAACGTTACGGACCGAAGACCTCTTCAAGAAACCGGGTGTGGCGGAAACCATTGACTGGGCAAAATGCTTGCTCGCATTGGATGTTATTAGCCTCTCACCTGAGGTTATTTCCGATACACTTGGCGCAATTCTTAAATATCAAGATGATATTGCGCGCATTCAAGGTTCGGAAGCAAAGCGTTTGCTTGATGAAGTGCGTGTTTCTCTCAATTCGGAATGACCTGCTCAATGGTGAGCGATTGGTCGATGTCATCTTTGGTGATCAATGGTTGAGCATATCCCTTTGTCCTTGCCGGACAATCCGCGTCTTGTGCACAATATTACACATTTTGCGCGCGCATTGCGAAAGGCTGGGTTGCCTGCTGGTCCGGGGACGGTGATCAACGCCATCCGGGCTATTGAAGCTGCGGGATTTGCAACAAAGGAAGATTTCTTCTGGGTGCTGCATGCTTGTTTCGTAAATCGCAGAGAACATCACGCTGTTTTTTCCCAGGTGTTTCGAATGTATTGGAGGGATCCGCAGTACCTTGAACGAATGATGGCAATTCTGTTGCCGGCATTGCGGGGTGTTCAGGACGATCGTGTGCCGGACGCAGGTGAAAAACGTGCAGCAGAAGCTCTTGTGGATGGCGGAAACAAGGATGCACACCATTATCCGACGCATGAGGATGAGTTGACATCTCTTGAAGTCGATGCATCCATGACAATGTCTTCGGAGGAGCGTCTTCGATCATTGGATTTTGAGCAAATGAGTGCGGAGGAAGTCGCTCAGGCAAAACGATTGATTGCCCGGTTGCGCTTACCGGTCGCCCCGCTTGCCAGTCGACGAAGAGAGGCCGCGTCAAATGGGTCGCATATCAATTGGAGGAAGACAATTCGTGATTCGATGCGGAAGGGCGGCGAGCTTCAGAATTTTGCACGACAGCGCCCGCGCATTCGATGGCCCAATCTGATCGCGCTGTGCGATATATCAGGGTCGATGAGTCATTATTCTCGGATTATTTTGCACTTTTTACATGTTATTTCAAATATGCAAGGGGCCGGTTGGTCGCGCGTCCATGCCTTTACTTTCGGAACCCGCTTAACCAATATTACCAATCAATTGAAGTCGTGTGATGTCGATGCGGCGTTGAAGTCGGTTGGATCTTTGGCGCAAGATTGGGAGGGTGGAACCCGTATTGGCTCATGTCTTCATGTGTTCAATCGGGATTGGTCACGGCGTGTCTTGGGGCAGGGTGCTGTTGTATTGTTGATGAGCGACGGTCTGGATCGCGAGGATCCGAATTTACTGGAACGGGAGATGGAGCGGCTGCATCTTTCGGCGCGACGATTGATCTGGGTTAATCCGTTGTTGCGGTGGGAGGGTTTTGCGCCGAAGGCACAGGGTATTCTTGCAATGTTGCCGCATGTCGATAGCTTTCGAGCAGGCCATTCGATTGCGTCACTTGAAGATCTTGCGGATACGATCTCGAGATTCGACGATGCCGGAGAAAAACGTCGGCTGTTGTCGCAGATTTACGGTGGTGACTGATCTTAGCAGGCACGCAATGGAATTTTCGCTGTTCAGCTGGGATGGCGAAAACGGATGAAGCAAGATTACAGGTTTTCGTCTTGAGATGTCTGTGATGCGGATGTGATTTTGAATATGGTCATCAATTATGTTAGATTGAGGTTAATTGTGTATCCGTTAAATGGAAGTTTGCGGAGGGTACATTGGCGTCCTTTCTGTCAGTGTGGAATACGGTTATTAAATGATGCGAGGAGACAATGATTAGCGTCAATAAAGTTCCTGAGACCGCGCTTGAATGGCACCAGGCGGGGAAAGGAGCTGCGTTGGCGACTGTCATTGAGACTTGGGGGAGTGCGCCGCGTCGTGTAGGATCGCAATTGGTTGTTTCTGGTAATGGAGACATTGAAGGCTCGGTATCAGGGGGATGCGTTGAAGGTGCAGTGATTATTGATGCAATGGAAGCGCTGGAGCAGGGCGAGTATAGAATACTCGAATTTGGTGTCAGTGATGATGATGCATTCCAGGTGGGACTGGCCTGTGGCGGAAAGATTCGAATTCTCGTTGAGCCTGTTGGAACGGTCATTTCTGAGCAGCTTCTGGTTGAATTGGTGATGGCCCGTAGCCAGAGGGATGGCGTTGTGTACTGGGTTGATCTTCAGTCGGGTGAACGCCGGCTCGTTTTCGATGGTTATGATGAACGTCTACGATCCAATCGATCGGGTTTCGAGACAAAAGATCAGTTTGTTGTGGTTCATGCGCCACCGTTACGTTTGATCATCATCGGTGCCGTACATATTGCTCAAGCTTTGGTGCCAATGGCACGGATCGCAGGGTATGACCCCATTATTGTCGATCCACGGGAGGTCTTTAGTTCGACGCACCGGTTTGTTGATGAGACAATTTTGCAGGATTGGCCTGATGAGGCGCTGCAAAAACTGGGACTCGATATTCGAACGGCGTTGGTTTTGCTGACGCATGACGCAAAACTTGATGATCCTGCCATAAGGTTGGCTGTTCAATCAAAGGTCTTTTATATTGGCGCTTTGGGATCAAAACGCACACATATGAAGCGTGTCGAACGGTTGAGTGCTGCGGGCCTCACCGCTTCAGAAATTGATCGAATTCGAGCTCCGATCGGACTCGATATCGGTGCCGCGGGACCGGCTGAAATTGCGGTATCGATTCTCGGTGAAATGACCGCGACGTTGCGCGGAAGACTCGATTAACGGTTGGTACTGGAGTTGCATCAATGGCCTTGCAGTTCCATGTTGGAGTGACCTGTGTCCTATAGAGCACGAAACGTAATATTCCGCATCGTGTTGAGGGAGGTGTGCAGCATTCATCGCTTGGCGCGATGATCGTTGTGCGCAATCCGGTATGCAGTTTGGAACGGTTCCTGTTTCAGAAGCCCTTGGCAGTATCTTAGCACATTCTCTCGTTGTTGGAACCGAGCGATTACGCAAAGGGTTGGTGTTGACGGAAACACATATTGCGCACTTAAATACAATCGGTGTTCGAGAGGTTGTCGTGGCTCGGTTGGGTTCTGACGATCTGCACGAGAATCAAGCAGCCGATGTATTGGCGGCAGCGGTCGTGCCAGACCCTGATGGAGTTCATTTGCGGGCAACGGATGCGTTTACGGGTCGCGTAAACTTTATTGCTACGCAGCCGGGCGTGGTTGTGCTTGATGTTCTGGCACTGGAGGAATTTAATTCCGTTGACCCAATGATCAGTATTGCAACAGTTCCGCAGTTCCAGCAGGTCGCTGAAGGGAATATGGTTGCGACAATCAAGATCATCTCGTACGGAGTTGATCAGAAAAAAGTTGCGGCAGCACAGGCCGCTGTGAATGGCGCAATTCAAATTGCCCCACCCATATTTTCGACGGCAAGCATCATTGAAACACACGTTGAGATGATCAAAAGACCATCAAAAGGTGTGAAAGCAATTGAAGGGCGCATACGGAGTCTGGGCTTAAAGGTGGGGGAAGTGCGTTGGACCTGGCATTCCGAAGAATCCCTTGCCTCCATGCTCGCCAAGATTTCAGGTGATATCTTGCTGATTCTGACCGCTTCTGCGACATCGGATGTTCGAGACGTGGCCCCGTCGGCTGTCAGGTTGGCTGGCGGACGAATTGACCGCTTTGGAATGCCGGTAGATCCGGGCAATTTACTGTTCTTGGGATCGTTCAACAATCGCCCTGTGATTGGATTGCCGGGGTGTGCGCGTTCGCCGGTCCTGAATGGCACGGATTGGGTCTTATCGCGCGTGGCGTGCGGCATTGAGGTCTCGAGTCAAGATATTGCGAAGATGGGTGTCGGGGGATTGCTGAAGGAAATTCCTTCGCGACCCCAACCGCGGCGCGGCGGTCGAAATGTGACATAGAGCGATCCGAGCAACTTCGTTGTCTTTTAGAAGATCGATTGGACAGAGAAATGGAATCGTGAGCGTTTTCTTGTCGTATTTGTGCCCTTCTGAATTGTCGAGTTGAAGCGCCGACGATGGGCGACGGTTGGTCGCGTCGTTCAACAGTAAACAGCGATATCCGCTGTATTGTCTGAGCTTCAGCCTCTGAGAAAAAGCAAATGGGCCGGATGAATGAGGATTGGTAACGACCGCGCCTAACCGGTGTCTTCTGAAACATCTCTTGACAACCATCAATCAAAAAAGAACTTTTATTTTCTTGTGACATGCTGTAGTGAGATGTTACCGTGTGGGTATTGTGTTTTTAATGATTAGGAGGAATATCTGATATGGCGTGGACAACACCATTGGTACGCGAGATTAAGTGTGGCATGGAAATTAACATGTATGGCCCCGGCGAGGATGACGAGCGCGATGTAGGACGCGATCAATTCTGATTTTTTTGGTCGTATGCATATCATAGTTCTTGGGGCAGCCGCCGGAGGGGGGCTGCCCCAATGGAATTGCGGATGCCAAAACTGTCAGGACGCCCGAAACGGGACCATACCCGCAATGACGCAATCGTGCTTGGCAGTATCAACAAATTCTGTCGAATGGGTTTTGCTAAACGCCTCTCCGGACTTACGAACACAACTGTGCTCACAATCATATTTACATCCGCGTGGTTTACGCGACTCACCCATCTCAGCAGTCATTTTGACAAACGGCGATATTGACCATATCGCCGGACTCTTGCATCTACGGGAGAACTCACCGTTTGATGTTTACGCCACACGTTCCAGCCTTGATATATTGGATTCAAACTCTGTTTTTAAGGTGCTGAATTCGACGTGTGTCGTGCATAAAGAAATTGTTTTGGACCGTTCATTCCAACCCATCCCTGATCTCCGGATTGTTCCCTTTTCAGTGCCGGGGAAGGTCGCGTTATTCCTTGAGACAGAAACACTGAATTTAGAAGAGATTGGGGAGCAAACAATCGGTCTTTTGATTGAGAGCAACGGACAGCGTGTCGCTTTTATTCCGGGTTGCGCTACGATACCCGATTGGTTGATAGATCGTATTCAAGATGTAGATTTGTTGCTGTTTGATGGAACGGTTTGGAATGATGATGATATGCACCGCGTGGGAACTGGTCGAAAGACAGGCGGGCGCATGGGGCATATCGCGCAGAACGGACCCGCAGGCAGTCTGCAGCGCTTCGCACACGTGCGTTCACGCAGAGTGTTTATTCACATAAACAACACCAATCCAATTCTGCAGAAAAATAGTTTGGAGCGATCCAAAGTAATCGAAAGTGGTTGGGAAGTTGCTTTTGACGGTATGGAAATACACCTTTGACAGGTCCGTGCGCAAATCGTGATGAATTCGAAGCGCGTTTGAGGCAAATTGGTGAGGAACGTTATCACGACAAACATCCTTTTCATCATCGATTGCACGCGGGAGATTGTACCGAGGATCAGGTCCGAGCTTGGGTAATCAATCGCTATTATTATCAGTCGCATATTCCAATGAAGGATGCGGCATTTATGTCGCGAATAAATGATCCAGATTTGAGAAGAATTTGGCGTTGTAGAATGGAAGATCATGACGGCGTTGAAGAAGGTAACGGAGGTATCGCCCGCTGGTTAAAGTTAGCTAAAGGGGTTGGTCTTGACCCCGAGTATGTCAAATCGGAGACAGGCGTGTTGCCGGCAACGCGATTTGCTGTCGATGCGTACGTAAATTTTGTTCGTGAACAGCCTCTGGTTCCGGCTGTCGCGTCGTCCTTAACCGAATTGTTTGCCCCAAGAATTCACGTCGAGAGAATTTCTGGTCTCCTTAAAAATTACGCTTTTGCAAATCAAGAGACTGTTTCCTATTTTCAGCATCGTCTCAATGAGGCTCCCAAAGATGTTGCTTTTGGGTTGGCTTGGGTGCTTGAAAATGCGCACACGCAACATGATCAAGATCAGGCCGTCGTAGCGTTAATGTTTAAGACCGACGTTCTTTGGGCGCAACTTGACGCGCTTTTTTCTGCCTACGTAAATCCGGGTCGAATACCACCGGGTGCATGGAGACCAGGACAAGGGTTGTTGCAGTGAACTTGGAAGAGGTCCCAATTTTGCCGAGAGGGGTCCGTTGCCACTACGATGATGTTCGTCAAACCAATCTCTTGCTCGGACCCGAAAGAGTAGTGATGCTCAGTCCAGTGGAATTTGAAATATTATCCCGTATTAACGGAAAAAGAAGTATTCAAGACATTTCTACCGACTTGGCAACGATATTTTCAGCCTGCTACCAAACTATTCAGGATGATGTGTATCGGTATTTGTCTGATTTGAGTGACAAGAGACTCGTGGATTTTTTGAGTGATTGATCCTCCGATTGCCATGCTTGCGGAATTAACGCATCGATGCCCGTTGTCCTGTCCGTATTGTTCGAACCCCTTGCACTTGACGACGGTAAGGCAGGAACTCACGACAGAAGCCTGGATTGACATATTTGTGCAAGCGGCGCAACTTGGCGTGTTGCAACTGCACTTGTCAGGTGGCGAGCCGGCGTCTCGCCGAGACTTGGTCGAACTGACGGAAGCAGCTCAATCGGCTGGATTGTATACGAACCTGATTACGTCGGGCATTGGATTGACAAAAGAACGGCTGCGGGCGTTGGACGCGGCGGGCTTGGATCACATTCAGCTCTCTGTGCAGAGTGTAAAGGCTTCACTTGCGGATCAAATCGGAAACTATAGTGGTGGGTTTGATCGCAAGATGAAGGTGGTGGACTGGATTCAGGAGCTGGGTTTTCCATTAACGCTCAATGCAGTGATGCACCGTCACAATCTTGATGATTTGTCCTTGACGATTGAATTTGCCCAGACCATTGGGGCCCGCCGAATCGAAATAGCCTGTGTTCAATTTCAAGGATGGGCTCTACGAAATCGTAAGGCGCTTCAGCCGACGCTGGATCAAGTGAATGCGGCAAAAGATATCGTGAAGGACAAATCATCACGATTGCGGGGAAAACTTGCTATTGATTTTGTTCCCCCGGACTATTTTTCAGACTTTCCAAAAGCGTGTATGGGTGGGTGGGGGAGCACGGGAATTAACATTAATCCCGATGGAACGGTCTTGCCCTGTCATGCGGCTCAAACCATTCCTCACCTCACTTTTGAGAATGTTAAAGAGAAATCGCTTGCCGAAATATGGAGCAAAGGACAGGCGTTCAACATGTATCGCGGGGTCGACTGTTTACCACCCCTCTGTCAAGCATGTGAGCGACGCAACATCGACTTTGGAGGCTGTCGTTGTCAAGCAATGGCCATCCTTGGAGATGCTGCCGTGCCCGATCCCGTGTGCCGCAAATCGGAAGGACGTAAGGTTCTTGATGCCGTACTGGCAGAAGAAGAAATCGAGGATGCACCACCCGTCGAGTTTGTCTATCGTCACCTATAAATACCCATGCCCTGTTCATTTGACTGTACGTGGAAATTACCAGTTTTTTGGCCAATTGCCATGGGTATCTTTTTATTGAGTGCCTCTGTTGATTGACGTTGAGTGAAATCGAGACGGAATATACGGGCCGGTAACGATTCGGTCTACTCGACTCTGTTAAATTTCTTGTTGTTCTTTATGGATTGACATGAGTGTGACTCCCGTAAGACACTGAAAGTCTGAGAATAACACAGACCAAAGTTCACGCACGCACAGTACGGTGTTGCAAAGTTTTGGAAACTAACCAAAATTAGGGGATTATGTAGCCGATTACGCAAACCCCCTCACCGTCGCACCAGCTTGAATTTCTGACGGAGTTCAGTATTGGTCGGCTCCTGGTTCTCACTCTTCCGTTGCAGCGAGAGCTATGGGCCATGACGCCCCTGGCAAAATTGTCAAACTGCTTTCGTGTTACAGGACGGCGTTCTGTCTTCTCAAACTCTTTGACATTGATCGTGCTGTTCTGGTCATGTTGGTTCTTCTCCATAATTCTTAATTTCAACAACAATCGCTTTCAAATCTCCTTGCACCCATTCATGCTTGTTTGGGAAGACCTCAGCCCATCTTTAACGTGCGCCGAGATAAGGTGCACTCTCCTAGCGGGTGCAAATCCC
>JAPORU010000016.1 GCA_026710045.1 Aestuariivita sp. | reverse complement strand
CGAACATCAAAATTTCCAGAAATGTGCGACCCTAAAAAGTTAGCGGGAATTGCTGCCAAATCGGTCGCCTTTCTTGTTCGATTTCTCACGCCGCCTTATCATCATCGTCTTTATTATCCGCTTTCGGCTCGATCTTGTTACCAAGTTCGTCTTTGCCATCAACAAGCTGGCGATACATCAACCGCTTACCAATCATCATAGCAACGATTTTCTACGTAAAGTAAAATTTACTTTACCAATTGAATATAAACATTATAATTGGATAATGATCTTTACCAATTTAGCAAGGTAAAATTCATCATTTGACCATCCGACCACAACATAAAGAACCATCTATCCACTACACTACATTTATATCAACGAGGAGAAAAATGAACCAAGTATTAAACAACTCGCAACCTAATGTTAATAGCGTTTGTCGAGTAGTTGTTTACGAAGAGGGCGATCTTCTAATTGCTCAATGCCTAGAACACGATATACGCGTCTTCGCTTCAGATCTTAAAACGCTGCGTCAACGTTTTATGGATGTATTCTCCGCTGAACTCGTTTTAAGTACTATAAATGGGGGAGAACCATTTGCTAGTATTGATGCTGCCTCAGATGAGTTTTTTGACATGTGGCCTAATCTTCATCAAGATTTGAGCAAAATTGTTTATGCCGATAAGTCTATCGCTATGGCAAAGGCTGCATGAAAAAGTGCCGGTTGAATCAAGACCTCGAGGAAAGTTTGGCCCATTTCTTGATTGGGTAGTAATTCAACATAATTGCGTTGTAGGTCATTTTCATATCAATAAGACAGATGAAGTAGAGATTTTGACTACTATACAAGCTCCTTCAGGAAAATCTGTCGTAATTCCAAATTTATATGAAGATGAGTCTATTCCAATTGATGAATATAATTATTTTGCAAAACGTCTTGGCTTGCCGAATTATATAGACGTTCTTCCTAAGAATAGGAAATAGAAAAGGCCAGTCTTTGAGACTGGCCTTTTACTTGCGTTCAGATAAAATGACAAAGTCGACCTTTTGAAGGATATGATCTAAACTGGATTAAGGCTGATCTTGTTCAGAGTTATCACAATGATCTTCGGACCGACTCCAATGCCTTGTGATTCAAGCGAATATCGAGGGTCAAGACCGAAGTGTCTACATGCCGCCAGATGTTCTTGCCAAGTCAGGTGTGTTAGATCAGGAGGAGGTCGCCTTATTCTATCAGATGGCAAAGGAATTGTGTGACCATTTGATATCTCAGTATGAGAAGAAACTTCATTTTCCAGCTCGAAAGTTGATTGAGAATGTTCTGATAAGGAGTTGTGATTGTGGTTCTTGCGGTCGTGAAGATTGATAACTTTTGACATACCAATTTAGTATAATTGGCATAATCTACCTATAAATTACAGTCTTGGATTCTAGCTCTACTTTTTACGATTGTTGCTATTCTTCCGTACCATAAAAGACTCAAGTGCCTTTCTCTGAACTCCGCAACTTATCTATAAGAAAAGCCGATCATAATGATCGGCTTTGTTCCTGATTCTGTTAGGATTCCAAATAATAGCTAGGGTTATTCTCACCAATATGAAGTATTATTCAGGCTCTAAGGGGTTGATCCCAACATTCGTTCGATAAATGCCGGTCGGGCGAGATTCGGATCAGAGAAGGGCGACCGCACCGACAATGATCGCGGTGCAACCCAGCACCAGGCCAATGATCCACCGTTGATTGTCCTTGTCGCGTTTCGCATTCTCCGTCTTAAGATCCGCCATGTCTGTATGAAAGCGTTCCAATGTCACGTTCAGCCGTTCTTGGGCACTGGCGTTTTCAGCGTTCAACGTTTTCATACGTTCCTACAGTACGGCGAGCCGTTTATCGAATGCGTGATAGGGATCGGGATGATCGGCCATTGTCTCAACCTAGGCTTCCGGCATCCCGGAATCAAGAGCCGTATTCGAGTCGATTACGGCTGGGTACTAAGAATCGTATAAAATCGAAAGCGTCATAGAGTTTGTTCATTCAACTAAGCGACAATAAAACCCGTTTCCGCGCTGTTCGGCTGGCATTGGACAAATCTCCGCGCAGCAGCGTTCACCTTTCACCAACGCCATTCCAATCCAGCGCCGACGCTGTTTTCTCCCTTAGGTTCAAACCAGAGCTCGATCGTGACATCGGTGGCGTGTGAGGCGTCCGGTTCAATCCTGTAGCCAAAGCGGATTTCCTCAAGGGAATCCCCTCCCGACAGGCGTCCGTATGGGCCACCGACCATTCCGTACCGACGTCCGAAACCATAAGCCATGTCCAGCGAAATCCGCATCCTACCATCCACGGTATTTACCGTTCCTGGTGGTCCGGACGCAAACAACGCATCAAGACCGCCCCCAGACTGATTTCCCAATTCCTGAACGAGGTTGATCGACGGCCCGCGCTTCGTTGCCGGATCGGGATCCCATGCGAAGGATGCCGAGACGCCCCAATCCTTGAAATCTCCGTCTTGGTGGACAGCCAGAACACGACCCGAGGCGTCAAAGGAAATGCCGGACGAAGGAACGGTCCATTTAATTCCACCTCCGATATCTACGCCAAAGCCCGTCTCCGCATCACCGCCGTCGTAGCGCAGTCCTGCCTCCAGTCTCGGCGCGAGAGAACCGTCTCCCTCCAAGTCTATCGACCAACCTGCTTCAAGCCCCAGCCGCAATCGGGTCACGTAGGAGTTGGACGCCTCCAGAAAGCGGGTGCGATCTGATGAAATTCCCATCCAAAGAGCGTCGGAGGCAAGCGTCAGCATGGGACCGGAATCTCCCTCGGAGACCTCAACCAAATCGTTCCTGAGTCCCGCCGCCGCCATAGTCCATGCCGTATCTGTGCGCTGAATTCCGTTGATAGGTGTCTTCACCATTAACTCGCCCGCACCGTGTCCGAGTGCTCCCCAGAGTTCCATCCGCTCCGATTGTCTCAGTGCCGCGTAGGCGACCGCTGATGTCAGTGACGCCTCAATATCGGCGTTTCCATCCCTCAGCGGACCGGCGCAGGGATTTGCCTCCGAGCCCTGCCCTGCCAGGCAAGCGGGAGCCTCCACGCCCGACTGATCTCCATCGCCCGTACTCCGTGACAGAAGGAGCCCGGCTAACCACCGCCCGCGGGCGTAGTCCGCCCCCAACATACCAGTAGTCACATGGCCTTCGAGCGACAGGTTCCCCTCTGTACCACCAAAAGATCCCCGCGACATCTGGCCCCAGAAAGCAAAGCTACCGCCAGAACCATCTGTTGGGGCGGTCAACGAGAACTCGCTGGTGAGTAGAGCCTCTCGCTCGGTAACCGCATGCGTTTGCTCTGGTGATACCGCACGGAAATTATGCTGCGATTCGATAAAAGAAAGGCTATCAAACGACGGATCCAGGCCATCGGTGTATTCCAGCGCCGTTTCTCGCTCCGTAACGAGGCTCCCTGCTGTCTCACCAGCGGAGTTCGGTAGCCCTTGTCCGGCAAGCGCCCCCTCAAGGCCGGGCCTGCGAGAAGCCGATATCCGGTCAGTAATAGTTGTCAATACCTGTTCGCTCACTGTGCGTCCGAACCGGGCCAACCAAGCGACCGGCGGCGGCACGATACCCTTAATCGCGATCCGCCCGTCTCCCGTCCTGATGCCCACCGCACCGCCACCCATATTAATAGCGACCAATCGTTGGTTACCTTTCACGGATGATTCCGGGATTGATACGACAAGCGTTCCGCCAGGTGCATCGACTGGTGCCGACATCTGGAAGTCCACAACAGAGGCTGTCGGGACTCGACCATTACCAGCGAAAATTATCCTGTCGTTAACAAGGGTGACACCGTGAGGAGTACCTGTAAGCTTCAGATCATAGCCTTCGCCTCGGATACCGCCTGCTACGGCAATGGGCAC
>JAPORU010000122.1 GCA_026710045.1 Aestuariivita sp. | reverse complement strand
GAGTGTTCACGCACAGACAAGCAATAGTCTCTCAGCCGCCTATCCGGCGGGTAGTTAATCAGGTCTCAACTTAAACTCAAAAAAAGATCTCTCAGCCGCCTATCCGGCGGGTAGTGCATAAGGATAGTCCGCATCATAGAAGAACATTCTCTCAGCCGCCTATCCGGCGGGTAGTACTTGCTGTATACAGCGGGATTTTTACTAGCGTCTCTCAGCCGCCTATCCGGCGGGTAGTCTCATGAGTGTTCACGCACAGACAAGCAATAGTCTCTCAGCCGCCTATCCGGCGGGTAGTCTAGAAACACTCATCACAGAAATCGAAACAAATCTCTCAGCCGCCTATCCGGCGGGTAGTGAGACCCTTGAATCCATATCGGATAAGCTTATTCTCTCAGCCGCCTATCCGGCGGGTAGTGGCGGTTACCCCTCGCCAGGCATTGGTAGCCTTCTCTCAGCCGCCTATCCGGCGGGTAGTCGGCTAATTATAGCCGGCTTTTTTGATTTAAGTCTCTCAGCCGCCTATCCGGCGGGTAGTCTAATCTACCAAGTACGAAAATTAGAACTAGGTCTCTCAGCCGCCTATCCGGCGGGTAGTTAGGAATCGACATTACAAATTTACCCACTTTTTCTCTCAGCCGCCTATCCGGCGGGTAGTCGGTACTGTACCTAACGACACATCAGAAGTTTTCTCTCAGCCGCCTATCCGGCGGGTAGTTGTGTGTGTTGACGTGGTAACTTGTCAAACTATCTCTCAGCCGCCTATCCGGCGGGTAGTAAATTAAAAAAGCCGGCTTTTTTAATTTAAGGTCTCTCAGCCGCCTATCCGGCGGGTAGTCTAGAAAAAATCAATTCTGATATTCTCTTGATTCTCTCAGCCGCCTATCCGGCGGGTAGTTGCCCGGTCAATTGCACTTGCGGGCACATTTCTCTCTCAGCCGCCTATCCGGCGGGTAGTGAAATCTTGATTCCCATCTTGTGTTGCATTATTCTCTCAGCCGCCTATCCGGCGGGTAGTGATCATTTGGAACAATGTGCCCGTTTTGATTATCTCTCAGCCGCCTATCCGGCGGGTAGTAAATGGCGGCCGGCTTCATCGGCGGCGCTAAGTCTCTCAGCCGCCTATCCGGCGGGTAGTGTCAAGATCGGGCAAGGTGCAGAACCGACCGATCTCTCAGCCGCCTATCCGGCGGGTAGTGGATGCGCTGCAATATGCGGTTTTCGTAAATCTCTCTCAGCCGCCTATCCGGCGGGTAGTTATTTGCAGTTGACCCCATTGATGTGCTAAGATCTCTCAGCCGCCTATCCGGCGGGTAGTGTTGTGTGTTTACTGACGTGGTAACTCGTTCATCTCTCAGCCGCCTATCCGGCGGGTAGTGATTTCTTGCGCCTTTGCAATTTCGCCTCTTATCTCTCAGCCGCCTATCCGGCGGGTAGTATCTCCCGGCTCGTGGCCGTTGCGATAAAGTATCTCTCAGCCGCCTATCCGGCGGGTAGTTTGAAGTCTTGCAAGCGCACATCGACTGTAGATCTCTCAGCCGCCTATCCGGCGGGTAGTTCACAAGCCACAAGATCGCCCTTAATGCACAATCTCTCAGCCGCCTATCCGGCGGGTAGTATCAAAGCCAGTCCATAGCCGTTTGGCGACATTCTCTCAGCCGCCTATCCGGCGGGTAGTAGCTGTCCAGCCATTCTTGACGGCCTTTTCTATCTCTCAGCCGCCTATCCGGCGGGTAGTCCGGTATCAGATTGATCTCATAAGCCGTCAACTCTCTCAGCCGCCTATCCGGCGGGTAGTCAATAGAACACGGTGACCCACCCGGCCCATTGTCTCTCAGCCGCCTATCCGGCGGGTAGTCACCAAGTTTTGTCCGTTAAGCACATTTGAAATCTCTCAGCCGCCTATCCGGCGGGTAGTAATGCCATCCCATATGGGCTTGCAAGCATTCATCTCTCAGCCGCCTATCCGGCGGGTAGTACTGCATTTAGCAGGAAAAGATCATTTTTTTCAATGCTTTGCGAGAGATTCTTGATTTGAACCATATTTTTACAGAGAAACCATAAACCATTGAAATTAAATAACTTTTCCAAAGGGACCAAAAAGATCCTTAAAAGATCCTCGAGTGAATCCCGTAAAATCATTATATGTTACGGCAGGCTCACTGTCATCCTTGTAATCGTCAATTTCAACCTGCATCACATGCCCGATATGGTGCCATGTGGGATGCTCATTAGTGTACAATTCTTCCCATGCGCGTACGGTCATCCTCTGGAATAAATGACATCCCTTGATCGGATGGACATCAAATTTATTCTCATTTACGGGCTGCAAGTCACTGTTACGGGTTCCAGGCGATAAGTCCCGATACCATTCTGCGGTTTCGAGATCGTCGCCGACAAGTCGAAATAGAATAGAATGAGCGTCGGATCGTCGGAACCGCCGTGTGCGCGCCATACGTTGTGTCATGCGTGCGGCCACGCGCCGTATGTAGCGGCCCAGCGGTGCCTCCCCCGCGCTGTCATGCCCTGCGGCGACAAGCTTTTCACGCAGAGCGACTTCCCTGTTCCATAACGGAAAGACTGTGTTCTTTTCCAGAATCGGTGTCGCATTAATTGCGGAAAAATCTGCGGTGCCTGACAATTCTTTAAACAGTCGACCTTCAAAATCGCATAGTGAAGGCGTCGGAACGCCAGTTGCTTTGTGTAGTTTTGTTTCAACACCGGGCATCGCCAATTTGCCTATCTGTATTGCGATCGGGCTTCGTCCCAAAATCATTACGTTTGTC
Source organism: Aestuariivita sp. (assembly GCA_026710045.1). Taxonomy (GTDB): domain Bacteria; phylum Pseudomonadota; class Alphaproteobacteria; order Rhodobacterales; family Rhodobacteraceae; genus JAPORY01. The sequence goes on along the minus strand of JAPORU010000122.1, from coordinate 26,201 downwards.
TGGTTCCCAACTACTGGACGGTGGCGCCAGACCCGCCCTGCGGCCTGGATGATGGATCTCGTCGAAATCGGATCCAGAATCGCCCAGTCAAAATCGAGGTCGTTTCCAGTCTCAATAACAGGAGACGTAACAAGGACAATTTCGATATTGCGCGTCTTCGCTTGGTAGGCCCGCTTGAAAATGCCCTCAGCATGACATAGTGAACGAAGCCCACCATTCGGATCTTCTTCGCACTTGCGCGTCAACGCGTGTTTGAGACGCGTCTCAATCCAACTGCGGGTAAGTCGCGGGAATTGCGAGTGCAGGCAAAGCGTCATTCTTAGACGATCCCCTGACTCTCCTGAAAAAAGCTGCGCTGCAAGCGCAGCTGTGTGCGCAATGCGTGTCATCCGGATCATCCCGAACGAGACTCGGAACCCATCGATATCGACTGCGTTCAGATTGTGTAGGCGTTGGCAAGCATTCTCGATCTGGTCAACTAAGTCTTGCCATCCAGTACATGCTGGCAGGATCGTCGCACGGCGCGCCGGTTTTGTTGTAGCTAGGGCCTGAATGGTCGCGTGAGTGCTGACTTCGAGGATGTCTTTGAGAGTATCGCCATCCACATTTGTCCGACAAGATTCCGGCGCGTCGCCTGTCACCAGAAGATTGACGTGATCAATCAATCCATGAGCCGCTGCAAACTGTGTCCATCCTTCACGATAGGCGGCATGGAGTGCACTTGCGATATCCGGTGTAAGAGTTGCCGACATGATTATAACGCGCCGTCCAGCGGCTGCAGTCTGATAAATAAGCCGACCTATGGCGGCAATGTCTTCACCGTTGAACTGGTCGATTTCGTCGAGAATCAGGTCCGCCGTTGCAACGCGAAGCGACTGGAGAAGATAGCGAGAATTTACAGGAGACGCCACATCCATAAGATGATCAATTGTTCCAACCATTATCGGCGCTACCAGCAATCGACGACCATTATTTGCCTTTGATCCTGTGGCCTGCAGAAACCTTTCACAGAAGGCGGGCAGAGCGCGGCCTGTATCCAGCGATAACGTACGTAACCAATCGGCCTCTCGCCGATCACCCGGATCCGGCACGCCACCTGTTGCCGTTTCCACCTTGAGCCAGTCAGGGATTTCGATCAGACTTTCCGATCCCGTCTCGTTCTCATCGTCTCGTTCTTGATCATGTAAGAAAGTAAGCGGGGTCTGACCCACGAGAACCGAAACATCCTGATCATTGAAGCCAAGATCTGAAACATATTCCTTTGCCGATTGAGTGGCCAGGACCCGGAGACCTAGTCCAAGGCTGATGCGGAAATACCGACGTTCCGGCCGCACATCCCCAAATGCAGCCCCCGCAAGGACGGTTGGTGCGCCGCGGGTCTTTCCCGTACCCGTACCTGCCATCAGACAGGCGAAGAAGCCGCCTTCATTTCTTTCGCATAAGGAACGCGCTGCGACAGCTGCCTCAGACTGCCATCGAAATTGTGGATTTTTCGATGCAACAGGAAACGCGATGGCCGCGGGCATTTCACCTTCATCGAGCGCGGGGAATCTGTTCGCATACCGTTCAAAGAGATCGACACCATGTCGTGCTGCGGAATGAACCCGTCGCACATGCTGGCTCAAGCTGTCCGCAGGTAAAAGTTCATCTGATCCCTTTTCGCGGATTGTATTTGCGAGATGACCTGCTATCGGATGAGAAGGTCTTTTCTGCGAAGACCCAAGATGGTCTCCCATCATTAGTGCAGCCCTCAGAAATATGTCCAAGCCAATCAGTGCACTGTCGGTTTGCAAAAGCTCTGCATTACGGTGAAGGGCGTCGAACCACCACGACTCGTGCCAAAAGGGAATTCCAGGTGCAATCTGGAGGTCATGGCTTGCATTGAAGTCCTCCGAAGTACGGACGTGAGCCGAGGCAAGCGGCTGCAAAAGATCGCTGTCGCCGTCCGGGAGTCGATGATGCGTAAAGATCAACATCGCGACGGCATACGATAAACGGTTTTCATATTTCAGAAAATTGAAGCCCAATGACTTATCGGGCGCTGCCACAAGAGGTGTAAGGACGTCACAGACTGAATTACAGGCCGTGTCAATCTTTTCCCTTGTAAGACACAGCAGATCCTTTGCCAGATTGTCGTCCGCGGATGTTCCGAAAAGATGATCCCAGACAGCAACCGAGAATAGTTCATGACGCACAGCGTCTGCATCCAGCTTTCCACCTTGCAGAGCGCATTGGAGTTTCTTTTGAAAGAGATTGGTGGCCTTGCCGAGATCATGAAACAGCGCAGCGATCTGCACCACGGCTCGATTGGACGAGACACTCCGGGCTTTTGCAATAAGCGCCGGGCGGGATGCAATCGGAGCTATGCCGGCATTGGAGAATGCATGTCGGGCACCAATCCGTATGATTGGAACCCGGCTCTCATGAGCACTTCGGATTTCGTGGATAACCACTGCGGTATTGCGTGTGGCTTTTCTGCGCAATTCCCTGGACACGCGGTCAAGGCACGCATTCGAGGCATTTCCGCGCCAGGTTCGATCTCCGATTCGCCAGAAGTAACGATCAAGCACACGAGCAACTCGGTCTCGAGCGCGTTTCGATGATCGGCAGACAGCAATGATCTCACGCATACGTCGCCCCGTTATACGGTCACTTGTGGTTCCGCTGTCCGGCGGCTATCATCCGGTTTATGGTAGCGATTGCCTCTTTTAAGATTTCCCGATCATCGAACGCATTAATCATACGTGCGCGGAACGTGGTTTCCGGTGTCTCGTCTCGCCTAGATAAAATTGCGGCGAAAGCGAGCGGCAGAACCAGCGAGTCCTTGAAACCATCGGCAAGGTCGAAGACAAGACCACCAGCACGTGTCTTGCCGTGAAAAACCGACATGTGAGGTGGAATGCCAAGTGCCCAGAGAGCAGCTCCCGCCATTCCGTAGCAGAGATAATTCCCATGATCGACAAGATGGTTGACCAGGTTCACATGATCTTTTCGATTAATTGGCTCGGAAATTCCAGCTTCACGGTGAAAAGTCCCATTCTTCGACAGGCCTGACATTCGGGAAAACTGAGCGTAGCAGGCTTTGGAAAACTGGCCTTCAAAACCGAGAAGTTCCTGACTGTTTGTCACCTTATCTAAATCGGCATCAAGTCTGCCGCAGATTTTTTTTAGCTCGGAGATATCCCGAAGACCCAGATATTTCCTGACATACAGCCCCCCGATTGTCTTCATTCGTTCCGACCGGTCTCGCATCAGCGCTTTTGCGGCGGTCAATGATAGATCCGGTTGCTGGTAAATCGGAAGCATTTCACGAAAATGTCGGGTTGCCGTATATGTTGTGAGTGCTCCCATATGCATCGGAGAACCACCGGACCCGGTGACGGCAAGATGAACGCCTTCCTCTCCCAACAAGCGTATGGCATCCTGTGTGATCGACGTCCCTTGCCCTATGAACAGCACAGCAAGATTGACATGCGGAATATTGTAGACCCGATGATGCTCGTCATCGGTGATGTGGTAAACAATCCGTCCGCCCTCCACATGGATTCGGGCCCGTTCCAGATAAAGTGCGCCTTCACGGTCCGTGGCCAGAAGTCGTGGACCGCCTTTATGCCGCATTGTCCGATTCGCGGGCTGCTTCTGGATAGACCGGTAATATGGCCTGATGGTCAGGAGACGGGCTGGAAAAGCCGTAGGTGTTGACCATTAATTTACTATCACGGATTTCTCCAATGATTTGGCGCACATGGATCACGATGGTACCATATTGAAGACGCAGAACGGTGCGGTCATTGCCGCTTGCATAGATATCTGTCTCCTTCCATGCTTTTCCGCGACGCTCCGCGCGTACCCGGTTGCGACGAATCCATCCCTTTGTGTGTTTTTCGCAGGAACGATCTCGGACATAGGCGGCCCCGACTGTTCCTGGTTCAAGAAATGTTTCCTCGATCTCAAGAGGCCGGAGCATGCCACGACGCATGAGCGATTGTAGCCCATCACTATCCATCAGATGTGACAGACTCGCCTCCGATCCGATCAATTCGATCTCGTAGCCGGGTAACATGCAATTTCTCCCCACACGCATGGAAGGAAGAGAAACGGCAATGAAGTTGTCTGGTGAACCGTGCCGGTTGGCATGATGAACGGCTTTAAGGGTCTTTGTGAGGACATCACCGCTGGCGCCAAGTTCGATGACGGCCTGAATAGGCCGAATCAAAAGGGATGCGGTGCCATGACACTGCCCCTTTCCAGCGTTCAGTATTTCGCTCATCCGTTCGCCTCGGCCTTCTTGCCGCTGGAGCCGAAAACGCCCCCGCGCACCAGATTGGCCATAATAAAATGTATGTCATCGGAAATCTCGTCTGGTGACTGTGCTCTTTCAACAGTATCGAGAATTTGCTCAGCCTTCTTTCTTAAATCATAGAAACTCTTCTTTGACTTAGGATGCCGCAGAACGTCGCCGGTTTCCTGCACCCCGCCATAAGGGTTCACGGCAATGGCCGCTTCGTACCGATCACTGTCATGCCAAATGTCGATATGGCGCAGAGCGGCGCCGATCTTCTGACTGTGCATTGCAGCTTGATTAATAGTTTTGCCATTAAACCGTCTTGGAAGCTTGGCATAAATGCGGCTTAAATCTTCATCCTTTCTTTCGTCCCGCACATATTCCTGTGATGGAAAGATCTCCTGACCGGGCTGCATGACAGCATGCCAGTGAATCATGGTTGTGAAGGCATCCCTCTTTGCGTTCGAAAGTCCATCTGCTATTCCTTCAATCAGGGCCATGAGATCCGCCGCGTCGCCCTCCAAGATGGCCATTTCCATCCCAGAAACACCTTCGGGCTTTTCGAGAGAGACCTTGAAAGGGTCAAAGACGATCGCGCGGCTGTTGAATTCGGCTGTTACCTTCATTGAGTCGGACTGGAAACGGTTCCGCCAGGCAAATCGGGCATTGGCAATGTTCCACGCAAAAAGTTCAGCAAGAAACCTGTAACCGTCCGCCGCCCGGTAACCTTCCGCAAGGAGCCGATAAGCTTCACCGACCGCCGTGTTTCCGCACGCATGCGGGCGGAGGGAGAGAGGCATGAACCGGATCGAATAGGACAAATCCACACCATCATGCCCCTGTGGGATGACGGCATATTCGACCGATTGCGGGTTGCTCTGACCCGGTTTCTTTGCCTTGTCCTCAGAAGACTGGCCGCGCACGCCCTTCTCACGAACCTCAATTGGTGTCCTGAGTGTCTCGTCTGACGATGAAGTTGCAAAAAAGAGTCCTTCAGTGATCTGGATGGACCGGGCATAAGCTAGCATGCCTGTCTCAAAAGACAGATCTGTGGATGCATTAGCCATGGGCGATATTCTCCTCCTTTTGAATCGAATTGGAAAGATAAGCTTGATGGCCGACGATGCGGTCGCCATCGACGTGCCATGACCAGAAGAGGGCGGTAAAATGTTCCCCTGTCCGGTCCGTCAGACGCCGGTTTCGTATGGAGACGAGTTCTGCCATTCCAAGCAGGGGTTCCGCGAATACATGAGGCACGGTTGAATCGCGCCGACGAATACGCTCCGGTACCCGATCAGGATCTTCCAGCAGGTGATAGCCTGCCGCAACCGGGACGAACCATCCAGACCCTGGAAGTCGTTCATCGGGAAACAATATTTCAAGAATATGCGCAAAACCGCTTTGATCGCCATTGCTGGTCATACATTTGTCCGATTCATTCTCGTTAGGCGCGAGCATCGCATATCCACGACGTAGATGACGAAAGGCTGATCCATCTTTCGCTACAGCGTCTACTTCTATCCGCTCATTCTGTATGATGCCACCAGCTACCCGCCGACGCATCAGAGATCCGGCGATGTCGGATGCACTTTCGCATTGAGGAATGTCGAGCACTAGGGACAGATCAACGGTACCGACCAAGTCCTCCATTGTTTCAATTGGCATAAATGCTCCATGTTTGCGCTCCATCTCAGGTTTCGTACGCCCGACCGAGGCACAGACGTGATGCAGAACCGGGATTACCCTTGCAGACCATGGGGTAAGGCCAAGGTCACGCACAATGGCGTCGGCCAGCCCGATGAAAGACAGCGGACTTGGCAGACCGGACGCGTAATCATTCATGAGCAGATTGACACGTTCTGCACGGATGTCTTTTGCAATGAAAATCACGTAGACACCGTCTCCCTAGCCTTCAGGTGACGCGCCATTCGATGTTGAAAATGGGCGCTGGTCAGGGCCTTTCTGGCCTTATTGTAATTGTCCTTTTGCCACCTTCGGCGAATAAGGACATCCGCCGGATTTGGAGGAGTAGGGATATCAGAGCGTTTGAGACCGAGATATTCCGCTGCATAACCAACTTCGGCAAGGGTTTCATCGATGAAGTCCTGTGCGTCGCTCAAGAGCCGATCGGCTGTCTTGTCGAGAGCACCGCGTGTATTGCGATCATTGTAGATCGTGTCCGCTTCCAGCATATCGGCATACCGGAGCACCCAATCGGCGACATCGGCATCCCGCCAACGTGGAAAGGACCCACTGTGCGCAAACCGATACATCTCGGCCTCAGCCTGTTCCATAACGGGAGGCATTGTTGCCGTTACGCGTCGTCTTGGCCCGCCAATGGCGCCGGAGATATTCTGGAGTTTTGAGCTGATGGTCTGTTTTCCGAAGGATCCATACGGCCCGCTGAGACCCTGTGCCTGTTTCCGCTCGTAAAGCGCATTGATAGTGGATTTAATGCCCATGTAGGCTGCTGCCGGAGATACGGGCGTGATCTGGAGATCGCTGCCGTCTGCCCGAGGTATGAAAATGATCGGGAATTCTCCGGCAGCCAGCTTGGTCACACGCTTCGGCTTGTGGAGAAGGGTTGCGCGGGCGGCGTCAAGAACCTTCTGGCCGAAGACCATCGCAAAGGCCGAGAGAATCGCCTCAGATGACTCATCCGGATTCATGATATCGTCAATAACGCTGCGACCTGGACGGTCATCAACATCAATATTGAGTGGTCGATACAGGACCTTGCAGAATGGAATATCCGCTGCATTCACTGCCGGAAGGATCTTTGGACGTTGATTGGCACCGGGTACCTCAAAATACAGACACGCATGATCCTTATCGATCCGCGGATTGACCATTTTCAGGAGATGCGAGCCTGATTTTTCACAGACCCGGACGGCGATTTCCTCGGTGAGCGGCTTTTTCAGACAGTTCTTCATTAGCCTGAACTCTTCGGTGACCGCATTGATCGGGATCAAACGATCTGATTCCTTGAACGACAGGAGATCTTCGATTTTAAGGGATGGTTCCATGTTCATCACTCAATTATAACAGAAGCATTGTTCATTGCTACCAAAGTTTGGCCACCTTTGCCAGAGGAAGAGCGGCTTGACTATCGTGCAATAAGGTGGAGGTGAGAAGACAACAGATGGGAATGTTGTCTTTCGACACGTCGATGTGAAACCTGTAACTCTGCCAGTGCGTTGTATGACTTTTTGAATGTGTTTCGTGCCCATATCACAGATAGTCGGGAGATCTGCGATCACTGTATTAAGCGACAAACCCACCGTTTAGCTAAATCTCTAACCGCGTCTCTCTCTTGCGTGGTTGTCCCTGCTTAACCGCCGTCTTCTGGGTCCTTTCGGTGTCAGCTTCAACATCTTTTGTAGACTTGTGCTGTTTTTATCAAGGTGTCATGATTTCACGTACCAACACTCAGCGACTTGACACCGCGCGTATTCATAGGTGAAATCATCGTGAAGTGAACCGGGTAATTTGAAGTCATAATGGTTCTAAGGTTTGTGTCATTGCGGACATTGCTGGGGCGCTCATGGAGGAATCTGCAAGTATGTATCGACGTGCAAACGTTGGTTCCAAGGACGAAGAGGGGGAATTTTGATTGCCTCACAGATCCAGCCAGCACGGTGTGGAAGATGTATTGAAAGAGACGACAACAGCAACGGCACTTGTTTGTGAAGAGCCCTGGAACAATTGAAACGCTCCCAATTGGGACAGAAAGGCGTAATATGATGACAGCAAAAAAAGAGGGATTAGATGGCTGACGCACCGAAAGACGCTCCAGAACCGGGTCGCACACTTATTCGCAATATCGGTCGACTTCTCACGGGAGATCTCGATGCACCGATTGCTGATAGCGACAGCCTTATGATTGAAGATGGCGTGATTGCCGGGTTCGAGTCAGAAGATGCTGATCGTATCATTGATGCTGCGGGCTGTGCCGTCGCACCGGGTCTGATCGATGGGCATTGTCACCCCGTCTTCGGTGATTGGACGCCGCGCCAAAACCAGATCGGTTGGATTGAAATGAATGTGAATGGAGCCGTCACCAGCTTCATCTCTGCCGGTGAGGTGCATCTTCCCGGGCGTCCGAAGGACGCGGAAGGCGTCAAGGCTCTGGCTATGGTGGCACAACGGTGCTTTGCTAATTTTCGCTCTGCCGGGGCGAAGGTGATTGCGGGCGCACCGGTGCCGGAACGTGACTTTGATCGGGATTTTTATGTGGCGATCAAGGCGGCCGGCATCCGTCATATCGGAGAGATCGGTCTGGGTACTGTGGCTCGGGGGCCGGACGCAGCCCGTGTGACCGGCTGGTGTCGGGAGCTGGGGATCGAGACGATCATGCATACGGGTGGTCCGTCGATTGCGGGATCTCATCACGTCACGGCCAACGATGTACTCGAGGCGCAGCCTGATGTGGTTAGCCATATTAATGGGGGACCGACGTCTGTTCCGTTTGAGGCGATTCGGGAGCTTTGCCGTCACGCTACCGGTGCGTTGGAGGCCGTACATAACGGTAACGAGAAAGCGGCCTTGGTTGCGCTCGATGGCGCACGGGCTGAGAATCGCCTCGCCGATTTCCTGATCGGAACTGATGCGCCCGCAGGCTCTGGCGTGCAACCGAACGGAATGCTGCGCATGGCGACACTGCTTGCCAGTATTGGCGATCTTCCTGCCGAGCAGGCCTGGTGCTGCGGCAGCGGGAATGTGACCAAGCGGCGGGGTCTTGCGCAAGGGATTGTGGCACAGGGCCGGCCCGCAGACCTGGTCTTCATGGATCGTCCGGGTGGATCGCAGGGCGACGATGTTCTTGACGCCATGACAATGGGCAACATTCCAGGTATTGCGGCGGTGATGATTGATGGCAAGATGCGCACCGGACGGTCGCGTTCGACACCTCCGTCCGCCCGTGTGCCGGTCATCTAAACGGCCAGATATGAGTCGCGAATGTCAGGGCGCGCGTTCAGATCATCAAGACTGCCGTAGAATTTTCGTGAACCCCCTTCAATAATCAGGGCTTCATCCGCAACGGCATGGGCAAAATGTAAGTTTTGTTCAGATAGTAAAACAGCCAACCCTTCCGTCTTGATCTGCCGGATAACACGGACCATTTGCTCAACAATAACCGGAGCAATTCCCTCGGAAGGTTCATCCAACAATATCAGAATAGGATTTCCCATCAACGTCCGTGCAATTGTGAGCATCTGCTGCTCCCCACCTGATAGAGCTTTTCCGCGATTTTTACATCGCTCCGCTAAATTCGGAAACAAATCGAACAGCATCTCGATATTCCATGTCACCGCCCCCTCACGTGGTGGTTGTCGTCCGACCTCTAAGTTTTCAATCACCGTGAGATCGGTAAAGATACGACGTTCTTCGGGCACATAACCAATGCCAAGTTTTGCGACCATGTGCGTTGCCAAGCGCGTGATATCTCTCTCTTGAAATACAATTCTCCCCGATGCCGGTACGACTATCTGCATGATCGACTTGAGGGTTGTCGTCTTTCCCGCCCCATTGCGACCCAGCAGCGCAACGACTTTTCCACGTTCAACGCCAAATGAGAGATCATTCAGCACGTGGGCCTTCCCATAATAACTATTGATATGGTGAACCTGAAGCATGTTCTCTTCCGAAAACCGTGCCGCCGCCGAGATAGACGTCCTGCACGTGCGGATCTCGCCGAACCGCATCGACGGAGCCTTCCGCAATCAGTTTGCCACGGTTCAAGACCATTATTCGATGTGCATGGGCAAACACGATATCCATGTCATGTTCGGTGAAGAGGACACTCACACCACGCGACTCGATGACTTCGGTCGTTAATTGCATCAACTTGATACGTTCCGATGGTGCCATCCCAGCCGTCGGTTCATCCATCAACAAAATAATGGGATCATGGGCGAGCGCGATTGCCAACTCCAGTCGCTTGAGATCGCCATAGGCCAATACCGCGCAATGCCGATCAATTTGGTCGAACAGTTCAACCATTGATAACAAGTCAATGGCCTCCTCTCGATACAATTCACGTGCGAAAGGCCGCATCGAATAAACTTTCTTGTGATGCGAAATCAACGCCATCTGCACATTTTCAGCAACCGTCATCGAAGGATAGGTTGCGGTAATCTGAAATGTTCGACCTACTCCTTTCTCCCAGATCCGTCTCGGCGCCAGTCCGGTAATTTCGACGCCATTGAGAAGAACATGTCCCTTTGTTGGTTTGAGTTGCCCCATCAGCATATTGAAACATGTGCTTTTTCCGGCACCATTTGGTCCAATTAACGCCAGCAGTTCTCCAGACTGAACACAGAACGAGACATCATCTACGGCCACAAGACCCCCGAAAGCCTTTGTGAGACCCCTGGCTTCAAGGATACGTTTCATGATCGGGTCTCAACTTTACGGTCAAATATTTTTCGTATCGACCCAACGATCCCTTGAGGTGCAAACGTTACAACAAGAATGATCAGCAGGCCAAAAGCCAGCCGCCAATATTCAAACCGTGTGAGGATTTCCTCGACGCCTTTGAAAAAGGCCCCACCAACGACACCGCCGGCCAACGTCTTCACCCCACCGAGAAAGACGACGATCAGCGCATCAAAACTTCGGGCGATCTCGAGTTCGTTGGGAAATATACTGCCCTTTGAGAAAACAAAGAGACCACCGGCCAAACCCGCCAGTACTCCGGCAAAGCAAAACGCCATCCACCGAACGTGTCGTGTATTGATCCCTGTCGCCTCGGCTCTTCGTTCACTATCCCGTGCGGCACGCAGACTGTAGCCGAAGGGGGAATGCGCGATGTGACGCATCAAGAGAATACCGCCGACACACAAAATCAGCGAAAAATAGAAATAAATGGTTGTCGGTTTCAGCCAGTCTGCAGGCCAGATATTGACCAATCCGTCATCGCCTCCGGTTACGTCACCCCACTGAAAGACCAGACTCCACAAGAGTTGTGAGAATGCGAGGGTCAGCATGGCAAAATAGACCCCGGTCAAGCGTAAGCAGATCCAACCAATGATGAGGGCGGCCAATCCCGCGCCAATGGGCGCGAGCAGGAAGGCCAACTCCATCGGAGTCTGTGCGTGGGTAATCAAGAGAGCCGCGACATAGGCCCCACCGCCGAAGTATGCGGCATGGCCAAAGCTCACGAGTCCACCCGTCCCCAGGAGAAAGTGCAGTGATGCGGCAAACAGGCAGAAAATCATGATGTCGGTTGCAAGAACCTGTATGAAACTTGATCCATACAACGGCAAGGCGGCCAGAACTAATAACCCGACGGCCACAAGTGCACGACTCCGTCGACCGGCCGGTTGGATCGGCACCTCCGGCTCACCCACCTGTCCATGTTCGCCGGCAACCTCTTCACGGCCCAATAATCCATAAGGTCTGATCATGAGTACCAGGACCATAACCAGGAAAATCAACACCAATGTGGATTGCGGTAAGAACGTGACACCGAATACATTGACGACGGAAATGATCACCGCGGCAAGATAAGCTCCCGGCAAACTGCCCATGCCACCAATCACCACGACAACAAAAACGGCGGTCAGGATATTGAAATCCATCAGCAGGTCTGCGCCGCCTTTCGGAAGTTGCAAAGCGCCACCAAGACCGGCCAGAGCGGTTCCCAAGGCAAAGACACCGGTAAACAACCACGCTTGATTGACGCCGAGGGCGCCAACCATCTCCCGATCTTGAGTTGCAGCCCGTACAAGAATTCCAATACGGGTCCGAGCGATCACATACCAGAGACCGAGAGCCACGAACGGCGTAATGACGAGTAAGGCAATGTCATATTTCGGAATTGGTTCACCCATGATGTGCACCACACCTCGCAATCCGGGGGCACGTGGTCCAAGCAGGTCCTCCGGCCCCCATATCATGAGGGTCAAGTCCTGGATGACAAGAATGACCCCGAACGTTGCAACCAATTGAAAAAGTTCGGGGGCCTTATAGACCGGTCGCAAAACCAGGACTTCCACGATTAGGCCCACAAGTCCGACGGCCAGTCCTGCAAGCAAAATGGCGGACCAGAATCCAATGGCTCCCGGCAGCGTCTGCATCAGCGTATATCCGATATACGCCCCGATCATGTAGAAGCTGCCGTGAGCAAAATTTACAATTCGGGTGACGCCAAAAATAAGGGACAGACCCGAGGCGACCATGAACAAGGCTCCCGCATTCGCGAGACCTGTCAATATCTGCGCGACATAGAAACCCATGAATAACGTGTCCGCAGAACGGTGGCTGTCTTATGCAGCGTAACCCTTATTGACCCGCTGGGCGAAGTTGCATGACCTCTGTATCGGACGGCAAATAGTCTGCTCCGTCCTTATACTCCCAGTCAACCATTATTCCTTTCCCATCACGCAAGGCGGTTCGCCCGACAAAAGCGCCACTCGTTGCCTGATGATCAATGGACCGGAAGGTGATCTGTCCCACCGGTGTATCGAGTGAAAGATCTTCAAAGGCGTCACGAATGGCCTCGGTTTCCGTCGACCCTGCACGCTCAAGTGCCGCCTGGATGGATTGAACGGTCATGTAACCCACCAAGGAACCAATGCGCGGATAATCGTTCCACCGGGTTTGGTAGGCATCGACGAAGACCTTGCCGGGTCCTTCGGAAATATCATACCACGGATAACCGGTGACAATCCATCCCTCTGGCGCTTCATCCCCAAGTGGATCCAGATATTCGGGCTCACCGGAAAGGAGTCCAAGTACCGTACGGCCTTCGAATAAACCACGATCTGTCCCTTCCCGTACAAACTTCGCAAGATCGGGCCCGAACGTCACGTTGTAGATGGCGTCCGGTTTTGCCCGTTCAATGGCCTGCACTTCGGCACCCGCATCAATTTTGAACAATGCCGGCCATTGTTCCGTGACAAACTCGGCATCGGGCTGGAGGGCCAAGAGGTTCTTCTTGAACGCGGCCACTGCATCTTTCCCGTAAGCATAGTTCGGGGCGATTGTTGCATAGGTCTTGGCTCCCGACGCCGCGGCCTGTTCGGCCAGCATTGCCGCTTGCATAAAGGTCGACGCACGCAGACGGAACGTATATTTATTGCCGCTCGCCCATACAATGCTGTCGGCCAAGGGTTCTGCGGCCAAGTAAACATATTCCTTCTCACCGGCATGGGATGAAATCGCAAGACCAACATTGGACAGGATTGTGCCCGTGATCATGGCAACGCCCTCGCTGGAAATGAGTTCTTCAGCGATCTTGACCGCTTCCCCCGGCTTTCCTTGATCATCGCGAAAGATAAACTCGAGCGGTCTTCCCAGGACGCCACCGGCGGCATTGACCTCTTCGATGGCAAGCTCAATGCCCTTCTTGTAGGGTTCAGCGAACGCCGCCATGCGCTTGTAATGATTGATTTCCCCGATCTTGATCGATTCCTGGGCGACCGCAGATAGCGGTAACCCAATGAGAACCATTCCGCTTATCAGGAAACGTGTGAATGTTCTTCGATTCATTTTTCTCACTCCTTATGCGTTATCAATCATGATGAATGAAGCAGGGGTCAACAGGATCACCTAAGTATTCGGTCCTTTCAGCCTCAATGAGATCACGAATGCGCTTACGATAGGTATTTGGACCCTTGTCTATAGCGATCCTCGTTGGTTTCCGTGTTCGTGGACGTTGTTCAGACTTGTGAATCGCTTCAAGCACTGTCACATCTTCTTGGAATGCCTTGCGTAATAACGTGTCCATCAGTTCAGATGCGGATTCATCGGTGACGGCCGTGTTTCGAACGTGCATCCAATAATCAATTGTATGATCCGCATCCACGGGGGTTACAAAGTGGATCGCAAAGATTCGAACCCCTTGATCGCGATCCTCTTCACCCAGGTGCAATTCGGAAGCTCCGCTGCCGAAGTCAATCACAGCGGTTGATGGTAAATGCAGATGATAATAGTGCCAGCGATCCACATTTCCCTGAAAACCGCCGAAATTCTGAAAGAACCCAACAGGTTCCGAGTCGCGTATCCACCGCCATGCGGTAATGACGTCGCCCGCCGTTGAGACATGAACCGGCACATTCTCCGACGCAGAGTTACCGAGCGTTGTCGGATGAACGAAACTCACATGTGCCGGATCGACAAGGTTTTCGGCCACATTCAGATAATGGGCGCGAATGGACAGGGCCTCTCCAAGATGCGTACACCAGTTTGGATCCGTAAATTGCGGAATTTCAAATATGGCGTCCAAGTCGGCCCGATCCGGATCACCCATCCAGACCCAGACAATGCCGTGTCGCTCCTCAACCGGGTATGTCTGGACGAAGGCACTATCGGGACGGTTGTCTTGTCCGGGTACGCGAACACAACGCCCGTTACCGGCGAAGGTCATGCCATGATAACCACACTGGATATCATCACCAATCCGCTTGCCCTTTGATAGCGGCAAGAGCCGGTGTGGGCAACAATCCTCAAGAGCTACCACGTGACCGGTGCTTTGTCGGAACAGAACAAGATCCTGATCCACAATTCTGCGCGGAACAAGATCGAAGTCAAATTCTTTTGACCAACCCGCAACGTACCAAGAATTCTGAACAAAATCCACGACGGGAAACCTTAACAACCCAACCTGTTGATAAAGAGTGATTTCGATGGAATTGTCAATCGGTTAATCTGCAAGGTTCATGACGGGCGCATTCGACGAATCGCGGATGACAACTGCTCTGGTGGAGGCACGACTGGTCCTCTCGTGGAGATCATACTACAAGACATAGACGACACTCCCACAGGAAAACGCAGCCATTCCTTTCGACTGTCTAAGTGGGACGATGATCGGATTTTCAACCTCTGTTGAATAGGGTTATGCTAACGAACATATAAGGGAGCGACCGGAGTGGTAATGGTCACAGCAATCGTGTCCTTATGGACATCAAGACCCACATAAGCACTGTAATCTGACATGGATTGTCCTCCATTGTCCGTCTTGAACCGGAACGGGTTATCCGCCCAAGCATGATCAACGGGCGGAAGAGGTCAATCCATAATGTCGAGGTGATCGGAACAAGGTTAAAAAAGGAAATCCTCAAAGAAAGATTTCTATCCAATCGGGTATGGAATATCCTCTATTGAGGATGCGCGTCCATCCATCAATCACGTGCGCGAAGAATGTTCGCCGGACGAGTGGCTAAGGGATGCCATGCAAAGGCCATTCCAGTGCACAGTGAGAGGAGCACTCCGCCAACAAGTATGCTGATGGCGGATGACCAGATAACCTGATAATCGGTATCAAGAACAAAATAATTTAAAGCCCATGCACTGGAAACACCAACCACGAACGCGACACTCCCGGCGGTTGCACCGAGGATGGTTGATCGGAGAGCAAAATTCCAGAAGATGCGGCGTCGGGTTGCGCCGAGAGTCTTGAGAATGGCCGCTTCATAACGTCGGTCACGTATACCGGCAGCGGTTGCACCAATCAGTACCAGGAATCCTGAAAATACCGTCGCGGAGGCACCGTAGAAGGTCGCGTTGGCTATTCGTTCCAGAAGCTGACGAAACTGTGCAATCGCTTCGCGCACGGGAATAGCCGTGATGTTGGGATAGTTGTTGGTGACGCCCCGCAAAATTTGCGCATCTGTATCGTTGTCGGCATATATGGTCGCGATAAAGCTGTGTGGTGCATGTGCGAGAGCGGTGGGGTTCATTGACATGATAAATCCGATTCCGGCTGTCGAGAAGTCAACTTCACGCAATGACGTAAGTGTTGCGGTGACATCACGACCGAGTATGTTTATGGTCAAGATGTCACCAAGAGACAGGCCCATTTCTTCGGCCTCTTGTGCCGCAAAGCTTACTTGCGGTTGTCCGTCATAATCGCTGTCCCACCATGTTCCAGAAACCAGTTTGGTGTTTTCCGGTGGTGTTTCGGAGTAGGTAATGCCGCGATCGCCTTCCAGCACCCAGTGATCACCGGCAAATTCCTGCGCAGGGATGTCATTGATGTAGGAAATGACACCTCGCAACATCGGCGCCGTTTGAATGCGCGAAACAAAGGGCTTTGAGTTCAGATCATCTTTGAGATGTTCCAGTTGATCTCTTTGAATATCAATCAAAAAATAGGTCGGAGCTTGTGCGGGTAAGTCATTGGAGATTGCATGTCGGAGGTTCCCATCGATTTGCCCAATGGATGCGAGTACAGACAGTCCCAGACCGAGAGCCACCATAACGGGGATCGTACTTTCCTGTGCGTTACCAATTGAATTGAGCGCCCACCGAAGACTTGGAACGGTGCGAGCAACCCGGCCGGATTTCCGCGCAATCCCTCTCAGTGCATATGCGACAAGTGCAAGAATGATAAGGGATGTCGAGAGACCGACAGCGGTCCAGAATGCAAGGATCAGGATGTCATGGAGGAAACCAATCAACCCTATCAAGATCACAATGAGGACGGCTATACTCACAATATATGCCCGTGGCGGTAAACTTCTGGAGCGTGTGTCTGCATCACGAAAAAGCACAGCGGTCCGAATGTCCCGGGTCTTTGAAAGTGGCCACATTGTAAAAATGAGAGTGATCAAAAAACCGTATAGGGCGGCTTCAAACAAGGGCTGGAGATGTATCGTAAAGACCGTTGGAACGGGTAGCCGACGTTCAATGAGTTCACCTGCCACAAGCGGAACAATCCCTCCGAGAACCAATCCGATGAGCACGCCGGCAAGAGACAACAGACCAATTTGGAGACAATAGATTTGAAAGATTGTGATGTGATTGGCGCCGAGTGCCTTGAGTGTAGCGATAACAGAGGTTTTCTCCGTGATGAACGTGTTGACGGCTGCCGCGATGCCCACTCCACCAACCACAAGCCCTGAAAGGCCCATCAAGACCAGAAATATTCCAAGTCGTTCCACGAATTCCGCCGTTGCGGGCGCACCATTCCGCGCGTCTGTCCACTGCATTCCGGTTCCGTCAAAGGTTGTGCGCGCCTGACGGGCGATTTCTGGAATGGTCATACCGTCCGCGAGAATCATTCTGTATCTTGTCGAAAACAGTGTTCCGGGTGTCAGCAAACCCGAAGCATCGAGAGCGGCTGTCGAAACGATTGTGCGTGGCCCAAGTCCAAAACCGCCGGTCGCATTGTCAGGTTCGTTAACGAGCGTGGCCGTAAGAACAAATGTTTGTCCCCCAAGCCGAAATCTATCGCCAATGCGCAAATCCATGCGTTCGATAAGAACGGGGTCCATCACAGCTCCAGGGATCGTTCCATCCCCGGTGAGTGCTTTCTGTAAAGATTGTGCGGGTGCAAGTGCAACATTGCCTCGAAGGGGGTAAGCGTCATCGACTGATTTAACCTGAGTCAAGGCACTGTCGGTATCATTGGACGAGTCAACGGTCACCATGGACCGAAAACTTGCGATTTCAGACACAGCGTGCGCGTTTGCCGCCATCCATGCTTGTTCCCGTTCGTTGGCAAAGCGGTACGAGAACTCTAGTTGAACATCGCCGCCAAGCAAGACTGCGCCTTCCCGGAGGAGGCCGGCCTCGATGGATGCACGTATGGTGCCGATTGCGGCAATTGCAGCCGTACCGAAGGTGAGGCACGCAAGAAATATCCACCATCCTCTCAATCCACTGCGAAATTCACGGCGTGCAAGGACAGCAGCCGTTCGTAGACTCACGATGTCCTCTCCTCTCCTTGGTGTGATCGACCATCACAGAGAGAGATAATGCGATCACATCGTGCGGCTAACTCAAGGGAATGGGTTACCAAGATAAGAGTTGAACCATGTCGTTCTCGAAGATCAAACAGGAGATCGATCACCCGGGTTCCATTGGTGACATCAAGATTGCCGGTTGGTTCATCGGCCAACATAATAGTAGGCTTAGGCGCCGATGCGCGCGCGAGTGCGACGCGCTGTTGCTCACCGCCGGATAGATGCTTTGGATAATGGTCATGACGTTGATCTAGTCCGACCAGGTTAAGTTCCTCGGCCGCCGTTCGAAAGGGATCCGGATGACCTGAAAGTTCCAGCGGTGTTGCAACATTTTCGATAGCGGTCATCGTTGGGATGAGATGAAATGACTGAAAGACGATTCCGACATGCTCTCTCCGAAACTCTGCAAGTTCACCTTCATTCATGGTTGACAGGTCGTGTTCGAGCGCCCGGAGTGTTCCATGTGTGACCTTCTCAAGCCCGGCCAGGAGCATCAATAAAGAAGACTTTCCTGATCCGGAGGGTCCAACCAGACCGATGGTTTCTCCGCGGACGACGTCAAAGGAGATATCTTGCAAGATCGTTACAGAACCGGCTGTTGTCTCGACCGTTAGAGAGACGTTGTTCAAAGAAAAGATCGTATGGGTCATCGAATTATGTTATTGCATAAGCTATGCCGTGGATATGGAGCGTACAGAGACATGCACAAGATATTACTTGCAATCGTTTTTGTTTTGTTCGGCAGTATGGCACGTTCTGAAACGGTCACAATTGTTGCCTTTGGAGATAGCCTGACGCAGGGTTTTGGTCTTGTCCCGGACGAAGGACTTGTGCCGACACTTGAGCGATGGCTTGTCACCCATGGGGAAGATGTGTCCTTGATTAATGGAGGTGTGTCCGGTGATACGACCCGTGGAGGTGTCGCACGAATCGACTGGACGCTGGATTCAGGTGTGGACGCCGTCATTATTGCTCTGGGATCGAATGATATCTTGCGTGGGATTGATCCGGCGACGTCAAAGCAGAACTTACGTGACATTTTGAGCGTTGCGACTGGACGTGGGGTTGAAGTTTTGTTGATTGGGCAAAAGGCGCCTCTTAACTACGGCTACGAATATAAACAGCGATTTGACTCGATGTATGTGGAGTTGGCGGAGATGTATGATGTATTGTTCCTGGAAGATTTCTTTTCTGGATTTGGATCCGGTCGGAACGATCCAGCGCGCTTGGCACCCTTGTTACAGGCGGATGGATTGCACCCAAATGCCGCGGGCGTTGCAAAAATCGTTGATGGTATTGGACCCAGTGTCCTTGAATTGATCGAGCGTGTGCGGGAAAGGCAGCGTTGAGTAAATTTTTGACGTTTCTGTACGCATTTGATTGGGAGCCGAGAAGGGTTCGGAATGTACTCACTTTAAAAGTACGTCCGCTGCGCTTTGTCCATCATCGTGCGTTTGAATGAAAATTTGATCGCTCCGATCCGGTCAATGATGTGGAATGGAGGGTGTGTGGCTTCTCACCTATCGCACAAACTTTTTATGCTTGAGGCGTTTGGGTTCAATTGAATCGGAACCGAGTCGGCGGGCCTTGTCATTTCGATAATCCTCAAAATTACCTTCGAACCATTCAACGTGGGCTGCGCCTTCGAAGGCCAGGATATGGGTGCAGATCCGATCCAGAAAAAAACGATCGTGACTGATGACCACGGCACAGCCCGCGAAATCGACCAAGGCATCCTCCAGCGCCCGAAGCGTTTCAACGTCGAGATCATTGGTTGGCTCATCCAGGAGAAGAACGTTACCACCCTCCTTCAGCAACCGCGCCATATGAACGCGATTGCGTTCTCCACCCGACAGCAATGAGACCTTCTTTTGCTGATCACGGCCTCGCAAGTTGAATGACGCACAATACGCGCGTGAGTTGACTTGTGCATCTCCGAGTTCAATGATCTCCGCACCGCCCGAAACAGACTGCCAGACCGTCTCGTCATCGTTGAGACTTTCTCGAGATTGGTCTACGAAAGCCAGTTTTATGGTCTCTCCAAACTCTATGGTTCCTGTATCGGGCTGTTCAAGTCCGGCGAGCAATCGGAACAAGGTTGTTTTTCCCGCGCCGTTTGGTCCGATGACTCCGACAATTCCACCGGGAGGGAGGGAGAAACTCAAATCTTCGATCAGTTGCTTGTCTCCCAAGTGCTTGGACACATTGTTGACCTCAATGACCTTATGTCCCAGCCGCGGACCCTTAGGAATGACAATTTGAGCACGGGTTATCTTGTCCCGTTCTGATTGTTCCGCGAGTTCGTTGTAGGTGTTGAGTCGGGCCTTTTGCTTTGTGTGACGCCCTTTGGGGGACAATCGAATCCAGGCCAACTCCCGCTCAAGCGTTTTCTGACGTGTTTTGTCTTCCCGAGCTTCCTGTTCAAGTCGTCTGGCTTTTTGTTCGAGCCAATGTGAGTAACTTCCTTCGTAGGGTATCCCTTGTCCGCGATCGAGTTCAAGAATCCATCCGGTGATATTATCGAGAAAATACCGATCATGGGTGACCAGCAAGATGGTGCCGGGATAGTCAATTAAGTGCTTTTGCAGCCAAGCAATGGTTTCGGCGTCAAGGTGGTTTGTGGGCTCGTCCAAGAGTAACATATCCGGTGCTTCAAGAAGGAGTTTACACAGTGCGACACGACGCTTCTCACCTCCCGAAAGAGAGTCGACATCGGCGGTGTCAACTGGACAACGGAGAGCCTCCAACGCAACGTCAATCTGGGACTCGAGATCCCACAGGTTTTGACCGTCAATCTCGTCTTGAAGCGCCGCCATTTCGTTTGCGGTTTCATCGGAATAATTCATTGCCAGTTCGTTGTAACGATCGAGCTTCCTCTTTTTTTCGATGACTCCGTGCATGACGTTTTCGCGTACGTTTAATGTCCGATCAAGTTCAGGCTCTTGCGGAAGATAACCGACGCGAATACCGTCAGCTGCCCACGCTTCCCCTTCAAAGTCGGTATCCAGTCCCGCCATTATTTTCATCAGTGTTGATTTTCCGGAACCATTTACACCCACAACCCCAATCCGTACACTTGGCAGGAAGTTCAGATTGATGTTT
This sequence comes from Aestuariivita sp., assembly GCA_026710045.1. GTDB lineage: Bacteria > Pseudomonadota > Alphaproteobacteria > Rhodobacterales > Rhodobacteraceae > JAPORY01. Next base: position 5,123 of record JAPORU010000122.1, on the reverse strand, counting down.
TCGAATGTTTTCTTTCCACCCGGATAGGTTTTGGATACCTCGTGCATGTGATAGACATATTGGTAGCTGGCCATAGCGGGTTCCATAGATGGTTTCGTGTTGTGCGAACATAGTGTTGGATGTTGAATGGATCAACAGACGTGATAATATCTGATACGTTGATCAAGAGACAATCACCAACGGTTCCATTGCGTTATCGCTTTGTTGCGTCGAAAGGTCAGTCCATTGGTCTGCTGGGCGGATCCTTCGACCCATCGCATGCCGGGCATCTTCACATTACGCGTGAGGCCATGAAGCGCTTTGGTCTGACACAGGTCTGGTGGCTGGTCTCACCAGGAAATCCGTTGAAGACCCAGGTTCCAGCGCCCGTGCACGAAAGAGTCCGGCAGGCTCAAGAACTTGCAAGACATCCACGGATTATCGTGACGGATATTGAGTCGGCGTTAAATTCGCCGTTTACGGCCGACACATTGGAGTATCTGAGGAAGAATTATCCTGGTGTTCGCTTTGTCTGGTTGATGGGCGCCGACAATCTTGTCCAGTTTCATCGTTGGCATGATTGGCAATGGATCATTGAGACATTTCCTATCGGAATAATTGTACGCTCGGCGGGCCGAATTCCGGCGCGATTTAGTCGTGCAGCACGTATTTACCGACGCTATCGGCTCAATGCGCATGAGTCCCAGTTATTAAGCCTTGTATCGGCGCCGTCCTGGTGTTTCGTGAATGCGCCGATGGTTTCAGATTCATCGAGTGCAATACGTGCATCAAGGATTACGTCGTCATGATGCCTTGTTGGCTTTGGTCACTGATCCGCGTCTGCAGCGGATTCGTCGTGTTCTCATGATCGCCAAATTATGTTCTACACGTCGTGGCTGGTGGTTCGGTTGTTCGTCGAGCTCGGGCAATAGTGACGTTTTTGGTAAATTCTGTGGACACTGTTCAGACACATTATTATGTCACACACTTGCGGGTCGCTGTCCTTCTACGTGTTGAGAGGAAGAGAGCCGTTGGTCTTCGTTTTGACGAATGATTGGAGTGAATGATCGCCCACATCATTTGATTTCTGTCAATAACATGAGAGCCTGATGACGGACCAAAATCCAGCAGTCAGTGATATGTTGTCCCAGAGACGCGTGGTAAGTTTATGAAAACATCTTCAATGTCCGAGTATGTCGAACCGGCCTTGCGATCCAATGCATGGCCCTTCGTCGAGGCACGACGCCTTCTCAAGCGGGTCAATAAAACTGCAAACTCAGACAAGCCCGTTGTCTTTCAGACAGGTTACGGTCCATCAGGTTTGCCACATATCGGAACGTTTGGTGAAGTCGCACGCACCACCATGGTGCGTCAGGCTTTTGAACTTATTTCTGGAAAATCAACCAAACTGATTTGTTTCTCGGATGATATGGACGGATTGCGTAAGGTGCCGGACAACTTGCCAGATCATGAGCAATTGGAACGGGATTTAAATCTACCTTTGACGAAAGTGAGAGATCCGTTCGGAACACACGAAAGTTTTGCTGCTCACAATAACGCGCGGTTGATGGCGTTTTTGGATAAATTCGGTTTCGATTACGAGTTCGCGTCTTCAACAGACTATTACAGATCAGGGGCGTTTGATGAGACGTTGTTGAAAGCCCTCCACAGCTATGAACGTATTATGGATATTATGCTGCCGACGCTAGGAGAAGAACGAAGAGCAACCTATTCGCCATTCTTGCCGATCAGCCCAAAGACCGGCCATGTCCTGCAGGTGCCAACTCTTGAGAGAAACATAGCACAGGGGACGATTGTTTATCAGGAGCCGGATGGCGAGCGGATCGAGATTCCGGTTACGGGCGGGAATGTAAAGATGCAGTGGAAACCGGATTGGGCGATGCGTTGGGCGGCGCTCGGAGTAGACTATGAAATGTCCGGAAAGGATTTGATCGAGAGCGTTGTTCAAGCGACAAAGATATGCCGGGTTCTCGGAGGTTCCCCTCCGGAAACTCTGAGTTATGAGTTGTTCAACGATGAATTCGGTCAGAAAATATCAAAGTCCAAGGGAAACGGACTTTCAATGGAGTCGTGGCTCACCTATGCCTCACCTGAGAGTTTGCAGTATTTCATGTACCTGAAACCAAAGACGGCCAAGCGGCTTTACTTCGATGTCATTCCACAGACCACCGATCAATACTATCAACATTTGCGCATGTTTCCAAACCAGGATTCCGTTGCTCAACTCAACAATCCAGTCTTTTTTGTTCACCACGGCGAGGTTCCTGTTTCGGATCTGGTGATATCATTTTCGATGCTTCTCAATCTTGCGAGTGTCGTCGGTACGGAAGATCCCGATATTTTGTGGCAATTTATCCAGCGATACAAACCGGACGTGAGCCCGGAGCGCAATCCGGGGATGACTCAATGTATCGAATTTGCTCTTCGGTATTACAAAGATCGGATTAAACCCGATAAGGTTTATCGATTGCCGACGTTAAAGGAGCGAGAAGCCCTTGAGGTTTTACGCCTTGAGCTTGAACATTATAATGGACCGATAGACGACGAAGATATTCAGGCCTTGGTTTATGCCGTTGGACGGGAGCGCTTTGATCCTCTTCGAGATTGGTTTACGGTTCTGTACCAGGTACTATTGGGCGCAAGTCATGGTCCGCGGTTTGGCGGTTTCATTGCCCTTTATGGAATCCAGGAGACCATTGATCTCATCAATGGCGCGCTCGAAGGTGAGCTGGTATCGTGATCGTGACGAACCTATTCTTTTCATGATCAAGAACGAACGAGGGTGTTTGTGGATATCGTTCAAATGTTTGCGTTCTAAAAAATGAGGGGAGCAATGAAACTCTTCGTAGCCTCACTTTTAATCTGGGTTGCCATCTGGACATCCGCGCTTGCACAGTTTGATGGTGTTCAAGATGTGATTTCCCGGCAGATTGAAGCGTTTAAGGTTGATGATGTTTCCACGGCCTTTACCTTTGCAAGTCCAGTTATCCAAAGAAAATTCGGAAATCCGACCAACTTCGGCCTCATGGTTCGCAAAGGTTATCCAATGGTGTGGCGGCCCGAGAACGTACAGTTTTTGAAGACAAGGACGATTGCGGGTCAAATTTACCAACGCATTTTGATTACCGATGTCGCCGGCCAGATCCATGTACTGGATTATCACATGGTAAAGATATCGGGAGTCTGGAGAATCAATGGTGTTTTTCTTCTTGATGGTGCGGCGGAGAGTGCGTGACCACACGTGATGGTCGTCGTTACGGATGTGCTGGTTCTTCCCTTGTGATCACGTTTTCTGATGCGTTTCATTGTCTTTTCTAAATCCGCTTTTCTTGTCACTTTTTAGATCTTCAGCGGATAAGATATAGGCTTTTCCAAAACCACCGTTGAGATAGGCTTTTTGAATCGAGAAAAGAATAAATTTGAAATCCGTAAAGTCGATGTAGAGTTGGGACTTGGGATGCAATTTGAGCCATGTTTCCTTTAACGATTCGGACTTTGGTTCGGTTCGGGCAATAAATTCCGCCCGTGCTTGCAACGTCATCCGTGGATAGGTCAGGGGATCGCCTTTGGCAAGGGGCTCACCAATCAGCAACGACACGTCCTTCGATGCAATCATATAATTGGTATGATGGGAGAGCGTTGAAATGAGGCTCAATGGCGTCCTGGATGCTGTCAAACCAAATGCGATGCGCGACACAAAGGGGGATTTGTGTGCGTCCAAGACGGCCAGGGAAGCAAATCGGGCCTCATACAATAATCGATGTGCGAGCTGGCGCGCTTCGTTATCAGTGGGCCGTATTGGATGTGTCATCGTCCAGACATGTCGGATAATCTTAAAACCTTCTTGTCACATGACATCCTGCAGCACTGGATCTTTTTACATCAATCCAGCGTCATGCGGAGTTCTTGGGCCAAGCTCCAGTGGTGGGTGATGGTTGGTTGATCTGTAGAAATAACCGGTGGCGTATGGCTCACCGTACAGAGTCTAAATCAGACATGAACACAAAGCAAGTGGGCGTAGAGTAGGACTTAGAGTACATTCCGGCCGCGTTGCCGCCTGTCGGTGTGACAAAGGCCGCGCATGCAGCAACGGTCGTTATTTAAGTTGATAAGTGGAAAAGGGATATCTGGCTCTGTCGATAGCAAAGAGATTAAAAACGCGTACGCAAGCGCTGATTTATCCACGTTCGCGCGCCTATCTCCAATCATACATATGCGTGCATGCATTGTATGTTTTGTGATGATCGCGCGTTCTTCGGCTGATTTGCTGGAGGCGTTGCCAGATGGTATATTGGTTACGTGTCCCTTGATTAAGCCCTTGATTAAGGCGGTGTCAAAAGACAGGGTTCGACATTCTTATTGAACCGGCGATTACATGAATCGCCACAGTCGATTCTGTGTCACTGATTGAACGAACGCTTGCAGTACGAAAGATGGGTTCAAGGAGGTGATAGTAGACAGGTGTTCATTGCTTGGTACACATCCTGCCGATTTTTTTGTCGCGGGCGGTCTTCATTGATCTGCATTAAAGAACATGAATAGAAGTTTATTAGGTTCATCCACACATAAACATTTAGGAATTTATTCAATGTATACGAATATCCTTGTCCCCATCGCTCTTGATCTAGAGCGCGATAATAAGGCGTCACTGAATGTCGCACGGGTTTTGGCGAATTCGGATGCGAAAATCACGCTCTTACACGTTATGGAGCGCATTCCAGGATATGCCGTAACATACTTACCACCAGACTACATTCGGGAATCGCGTGCCGAAATTGAGCGTCAACTTTCGAATTTGGTTGAAGGAATTTCCGGAGCGGACGTAGAACTCATAGAGGGACACTCAGGGCGCTCGATATTGGATTGGGCCGAACGCAACCATCCTGATTTGATCGTGATCGCCTCGCATCGTCCCGGGATGCAAGACTTGTTGCTGGGTTCGACCGCGGCGCAAGTTGTGCGCAATGCCCGTTGTGCCGTTCATGTCTTACGATAAGATGTTGATCTGTTGTCGTAAAATGGACCGGGCATTACCGATGCATTTCCTTGTCCGACTACACCATTTGAAGGTGGATTAAGTCGTTAATTACGCAAAACCGATTTTTTACATTAATTCCAATTAA
>JAPORU010000166.1 GCA_026710045.1 Aestuariivita sp. | reverse complement strand
GGCCAGAGCCATGATCTCGTGGCGATACCGATGCTCCTGGACCCTGTGGATTTCACGACATTGATCGGCGACAAGGCCTTTGACTCGGACGCCTTACTAGATAGGCTTGCGGAACACGGAGTCAAGACGGTGATTCCCCCGAAGAAAAACCGAACGCTTCCGCGCACCTTTGACCGAGACGCCTATCGGGACCGGCACCGGATTGAGAATTTCTTCTGCAAAATCAAGGAGTTCCGGGCGATCGCGACCCGATACGACAAGACGGCGTCCAGCTTCGCGGCGGGCATTCACCTGGTTGCAGGAATCATCGCCGCACGATAGATGTCAACGGACCCTAACAAAGAAGACTGTATCACGACAGTTTGGTTATGTCCGAAAGTGGGTGACAGGCCGCATCGGTGGTCTTTTTTTGTTGACTGATTCCGCGTGACATTCACCGCAATCAATAACCTTGATAAAGAGTTCGGAGCTGGATAACTAACCGTCCGTTCTTCGTGGCGGATATCATCTGTCTATTGATATCGTAACCCGCACGGATGTGCAGCTCCGGTTACTTTGAGCGTTCCGGATTCGGTTCCGCACTGTAACGAAGGCGCTCTTGATCGGATTGGTTTAGATGTGCCTGTGGTGTTTTCCGAGATGTTCGAGTAGGCAATCAGCTCATCCTTGCTTTGGGTTTGCTTGCCGAGAGTTCTTTAACTGGGGTCTGTAAATATTACGATGGGGTCGAAAGCCGCTTGGGACTCTCTGGTCGTGGAATGTTGAACGGCAAAAAACGGCGGCAAAACGTCGCTGAGACGGCATATCTTCTTCCGTTGGGAACCGGCAAATGGAGCATCACTTGTTTTCATCATGAATCTGAAAGAGTCCATGCGCCATTCGATAGGCCCCTAATGCATTTGTGGACAAGCAGTGCAACAAGAATTCAGCGACGCAATATCAACACGCATCTGTTCAATTATGTTCCGTCACTCCTCTTGAGTATTGGCCTCGCGAATTTTATCCGAAGCGTCTTTGTCGTAACCGATGTTTTTATCATCAAATAATTCGTCCAGTTCACCGGACAACGTCATTTCCGTGATGATATCGCAGCCTCCGACAAATTCACCTTTAACATAGAGTTGCGGGACGGTCGGCCAATCAGAAAAATCCTTGATGCCTTGGCGGATGCGATCATCTTCAAGAACGTTCACATCTGTATAGTGAACTGAAAGATAATTCAACACACTGACAACTCGCGATGAAAAGCCGCATTGCGGCATGGACCTGGTTCCCTTCATATAGAGAACCACTTCATTGTTGGCAATTGTTTCGCTAATTTGCGCGTTTACGTCTGACATCTATTTTTTCCTTTTAGGAATGAAACACTTGGCGTAATCCTGCGGGTCCTGCGGTATCGTGTAGGTCTTCGAATGGCCACCACCACCTGCACCGGAACTGTAGTTGGCTTCAATGATATTTTTTCCTTTACCGGGCAAGCTTCCGCGCTCCGTATCGTTTGATTGTCGGATCGCCAGATAGGCGTTAATTGAGGCGACGGTAATGATCGCAGCACTCGTGATCGTAACAAAGACAATATCCATTTCTAGTCCGGTATTCGAGTGGTCAGTGCCAAAGCGTGCAATTCGCCGTCAGGTCCATCCATCTTTCCCTTCAGGGCAGCATAGACCGCACGTTGCTGCTGGACGCGATTTTTTCCGCGAAAACTCTCATCCGTGACATACGCGGACATATGAACACCATCGTCACCTTCCACGACAATTGTAGCATTAGGGAAAGATTGCCGCAGCAATTCTTCAATTTGATGAGCATGCATCGGCATTGGCGTGTTTTGATTTGTCCACTGTCATTTCCACAAACAGAGTTAAGTGCCAATAACATTTATGTCAAGCAATCGTGCGGGAAAATGTTTCTCGAAACAGACAACTGAGTTCGCTCAATGGAGCACTTGCCCCGCCAAAACGAACCGACATCCCCGTGAATTTACCAACAGTTTGAATAGATACATTCGCGCGAGAAGCTTCTATCATCATAGCTTCGGCTTGATCAAAATTACAAGCAATCAAGTATCGCCCTTGGTCTTCTCCAAAAAGAAATTCCATGTTATCGTTGTGGAGTTGCACCCCGATCCCGAAGGTTTCTGCCAATTCAAAGGCTGCAACTGCTAATCCGCCGTCAGAAATATCGGTGCAGGCTGAGATCAGCGATGCGTTATTGAGAATGAACTGGCCGTTTCTTAATTCGGTCTCGAAATCGACAGGTGGTGGTACACCGTCTGTTCGATTTAGGAGTTCAGCGAGAAGTGCCGATTGGCCAAGATGACCGACTGTTTCTCCAATGACGAGTGCCAACTGTTCCTCGTATATCTCTGCCGCGATCATTTCCTCTGGGTTCGAGATAAGGCCAACTGCACCGATGGTTGGTGTCGGAAGGATCGAATCTCCTCCTGTTTCATTATAGAGTGAGACATTCCCTGATACGATGGGCATATCAAGGGCAATGCAAGCGTCACTGATTCCTTTTAGGGCTTCGACGAATTGACCCATAATCTCCGGCTGTTCAGGATTTCCAAAATTCAGATTGTCTGTTATTGCGAGCGGGATGGCTCCCGAGGCTATCAGATTACGATAAGCTTCGGCGACGGCTTGTTTACCTCCTTCTCTGGGGTGTGCCTTAACGTAACGGGGTGTTACATCCGTCGTGAAGGCAAGAATTTTTTTTGAACCATGCACACGGACAAGTCCTGCACCATACCCGGGCGTTCGGATAGTGTCCGCCATGACCATCGTATCATACTGTTCGTAAATCCAATTCTTTGCACAATAGTTTGGCGAGCAAATTAACCCCTGTAGGGCATCGATTGAATCAATTCGTGGTACACTATCTAAGGGTTCTGATGTAATGACAGGTGCCCAGGAGCGTTCATATTCAGGTGCTTGTTCAGAGAGTGGTGACAGTGGTACATCGGCTTTGATTTGGCCTTGATGCTTAACGATGAAGCGATCATCGGCAAGAGTTTGCCCAACGATGGCAAAGTCAAGATCCCACTTCTGGAAAATCTCGCGCGCGATTGTCTCCCTTTCGGGTTTCAAAACCATGAGCATACGCTCCTGGCTTTCTGAGAGCATCATCTCGTAGGCCGTCATATTTGTCTCGCGCTGTGGGACGGAATCAAGATCGATCTCAATGCCAAGCCCACCTTTATTTCCCATTTCAACAGCCGAACAGGTTAAGCCGGCAGCTCCCATATCTTGAATCGCAATAATGGCGTCGGTTTCAACGAGCTCAAGGCAAGCTTCCATGAGTCGCTTCTCGGTAAAGGGATCACCGATCTGGACGGTCGGTCGTTTCGCTGTTTGATCATCATCGAATCCGATTGATGCCATCGATGCGCCGCCCACCCCGTCACGCCCTGTCTTGGCACCCAAATAAACGACAGGCCGGCCAATTCCTGAAGCCGCTGAGTACAGAATCTTGTCAGTCTCAACGAGCCCTGCGGCAAATACATTCACCAAGCAGTTTCCGTTATAGGATGCATCAAATCGTACTTCGCCACCCACACAAGGAACACCAAAGCTGTTTCCATAGCCGCCGATGCCGGCGACAACCCCAGTTACGATTTCACGCGTCTGTTGATGTTTTAGATCACCAAACGAAAGAGCGTTCATGATCGCAATCGGTCGTGCGCCCATCGTAAATATGTCTCTGAGAATCCCGCCGACGCCCGTCGCGGCACCTTGATAAGGCGCAATAAAGGATGGATGATTATGGCTTTCCATTTTGAATACCAGTGCTTGTCCATCGCCAATATCAATAATTCCGGCATTTTCCCCCGGACCACAAATGACGTGAGGAGCCGAGGTCGGCAACGTGCGTAACCATTTTCGTGAGGATTTGTATGAACAATGCTCACTCCACATTGCCGAAAAAATACCAAGCTCTGTGAGAGTGGGTTCACGCTCTAAGATTTTCAA
>JAPORU010000210.1 GCA_026710045.1 Aestuariivita sp. | reverse complement strand
TCTTACCGCCTCCTGACCCTAACACAACATCCATGAACCGGAATCCTCAAACCACACCATCCGCCGTGGTGCACTTCAGAGTTGAACGGACGATTCTAATGTCGGTGCATTCGGCGAGGATATTTTCAAGATTGGTTTAACACGTCGTCTTGATCCTGATGATCGCGTAAAGGAGTTGGGTGATGCATCCGTTCCATTTAGTTTTGATACACATGCGATGATTTATTCCGATGACGCTCCTGCTCTTGAAACAGCTCTTCATAAAGAATTTGATGACTGTCGAGTTAACATGGCAAATTTACGTAAAGAGTTTTTCCGAGTTTCTCTTGAGGAGGTTGAGGAAGCAGTTCATCGCCTTGCGCCTAAAGCCTCTTTTTTCAGGGATAGAGAAGCGCAAGAATGGTACGAAACGCTGGCACGTAGGAATGAGCTTCTTAAATCAGATGAAAACAACTTTCCGAGCAGTTTGCCGAACTAGACCTGATTATAACGGTTTGCAATTATCAATTTGAAAATGAGAATTTCAACACGTTGGAATATGCCAGCCGATCTTTATTGAAAAATCAAACTACGGTATGCCGAAGAGGACCGGGATATTTCTGAAATAACTCGAGATCTCTGGATTGACTACTTGAGCAAGGAGAGATGACAATCGAAAAGCCTCAGAGAGAAACTGTAAAACTACAGGCATCTCCTCGTAAAAGGGAAGTATACTGGTGCGATTATCCGCCCTCGGAATGCCTGCATCTGCCTGAATTCTGGAAGCGCAGACCGGTTGTGGTCGTTTCCCGACACGCAACATTGAGTGGTGTTGTTACCGTCGTACCGATAACCTCGAAAAGGCAGCCCAATCCGCAGTTTTCGGTCATGATTCGCTCTCCACTTGATGGAAGAGATGCTTGGATCGTGTGCAATCATGTCACCACCATGGCGGTCAGCCGGCTCCTGCCGAGTTGCGGAAAGCCGTTGATATCCGAAGAAGAATACCGGGATGTCATAGATAAAATTATCGGAAGCCTAGCCAGGGCTTGACAAAAAAACAATAACCAGCGATACTAGTGCCACTTGCGGGACTTTCGGGTTGCCGCCTCCCCTCCGGGAAACCGGAGGGCAAACTTCCTCCCTTTTTTATATCCTGTCGCCGGTAGTGGTAGTTACTGTACGCTGGCTGATCGTTTTCGCGGTGTTATTTCCGTTGTTTTAATTCTTACCGATAAATACCGTATCGTCCTCGTCAGGATTACGAATGAATGGGTCATAAGGTCATTCTTTGGCGAAGCAGATTACGTTTGTAAATTTTTCTTGAGTTCATTAGGGTCGGTGACTGGGGTTTGCGATCAAGCGATACGTTCTCCGATACAACTCGCTAACTGTTGCTGATAGAGATTTGCACGGCTCTGAACGTCATGTGATTTTCGGAGTAACCACTTTTTGTTATTGTGGCTGCCGCGGCGGAACCCTGTATGGCCTTCGTGATAGGCAAGGTACTGATTACGGGCATCATGGAGCGAAATATTTAGGAGATCGCGGCTCCTGGTCATATACCAACCCATAAAGTCGGCGGCATGCCGCATCCGATCACGTCGTGCCCATCGGTTGCCGGTCTTTCGTTGATAATCATCCCATGTTCCGTCTAGAGCTTGCGAATAACCGTAGGCACTGGATTGACGTCCCGTGGGAATAATACCCAAAAAATAGCGATAGGGTGGACGTGCGTTACTGATGAAGCGGCTTTCATGATAAATCGTTGCCATCTGCACATGGATCGGTACGCCCCAACGACGTTCCGTTTCGCGAAAGGCTTTCAGATATTCGGGTCTTTCGCGAATGATGCTGCAGGCATTGTCGAGCCTATCCGGAGCCGAACCGTAGCCGCTGCCACACGATGACGCCAAAAACAATAGAATAAACGCTCGAATGAGTTTGCTCATTGTGGGTCTCATCATTTTTTTGGTGAAGATAACAGAAAGAGTTTCAAAACAAAACACCGTTTCGAATTTAAATTGTTAGAGCCAGAATTGCGGGTAATGCCATGATAGACAGCAGGGTCGAGATGACAACCAGGCCAGCGACTTTTTCAGGATCGGCGTTATATTTTTCGGCAAGAAGATAAGACGTGACTGCAACGGGTGTACAAACTTGCAAGAGGAGAACGGCAAAGGCTGTGTCATCAAGATCAAATTGCCGCCCGAGGAGCCAAGCTACACCAAAGCATAGGATTAGTTTTGCAAACGAGAGGACGACTGCATACCTTATACCGCCTGTACTTGGACGGGCGACTGCAACTCCCAGTGTAATGAGCATCAGTGGAATAGCCGTCTGGCCGATGAGTTCCAGTGTGTTCGTTAGAAATTGCGGTGTTTCCCAGTCCTGCCACAGAAACAGGGCACCAAGCACTGTAGCACCCACCATGGGTTCTTTGACCAGTTGAAGAGGACTTCCGCCACCGGCTATGATCCAGACACCGAATGTGAAGGCATAAATCGCCATCACGGCGAAGATCACGACAGCATAGCTGAGTCCCGTATCACCAAATGCGAGGAGGGCCAGTGGTAAACCCAGATTACCCGTATTGCCGAATGTGATTGGGGCTAAGTAGACCCTTTGATTCAGGCTCAGGAGCCAGATGAGCAAGGTGCTGGCCAGAGTAATGCCAACATACACGGAAATTGTCGCGAGAGATAACTCCACTAGCGCCGATGGCGCGATCTCTGTTTGCATTAACGCCGTAAATATGAGACATGGCACACCGAGTGTCATCGTAAGTTGTGTGACAAATCGCGTCCTATATTCAAATCCTAATTTGATCCAGATAAATCCGATTGAAGCAAGCAGGAATACTGGTGTAACGATTTCAAGGACTGTAGAGATGAGGGTCAAGAATTTTCCTTTTTGACGCTTGCAAAGATCAATAAATTCAAATGCTCCAGATACCGCAAAAGAAACCAGTTTTAGTATGATTCCATGGGTTCAAAATGGCTAAAATGCAAACTTTGACGGCCAAATTCCATCTCGGTCAAATTGTTCGGCATCGTAAACATCCTTTCCGCGGTGTTATCTTTGATGTCGATTTTGAATTTGCCAACAGTGAGGAATGGTACGAGTCTATACCGGAAGAAAGTCGGCCGAGAAAGGACCAGCCTTTTTATCACCTCCTGGCCGAAAATGATCAAGCTTATTATTTCGCGTATGTTTCGGAACAAAATCTGCTTGCCGATGAGTCGGGAGAACCTGTTGATCACCCCGAGATTGAAGAGATTTTTGGTCCCATCAAAGGTGGGACTTATCCTCCGCATTTTCAATTGAATTAGCGTACGCTAGGACATCCGCTCGGGCGGTCTTCTTGTGGTGACCGTCAGGTCGAGATTTTATAAGTCCATGAGGTCGAACTATGAGCGTGGACTATCCCAAAGAAATCGAGTTTTTTTCTTTGGCAGTCGTTGCCGTTTACAGAGCTATCCCCAATTAAATGGTATTGGATATAATAGGGAGCGGTAAGGTCTGCATTCGTAACGTCTTATCGACGTTCCAAATCCGATAAAGTGGTTGTCAAGTTCATTGAAACGTTAACCACCCACACGTTATTTTCCAATGTCGCTGTATTGTCTATGGTAAACTCGTTATTCGAAGAAAACCCAACTGCAATCGTTCCTGTTGTCTGCGCCCCAGCAGGAATAGCGAAGGCCGCAACCAGTGATGCGGCGGCGGTCATTGCCATTACTCGTCTCATGTTGTTTCCCTTAAGTTGATCTATGCCTTGATTAACATTGGTTTCGCATTCTGAAAAAGGGTCGTTACCGATCCCCGTCTATTCGGTCCCGTGCGCCTTGTGTGTGATTTAGGACCCGTTGACATCTACTCATCTACTCTTGAACGTTACCGGATGTCTGTTACATTCACTCTCAGAGTTGCCCGGAAAAGAGGCGACGGACACTATTGAGAGAGCCGAATCATGAATAAGGATCGAACCGTTTTGACGGATGCGATGTGGGAGCGGATGGAACCGCTTCTATCGGGAAAGGCAACCGATCCGGGACGGACGGCGGA
>JAPORU010000021.1 GCA_026710045.1 Aestuariivita sp. | reverse complement strand
AAAGTTTGGTGTGCCACCACATTTTTTAAGGTGTTGAATATCATAACTTTTTTGCATAAAATGTTAAAGATGGGATATGTAAGGTTTGTGTCTTGTGTGTCATCGTCACGGTCGTGCATGCTATTTTTCGGGCTTACGGCATCGTGTCCGTGTTTGATTTTTCACCCGTATCAATGCGGATATGGTTCAATGCCGTTCGAAAGTCTGGATTGTTATCCGCGCTGGGCGGGTATTTTGAGATCAAAATGTGATATACTGTGCCTGGTGGCGACGAAACAGTCCTTTCTCAATCGGACATGCAACATTGAGATGGGTCACCCATTCTGCACTTGCAGCACAGTGACCGCAATGATTTCAGTTACATCCGCAGCTGTGCATCCCCGTGAGAGGTCATTTGCTGGCTTCGCCAACCCTTGTAGAATGGGCCCAATTGCCGTATAGCCAGCCAAACGTTGCGTTACCTTGTAGCAAGCATTGCCGGCATCAAGGTTTGGAAAAATCATGACATTGGCGTGTCCCGCTACATCCGATTCTGGTGCTTTGAGTGCGCCGACATCGGGTTCAAAGGCGGCGTCAAATTGCAACTCACCATCCACCAAAAGCTCTGGCGCACGGTCTTTAAGCAGGTTTGTAGCCTCGACAACCTTTGTAACATGCGCATGGCGTGCGCTGCCCTTTGTGGAAAAGGATAACATCGCGACGCGAGGGGTGTCGTGCATCAACGCAGAAAATGAATTGGCCGCTTGTCGTGCGACTTCAGCGAGCTGCTCGGCATTGGGGTCTGGCAATAACCCACAGTCTGAATACACCATAGCCCGTGTTCCGTGTGGAGCGTTTGTCGGTGGGTACATCAGAAAAAGCGATGAGATCAATGGTGCATCCGGCGCCTTGCCAATCATCGTGATGGCGGTGCGCACAATCTTGGACGTTGAGGTCACCGCACCACCCACTGTCCCATGTGCGCAGCCGGTGCGCACCAGAAGCGCAGCGAACGTTACGGGATCATGCACGGTCCGGCGTGCGGTTTCTTCCGTCAGGTGCTCTTTGTGACTGCGTAACTGAGCATAGACGTTCGCAAATTCAGCGATATATGCACTGTCAGCGGGATCTATGATCGTGATTCCCGAAACATTCGATCCCCCGGCGTGATCTAAGACCCGAGCGATTTCAGCATGTGATCCAACCAGAATGATGTCGGCCAGTCCTTGTTGACAGGCCGCGAGTGACCCTTTGATGATTCGAGGATCATGCCCTTCGCTCATTGCAATAACGGCACGCGGACCGCGTGCGCGCTGTTTGAGCAGTTGCGAAGGGATCGTGGTCATCAGACTCCGGTCTGTACGACCATGTCATCCTTTAAAATACCGGCGACCTCCACCGGTCTTTTCATGGCGTCTCGGCGGAAAGGTTCACCCAGTTCCTGATTGATCATAGCCTCTATCACAGTGGTTTTGTTATGCTTCATCTGGTCCTTGATCGCTGTATTCAAGGTGGCGGTAAGTTCATCCATAGTGCGAACGATGAGGCCCTGTAGGCCACAGGCTTGTGCAATGCCGGCATAGGACACGTGTGTATCGAGTTCGGTACCGACAAAGTTGTCGTCGAACCACAGGGTCGAGTTTCGTTTTTCGGCTCCCCATTGGTAATTGCGGAATACGATGTGTGTTATCGGTGGCCATTCACCTCGACCAATTGCTGTAAGCTCGTTCACTGAAATGCCAAAGGCACCATCACCGGCAAAACCGACAACTGGAACATCCGGGCAGCCGATTTTTGCGCCGATGATGGCGGGCAAGCCATACCCACATGGCCCGAATAAGCCGGGGGCGAGGTATTTCCGACCTTCATCGAAGTCCGGATAGGCGTTCCCAATGGCACAGTTGTTGCCGATGTCCGAGGAAATGATTGCGTTTCGTGGCAGCGCCTGCTGAATGGCGCGCCACGCCATCCGAGGGCTCATCCAATCCGGTTTTGCGGCGCGGGCCCGTTTATTCCAAGTGGTGCCCGGATCATCTTCTTCATGGTCCATCGACGCCAACTGCTGCGCCCATCGTGATTTGGTTGTGGCAATCTTGGACTTGCGTGCGGCTCGACCTGCATCGCCGGCATCGTCGGACAGGTTGGCGAGAATGCCGCGGGCCACTTTGGCAGCGTCCCCCACGATGCCCACGGTCACCTTCTTTGTCAGGCCAATGCGATCCGGGTTGATATCAACCTGAATGATTTTTGCATCGGAGGGCCAATATTCCATGCCATAACTTGGTAATGTCGAAAACGGGTTGAGCCGTGTTCCAAGGCATAGAACGACATCGGCTTCCTTGATGAGATCCATGCCGGCGCGCGCGCCATTGTAGCCCAGAGGTCCAGCAAACAGCGGGTGCGAACCGGGAAAGGCATCATTGTGCTGATAACCGACGCACACAGCCGCACCGAGCCGTTCTGCCAGCATCTTCGAGGCCTCAATCCCGCCATCTGAAAGCACCACGCCTGCGCCGTTCAGAATTACCGGGTTTTTGGCGTTTGAGAGAAGTTCGGCCGCCATCTTTACCGAGTTCTCGCCGCCGGGCGATTGTTCGAATTCAATGGGATCAGGGAGTTCGATATCGATTATCTGAGTCCAGATGTCGCGCGGGATATTGATCTGTGTGGGGCCGGACAGGCGCTTGGCCTTGCCAATGACTCGTGTCAGCACTTCGGCGACGCGTGATGGATCACGTACTTCTTCCTGATAGGCAACCATATCTTCAAAGAGTTTCATCTGTTCGACTTCTTGGAACCCGCCCTGACCAATTGTCTTGTTGGCGGCCTGTGGCGTGACAAGCAGCAACGGGGTATGGTTCCAATATGCGGTCTTTACGGCGGTTACGAAATTCGTGACACCGGGACCATTCTGCGCAATCATCATCGACATTTTGCCGGTTGCACGTGTGTAACCATCGGCCATCATTCCAGCGCT
This sequence comes from Aestuariivita sp., assembly GCA_026710045.1. GTDB lineage: Bacteria > Pseudomonadota > Alphaproteobacteria > Rhodobacterales > Rhodobacteraceae > JAPORY01. The sequence continues at coordinate 1,096 of JAPORU010000021.1, read as the reverse complement.
GCCTTCATGTGCACAGTCCCAGAAATGAATACCAGCCGCCGGAAACAGATCGGAAATGGGCATCATCGCCGACCCGATAATTCCGAATGCATGCTGAATTCCATGACGTTGCAGGATTTTTACAAAGGCTTCTTCAGTGGTCATTTTCATGGCGGTAGATCCTCAATAGGTGTTAGCAGAAACATGTTGTAAGGGAAAACTTGCGCGTCTTTTCCGGCCGCAAAATGAATGGTCTGCCATCATGGCTATAAGGCTAGAAACGTACGATGGGTAGTTGTAAATTCAAATATCGTTGAGCCGAACCGTCTCGAAAGCGTTATTTCTTACCATGTTTGATGTCGCTTTGCACTATGAAAGCATGAACAGACGCGCTTTTTACTGAGGGTGAATAAGGCTGCTTGATACGGACCGGGATGGGCCCAGAATAGATAGACGTATGCGCCAATTCCTAAAACCGCGTTGGTCTCTGCATGAAACAAAGGGGGACGTCGTGTTTTCGATGGAGTGCGCCGACATCTGAATGTGCCATGTGTTCCTGAAGTAAGCTTGAACCGCGATTCCTTACAAGCCGGGAATCAGGCGGATCCCATGCTGAAAAAACTGTCATATTTGATGGCGACGTCGTGATCATTTTTGGGTAATGTTGCGGTATCAGTCACGGACGCGTGATGTTCGAACGGTTCTTCGTCCTGATCCGGCGGTCTGTGATTCGGTTTTGCAGGGAGCGGAGAGCGATCCGGGAACCGGTGGCCCGGAGCCGTCCACCGATCGACCGGTCAGGATGTGTGGGATGGACCGTGGGCGGGACGGTCTGCGATGGGCGTCTCTATGCGGTGACGCATGATGTTCCACAAGGCCTTGATCGCGTGTCCTCCTGTCCGGTTTTGCAGCCGCCATCAAGATGGGTCCGGGATGGGTCCGGGGACGGTGGCGAAGCCTGTGTGCCGGGAGGGACGGGCGTCGGTTGGTCAGGATGACGGCAGGACGACGGCAGGACGACGGCCAGGGCAAGGTTATTCAGGCTCGCGCGGTTGCCTGGGCTGTTTCCAATGCCGTTCCCGGTGCGCTGAGACGGCCCGGTGGGCAGGCGTCTTCG
>JAPORU010000213.1 GCA_026710045.1 Aestuariivita sp. | reverse complement strand
TTGCCATGTCAGAATCTCCAATCATCCAAGCATGACACAAAATAGCAATATTTGTCAATATTTGTAGAGGATTGAGACTATAAACTGCGAAAACTCACAGATTCCTCAGAAAACGAGTACATTTGAGTAAGATAGAAAAATGCACGGGGATAACACAACACCCGAGCCAAAGCATCAACCGTGTCCACACATGACTCACTTTTCCCGCCTTCAATCCGAGACAGCTGCACCCGGGAAATACCTGCTGCCTCCGCTAACTGAATCGCCGTCATCTTCCGACGTTCACGCGCAAGAATCAAGCGATGAGGATTAAAGGACAGAAGTTCGCTCATTTCCTTTAAGTTCCTGTCCTTTTAGCACTGATGCATCTCGCCGTATCCTGTTAGCGCATGATGCGTTCTTTCGAGAGGCTCATGTCGGGATCGTTGGATCGAGACGTGGGGTGTGATTATGCCCAGTTGGACCATGAAACCATTGATGGGCAGGGCGGTCAAACAGTCTCTGTTACCTTTCGGAGCCCGGTCGGAGCATCGGGGTTATGGCCCATGGCAACTGACAGGTTCTCAACAAACCGATAAAAGGCAACGACCTGAAGCACGGGTTCCAAAATTTCATTATTCGTCGACGTAACCGGCAAAGTAGACAGTTCTGGTACTGAACCAACAAGATAGGCGCTTGCGCCATCGCGCCGCAATCGCATATAGGCTTCGGTAAGCGTTTTTCGTGCACAGCCTTGCGTTCCAAAAACAAGGGCCCCGAATCTCTCGTCCGCCAACCTAACTGGACCGTGCAATAGCTCTGCGGCAGAATAAGCTTCTGCGTGAAGGCAACAAATCTCCTTTATTTTCAGCGCCGCTTCTAATGCAATTGCCATATTGAAACCGCGCCCAACGCAGTAAAGCGATCTGTTTTGCGCCAATTGCATCGCTACAGACCAGTCGCATTTTAATGCATCACGTGTCAGATCAGGAAGATCGGCAAGTGCCCCGACAATATCGTTGTCAGCGCGATAGCCGGCAACCAAACCCAAAGATGCAACCAACATACCAACAAAGGATTTTGTCGCTGCAACGGCTTTCTCAGGACCGGCAAGAATAGGGAGAATGTGATCAGCATCATTACCGACAGGGCTTTCAGTCACATTCAAGATCGCAATGGTCCGCGCGCCCCCCTTTTTGGCAGTGCGTTGCAACAAGACAAGGTCGGGACTACCGCCAGACTGCGAAAAAGTCAAGCATGAAAATCCATTAAGCCGCAGGTTAGCACCATAGATTGACGCGACAGACGGACCGATGGACGCCACCGGCAAGCCCACATACGTTTCCATCAAATATTTGAAGAAGGTCGCCGCATGATCTGATGTGCCTCGTGCACAGGTTATGATCCCACGCACGCCATCGCGTTTCAGCATACGCCCTGTTTCACGATAAGCATCCAATACCGCAAGTTGGCGTGAAATCATCATTGGAATTTCATCGACTTCTGCCGCCATGTTCGTTCCATTTATGGTCACATCTTCACCCCAGTAATCATGGCGATTATCTCATTCTTATCAGTCTCTTCAGTATTTCGGACACCAACCTGCTCGCCGCGCCTTAACACACAAATACGATCCGAAATATGAAAGACCTGTTCAAGGGAATGGCTGATAATCAGGATCGCAAGCTTACGTTCCTTGAGAGATACAATCAGTTCCTCGACCCGAGAGGTTTCTACGACCCCAAGTGCCGCTGTAGGCTCATCAAGCAAAACCAGCTTTTGAGCCCAATGAGTTGCACGGGCAATTGCGATACCTTGACGTTGGCCTCCACTCAGATCACGGATTTGTGAACATACAGACGGAATACGAATGTCCAGTTGTTCCACAAGTCTTTGCGTCTCATCTTGCATGCGCACTTTATCTAAAAGCCCAAAGGGTCTGCGCGTAAGCTCACGACCTAAAAACATGTTCATATAGACCGGCTGTTTATTGGCCAAAGCTAAATCCTGATAAACCACCTCGATTCCGTGCGATCGAGCGACGCTTGCATCCGAAAAACTGACGGGCAGTCCATCCAAAGTAATTTTGCCGCTCGACGGGCGGTGCACACCGGAGACAATCTTAACCAATGTCGACTTACCTGCGCCGTTGTCACCAACAGCAGCAACGATCTCACCAGGATAAAGGTCCAATGAAAGGTTCTGGATCGCCACAATCCCGCCGAAGACTTTCCGAACATCTTTGAGGGAGAGAGTCGGAGTCATGGTGCATAGGCTCCCGGCCAGTCTACGAAATCACCGAACCCGTTTTCAATAGCAGTAACTGCGGGCGTGCCACTGTCCACTCCGCTGATCCCGACGACCATAGCGCGAGTGACAAAAACCTGCGCACGAAAACCGAAGATAACCGTATCGCCGGGAGCCGGTGCGGTGTCGCTGTCCGCATCAATCATAGCGTAATAGTCAATAGCGGATGAATCGGGGATTTCGACGTTGCGCAGGTACGATGGATCGACCGTCGGACTGCCGCTAACCAACGCATGTACCTGATATCTGGGGAAGACAGGATCAATATAAAACCCGCCACCAAAACAATAGGCTTTGCCACCATGATGATGCGATACTTCTGAAAGATAGAGGAGAGCCGGATCCTCGGGCAGATCCTCGACCGCATGGAGCGGTGTAGTACCGTGAAGACCGTTACCGGGCTCAACCTGTGTGGCGCCGGCATCAGCGAGCGCATCCAGAACGATGGAAGAGGTCGTTCCGGGCGCATTGATCGCGATGTTCGTGCGACCAGCACGGGCCAGTAATTCAGCTGCATGATTGAGTGTCGTAAGATTGGGTGTAGGAGCCACCTTCCGCGCCTCTGGATCAAAAAGTAAAGCGGGAAATGTTGTAATTCCGGCAAAATACCCGCCCGTCACCGCATCCATTCGATCAGCTACGGCAAGGATCTCCTTAGAATCAAATCCTCCTTCATGTCCAAAATAGAATATATCACCGGCCGCCTGAATACGTGCCATAAGTGCCTGTACATATCCAGCCTTATGAGAAGCAGCAGCAGCTTCTTTGGCTTTAACATCCGAAAATACGGTCCAGTAATCGGGACGCAACTCCGCAGCGGCAAACTCCGCCTCCTGACGTGGCACCTGAACCAGATGACCAAGATGACCGGTTTTTAACCCAGCCCGATGACAGGCCACCGCACAAGCCATATCCACAGCGACAGATCGAATGATCCCGCCGCGCATAACCGCATGACAAAAGCCAGAATGACGACCAACTTGCTTCGTCATTGCGAATGTGCTGAGACCAAGCTTCTTTGCCGCATCAGTGAATATGCGCGCATTACGCTCAATCGCATCGAGATCCAGAAGATAAGCATTTGCGGGGACCTGACCCCGCTGATGCAATTCAATCGCGGCCTCTACAAAACGAGGATTACGGCGCATGAGAAGATCAAGAAACATAGTGCCTCCGATGTTGTGCAGCCGGCCGGAACATCAAGAAACGTGACGACTGCGATGTCTAACGACGAATTTCACGCAACGAGATAGCAACAGCTATCAAGATAATTAACCCGCGCACAATCATTTGGTCAGAAACGTGCAACCCCATTAAGATCAGCCCGTTATTCAACATTCCCATGAGAAGTGAACCAAAGAGCGCACCAATAATCGAGCCCTTACCGCCGTAGAGGGCCGTACCGCCGACAATCACCGCCGCGATAACTGTCATCAGATCACTTTCACCGAGAGTATATCGGGCCGCTTGTAACCGACCGGCATAAAGCAAACCGGCAATGCCAGCTGTCGTGCCGCACAGAGTGAGCACGGCCAGTCGAACATTCTGAACCTTGATACCTGACGCTTGCGCCGCGCCCGGATTGTCTCCGACCGCAAGGACATGTGCACCAAATTTTGTGTGCCGGTAAAGAATATGGCCGAGAAGGACAGCGACCAATGTCCAAAGGACCAAAGACGGCACCCCAAATAGACGACCCGAACCAAAGAAACTGGTGAAGCTTTCGTTGATGATAGGAATCGAGCGCAAATCCGTCATCGATCGCGCAATCCCGGCGAATAATCCC
>JAPORU010000196.1 GCA_026710045.1 Aestuariivita sp. | reverse complement strand
TCTTACCGCCTCCTGACCCTAACACAACATCCATGAACCGGAATCCTCAAACCACTATATCCGCCGTGGTGCACTTCAGAGTTGAACGGACGATTTGAATGTTGTTTGGAAACGCGGAGATATTGAGACACTTGATTTCCTCACTGAACGATTTAGTCACGACGAAGGATGAGCAATGTCTGTCTTCGCGTCGCGAAGCGCTGGCAGACCGACTCCGGTTGCTTCAAAACCTCCATCCGCTGCGATGACTTGGCCCGTAACATACCGAGCATCTTCGGAGCACAAGAAAGTGATAACACCAGCGATTTCCTCTTCCGTGCCGTAACGGTTCAAGGGGATGGCATCGTGGTAAGACTTAATGATTTCTTGCGTATGCACAGCCACGGATAGTTTGGTGCGGACTGGCCCAGGGCAGATACAGTTTACGCGAATGCCGTATTCGCCCAGTTCGACAGCTTGCTGCAATGTGAGGTGAATGACTCCAGCTTTGGACGTGCCATAGGCCACGCGGAGAGTTGATGCGCGAAGTCCGCTTATTGAAGCCACATTGACGATTGCGCCAGAGGTTGTCTTGAGCATCGGAATGACCGCTTTGGTCATGAGAAATGTTCCGTCGAGATTGACAGACATTGTCTTTCGCCAGGTAGTGAAGTCTGTCTGTTCGATTGGGTTAAATTCGGCGATTCCAGCATTGTTGATCAAGGCGTCAATACGTCCGAATTTTGAATACGTTTCTTTAATAATACGTTCTGTGTGTGTCGGTTGTGAGATGTCGAGCGGAAGTATCAGTACATTTTCGAGTGACTTTGCGGCATGTTCGAGTTCGACTTCATCCCAATCGACCATGGCTGCCTTGTAGCCGTCATTAAGGAATCGCTTTGTGGTGGCCAAGCCGATTCCGCGAGCAGCTCCCGTTATGATGACTGTTTTCATTTTATCGTCTCCAATTTGCGAAAGTCACGCGGACTTCAGTCTTGATGGGAAGAAAATTCGACTATAGATAACACCTGTAGGCTACTGCGCGAATACTCAGAGTGAATGTATGGGCATCATTTGTTCTGCGCGCGGTATTGGTCCTTCAGCGCTGTAAGAAGTCATGAGAGCATTACACTTGGTGGTTATTTGTGATCTTACGAGGTCTGCAATAAGCTGCCGTGATTTCCTCGTCTTGAAAGATGAGACAATGAGCGAGAATTCATGCGTTAGAGATGTTTGGCTTGATTGTGACTGATTTTGTATTGGAATATTTGGGAGAATACTTATTTTGAGTGAGGTATTTTGAAAGGAACTTGATATGGCTCATCGTTGGAAAAATGATCTCTCATGGGAAGATGTAACGCCTGAAGCGGTCTGGTTAAATCGGCGTCAGTTGATGGTTGGTACCGTTGGGCTGGGCTTAGCGGCAATCGCTGGGTCGACATTCGCAAGTGAATTGGAGCTCAATTCATGGGACGATATCACAAGTTATAATAACTTCTATGAATTTGGCACGGATAAAGGCGACCCGAAACGCTATGCCGGTGATTTGGTCACAAATCCGTGGCAAGTTGAAATAGATGGCTTCGTTGATCGACCGGGAATCTATGATTTTGAGGACATTATTTCGAAGATGACGATTGAAGAGCGAATCTATCGGTTTCGGTGTGTCGAGGCGTGGTCGATGGTGATTCCCTGGAGTGGATTTGAACTAGCTGATTTGCTTAATCTCGCGGGTTTGCAGTCGGAAGCAAGATATGTGGCGTTTGAGACGCTCTATCGTCCTGAGCAAATGCGAGGGCAGCGTTTTCCAACCATTAAGTGGCCTTATGTAGAAGGTTTAAGGTTAGATGAAGCAATGCATCCGCTCACGATTATGGCGACCGGGCTTTATCAAAAGCCGATGCCCAATCAGAACGGTGCGCCAATTCGACTGATTGTTCCGTGGAAATATGGATTTAAGTCCATCAAATCGATTGTTAAGATTACGCTTACAGATGTCCAACCTCCGACAAGTTGGAATAGGCTTCAGCCGAGCGAGTATGGGTTTTATTCGAATGTTAATCCAACTGTTGATCATCCTCGTTGGAGTCAGGCGACTGAGCGTAAAGTTGGTCAGGGTTTGTTTGCCAGACGTATTCCGACATTGATGTTCAATGGGTATGAAGAAGAGGTTGCGCATCTCTATGAGGGAATGGATTTGACCGAGAATTACTAGAACTAGTGTATCAACCGCATTGAATTGATGGGATTATTAACTTACATTTTTGACGTACACTGTCCTTTTCACAAAGTTGGATAGAGGATAGTCCAAAAATCTACTGTCCCCATTACAAACCACCAGTTCAATAATTTCCGGATACCAGAATGGTTGTTGACCATCTTAATAGAGGTTTGCGTTATATTCCAAAGTGGTTTGTCTACGCACTGCTTGCGATTCCGGCCCCATGGTTTCTCTATTTGGGTTTGACAGGTGGTTTGGGGGCGGAGCCGATCAAGGCCTTAGAGCATGAATTGGGTAAATTTGCTCTGCAGTTATTTGTTACGACACTTGCGATTACGCCAATGCGGCGGTTTCTCCGCATTAATGCACTCAAGTTTCGGCGTGTCCTCGGTATCATGACGTTTGTTTACGTCGGACTTCATCTATTGGTTTGGCTTGTTTTAGATGTTCAGATATTGTCTCAGATTTGGGCTGATATTGTGAAGAGACCTTATGTCACTATCGGGATGGCAGGGTTTCTATTGTTGCTGCCACTTGCGTTGACGTCGAATGATTTCTCAGTGCGTCGTCTTGGGCCGCGATGGCGTATAATTCATAAATTAACTTATCCCGCAGCCATTCTAGGTGTGATTCATTACATTTGGTTGGTCAAGGGGTTTCAACTTGAACCGTTAATTTACTTGGGAATTATCCTGGTTCTTCTTATGCTACGAATAAAGTGGCGTCCAAAACGTGCCGTGACATAATTGTTTCTTTTGAAAGTTCATTGTTCCATCTTTGTATTGATGGAAAACAGATAGCGGCTCAATGAGTTGTCCGTAATGGGTGTTTCGGTATCCTGATTATCCGTTACCGGAGTGACAGAGGTGATTGCGTATAAGGTTGAAAAGGCGCCGATTTGTCAACTTTTGAGGCCGTATCAGTCACGATTTTTGTGGACAATGACATCTTCTGAACCATCATTGGGATGATTCAGTCACGTCAACCGCAGATTTTGTATCGGGACTCGGAAGGCAGTCGGCAGCCTATTGAGGCAAAGACTAAAAAGTGATTGTTATCATTGACTGGGTGATTGATTCTGATTTTGTTATACACTGTAAGGCATTTCTCAGTCGTCGATGGATGGGCAGCCCGAAAGGTCATTCGTCTTTTGACATAAAGTATCAAAGATGACTTTCGCTTGTTTGCTGATGTTTTGGGGCTCATCACAACCAAGATAGGATGACTGTCAAGAGTTAAAAACTGTTAGAGTTTGGCGATTGGTTTGCGACTTTGTGTTGATAGAGTGGACGGTTTGCACCTGATCATCCATCTCTCTGGCCCGTTGTCGATTATTTCTGAATTATTGCCGAATTCATTATCCTGTCAATGGAAGCGGATTTTCTGTTGTTCTGTAGCGTTGAAGTTCAAAGAGGCAACGGTTTTTGAAGGAATCGGTTGATTGAGGGGATTTCAGGGTGCGCTCGCGAATGCTATTCTTGACATAAATTTGTCGAACATGAAAAAAAGGAGAATTTAGGGGTTGCAGGTTACTAAACTTAAAGGTACCAAGCGAGTCCGGCGAATGATAATGCGCTGGTATCGTGTGGCATTCTTCTCATTCTTGAGTTTAGAATATCGTGCGGGGTAGAAATCAAGGCAAGTGGGCAGGGCATGCTACCTTAGGTGGCAGGTCCTTAGTTTTGTTTGCCGAGTTCTTTGAAAATTGAATAGACTGAAGAGATTTGTGGGCGGTCAGGTTCATGCGATGGATCAGCCTCTCACACATCGGCCCAATAGCTTTCGAGCGATTATTTGGGTGTCAGCTTCACTGTTTGAATTGGATTTTGGTTTCCGAGTGAAATTCAAATGCATATCAAGCAGATGACTCATTGGTTCAAGTAGAAACCAATGGATGTGCAGAGGTCGAGCGTCAAGGTTAGACTGGTAACAGTCTTTCAACTTGAGAGTTTGATCCTGGCTCAG
>JAPORU010000156.1 GCA_026710045.1 Aestuariivita sp. | reverse complement strand
TACATGCCTCCAGATGTTCTTGCCAACTCAGGTCTGTTAGATCAGGAGGAGGTTTTTTTATTCTGTTCATCGGTAATGAAATTATATGAGGATCTGAGAGATCAACCATCAGACTCGTGAGTGTCCTGCAGCCAGCACTTTTTGTGTTAATGCCTGACAATATCCAGTTTTGGATAGGCAGTGAGGAGGGCGCTATGAATAATCCGTCAATTGGCGCCGTACATCCTCCACCCGAAGCCAATATCGGCGTGATATACAGTCGTGATACCCACTTCAGGTGTTGCGTTTGTCAAGAGTCTGTTCACCGTTCTTGACATTGCGCAATTTGGTCACTGATTTGCAGGAGAAGGTTTTCGTAGAGGCTCGGTCCTTCTGGGATCAATGCGCCCAAGGGGTCGATTTGACCAACCCGAACATTCTCGGACTCAAAGACCGCATTGATGAGCTTTGGCTGAAATTGTGGTTCAGAAAATACACATGAAACTTTTTCTTGCTGTACCATTGCGCGGAGTTTGGCGATGCGTGCGGCACTTGGAGGAGCCGCATCAGAAACTAAAATGGCACCGCGTGATGGAACATCGAAGAAATGTTCAAAATACTGATAGGCATCATGATAAACCACATAAGAGACGGCGCCGGCGGCCTGTAATTTTTGTTGAATATCTGAGGTGACTTTCTTTAGATGGTTCTTGGTTCGTTCGGCATTTGACCGATAGGTCTCCGCATTGTCGGCATCAGCTTCGGCGAGTGTCTTGGTTATGACGTCGAGCCAGACTTGAGCGTTTTCGGGGCTTAACCATGCATGAGGGTCGTTCCCGTCATGATCGTGATGATGTTCGTGAGCGTGTTCATCATGTCCATGTTCGTCCTTATGTTCGTGATGTTCCTCATGGTTTTCGGTTTCGTGAGCTGCATGATCATGATGCGCGTCGTGATCATGATCGTCATGTTTGTCTTCGGTATGATCATGATCGTGATGATTGTCGTCCACGAGGTTGAGGATGGCACTGTCACGGTAAGGAAGAAGTTCATTGGCCGGAGTGTCCAATAGTTCAATGGATTGGGCCTGTGGAGCTAAAGCCTCGAACGGATCCGACAACTGTGGCGTCAATTCGGGCCCGACCCAAAAAATGACATCTGCTTCTTGTAGGGAACGTGCGTCGGACGGTCGAAGAGAGAAGTAATGAGGTGATGTACCAGGAGGGAGCAGCAATTTTGGCTTTCCAACACCTTCCATGATAGAGGCTGCGAGGGAGTGAATCGGCGGTATATCGGTGACGACGCTTATTTGTGATGCGGCACTTGAACTCGCAAGGCATAGGGCTAGCACGATTGCGGAACGCATGATAGGTCTCCATCATGTTATATTATAACAGAAAGAGACTTGTTACTTCACCAATGTTCTTTTATCAATATTATTGTGCAGAATTTTCAAAAAAAGATGCTTATGAATAAAATCGAGAAAGTGGCACGTTTGAAACGTAATCAGCATACGTTGAAGGTTGTCCGGAAGCGTTGTGCGAATGAAGAATTACGTTTGACTCCAACAAGGTTGCGCGTCTTGGAGATACTGTTGGAATCTTCAAGCGCTTTAGGTGCTTATCAAATTCTTGATCGCTTGCGATTGGAAGGACGAGGGTCCCAACCTCCCGTCGCCTATAGAGCACTTGATTTTCTCGTTCAGAATGGATTTGCGCACAAGATTGAAAGACTCAATGCTTTTGTTGCATGCAATCATCCTGATGAGAAACATGTGCCGGCGTTTTTCATTTGTCGAAGTTGTGAGTTGGTTGCAGAATCATGCACAACGGAGCCGAATGCGCAACTTGGTCGCGTGGCGGCCGAATCGGGTTTCGTTATTGAACGCTCGGTGGTTGAGGTCGAGGGTGTCTGCCAAGAGTGCCGGTCGAATGCTCTATGACTTTGATTGAACTGAAGGACTTGACTGTTCAATTGAACGGCGAAGTTATTCTGAGCAACATCAATTTTCACATTGATTTTGGTGAAATTATTACGATTATTGGTCCAAACGGATCCGGTAAGACATCTTTGCTCCGGGTGCTCATCGGAGCGTTGTCGCCAATGCATGGCACAGTCTCGCGGAAAGCCGACCTCCGTATCGGCTATGTTCCACAGAGTCTTACGATTGATCAAACATTACCCTTAACTGTGAAACGATTTATGAGCTTGCCGCGGTTGCGTCGACCTGGAATCGAAGAGGCTCTCAACCATGCCGGAGTGGTCGGTCTCGCAGATCGACAAATGTCCGAATTATCGGGTGGACAGTTTCAACGGGTTTTGCTCGCACGCGCTGTTCTAGAGAAACCCGATCTCCTTATTTTAGATGAGGCGACCCAGGGCCTCGATCAATCAGGCGAAGCGGCCTTTTATCAGAAAATCGCCGAATTGCGTGAGAAGTTTGCTTGCGCTGTTTTGTTGGTGAGTCATGATTTGCATGTTGTCATGAGTGGTTCGGACAGGGTGATCTGCCTCAATCGACAGATTTGTTGTGAGGGAACGCCTGAAGTTGTTGCTTCGGCGGAGGAGTGGCGTGCAATGTTTGGTGCTTCAAAGAAAGGTACACTGGCTCTCTACCGTCATGAACATATCCAAAATCACACCCAACGCGACGAAATTGGCGGTGTATAGCAATGCTCGATGATTTTGTTGTACGTGCAGTTTTGGCCGGGGTAGGAGTCACATTTGCCGCTGCGCCGCTTGGTTGCTTTGTTGTTTGGCATCGCATGGTCTATTTTGGAGATGCAACCGCACATGCGGCAATCTTGGGAATTGCTTTTGCTCTTGCGTTGTCTTTGCCAATCTTTTTGGGAACACTTTTTGTAGCTCTCCTGATGGCCCTTATCGTTACGGCCATGGGGCAAAAAACCTATGCGCCAGATACGATAATGGGTGTCGTTGCGCATTCGGGGCTTGCGTTCGGACTGGTGGCTATATCATTGATTGATAGCGTGCGGGTAGATTTGTCAAGCTTCTTATTTGGTGATATCCTGGCTGTGTCGCGAATCGATCTTGCGATTATTTGGGTGGGAGCGGTCGCGGTGGTCGTATTAATTGCCTGGCGCTGGTCTGCCTTGCTCACGACCACATTGAATACCGATATGGCGCGTTCGGCTGGATTGCATGCGCGAACAGAGCGGTTGCTGTTAACACTGGCTCTTGCCATGACTGTTGCTGTGGCAATTAAGGTGGTTGGTGCGCTGCTGATCGGCGCTTTGTTGGTTATTCCTGCGGCCTCGGCACGCTGCTTCGCGCGAACGCCGGAAATTATGGCTTTCTTGGCAATTTTGCTTGGATGGACAGGCTCATTAGGGGGTCTTGGCTTTTCATTTGTCTATGACACGCCGTCTGGACCGACGATTGTTTGTGCCCTGGCGCTTCTCTTTGCTCTGTCCAATATGCTCCGAATGGTTCGTAACTTCGTGTAAGGCGAGTTCGTCTATGCCAATATATTGTTCTTTTCAACACCAACAAAAAAGGACAGTCACGCAGACCTCCATCGCTAAAAGAGACACGATGCAACACCGCATGCACGATGGATGATGATCGGGAATTTACCGTCACGTGTCACCGAAGATCTTGTCAGATGCGAGCGGAAAGTTGGTTAGATGTACCGAAAATTCCAATCGACGGATAAGACCAATGTATGCAGTGACAAGAATCATCGGTGCACATCCACATTGCGTGAAACGATTGGTCATCTGAGAAACGATTGTTGTGGAGACCGTAAGATATGCACAGGTACCTATGTTTGGCTTTGCGCGAGTCTTGATGCGCGTCAGAACTTTCACTGGATTGCGTCATGATTTTCAGACTGTAGAGTCGCTTGTCTGTTGGAATCGGCTGCTTAATCGTTCCAAAGAGTGCTTTAAGGGAGCATTTATTAATGTTTGCTCCCTGAGTGATATTGAGTGCAAAAACGATACGACGCGCTCATTAAAGCCTGCCTGTTCGGATCGATTGTGGTCTTTGTCATTGCAACGGGGTTGGTAGGGACGTTGTCGTAATTGCTTGCTGCCCAAATACCGTGGGTTGGGCGTAAAAACTATACCCGCGCACATTTTTTTACAAAGGTGTTATTTTGTTTTGACCTTTGTGTGAAGGAGAGGTATGATAGAGTCACGGAACCGTGAGCATGCGGGTGAGACGGACCGGGACCGGATGACCGGGACAGCCATCGACAGGACCTCACCCAAGAGGAACAAGGAAGGACTATTATCATGAAG
>JAPORU010000049.1 GCA_026710045.1 Aestuariivita sp. | reverse complement strand
GCGCCTGTCGCCATCCCGCGACACCCAGAAGCTTGCACAGACGCACCGGCTGCTGAATGGCGGCCCGGATCGCGTCCCACAGCAGACGCAGGTCCGTCGGATATTCGACATCCGTCTCCACCACGAAGCTGTCGCCCCGCGCCTGCAACCCCGCGTCCATCGAATGACCCACGGTCTTATGCCCGAGTTGAACGATCGCGTGGTTGATCTTGTTCAGGACCTCCGCATCCAGAAGGGCAATGGTGTTCGCCAATGTGGCAGCAGAAATGGGGGATGGATCCAGAACATGCGACCGGCCGGCAAGGCTCCGCAGGTCCCGGTGGTTGGAGACCCGGTTCGTCCGCCGGTCACAGTCGATGTCATCAAGATCCGGGCCCGGCTTCATCACGGCAAACACCCGAACTTGACACGACCGGCCAGACGTCCATGCTCCCGACTCCGCCGCCGCCCGTTCGCACCCTTGACATTTTCATTATGGGATTTCTGAATGAGCGCCCGAACCGTATCGCGGGTACCGGTATCACACCCGAGCGCCTGCAAGGCAGTGCACAGCACCTCGGTATCGTCCCGGGACCGGGGATTGCCGGGGATTAAAGGTGAGATTCTCGATCGGCATCGTGCCCAGACGGGGTTGCGGATCAAAGGGCTGTCGCATCAGGTTCCCCCCGTGTTCTCTCTCGGTGTGTTTGAGACGCTCATTTTGGCGAAGATTTGTGGATTTCGTGCAAACCGTGTGTGTTAACGGCAGAATTGTACCCTACATCGCAAATCTTCGCCAGCAAAAACGCACAAATAAAGTGATTTTTTTCAAGATCTTACCAGAGAATTCCGGGTTTTTTGACAGACACTAGCTAGTGTATCAACATCATTGAATTGATGGAAATATCACGTTCATTATAGTTTTTCGTCATTGACAACACGCGAAACTAATCACGCGACCAAGAAAAGTGACATACACCTAGAGTCTGGTGCTCACTGGTCAAAAGCTGGCGCGAACGCACTCTTGGGACTGGAGAGTTGTTGGGCGGACGGCCATGGGATGAGTTCGTCCAATGGAGAGCACGGCGCTGCGTGACTGCCTAACCAACAAAAATGACATGCACCCTTTTGGGAATGAACGACGGAAAAAATTTGGTTACCAACTTATTCTCAAGCCAGAAACCTGTTGAAGACGCGCTCCAGAATTCCCTTGTATGCGCTGAAATAGTTTAGCAATTTGCCGGTAGAAACATCTAAGTGAACCTTTTTCCTGTGCGCAATTGTGATTCTATCATCAACTAAGTTGTCCAAGTGCGACTTCTCTATTTCGTGCGATGTCTCCCATTGTTCGCGAAGTTCTCTTTCGTAGTCTTTGTCGAACAATCCGATCAATTCTAGCACCTTCGTTGACTTAGGATTTTGGTAGTTTTCACAAACCTTTTCAATCGGGCGATAAATTCGGCTTTCTGATCTTTGCTTTGCATACTCAATGAAAATCTTTTTCAAACATTGCTCAAGGCTTCCACAGATAGAAACGCACACTTGCTGACTACTTAATGACACCAGCTCGTCAGGGGTTTCACCGCCTACACTATCGCGAATGGTCTTGATCTGCGCACTAAGTCTATCAAACTCAGCATGTAATTCCTGTCGCTTCATCTAACACCAAATGCTGTTCTGGCCTCTTCCATGCGTCTTCTTACGTTTTCTGGGTCGGCCGTAGCGCGAACATAGCCTCGGATAAAACGATCGTTTGATAGTAAGTTCTCGTACTGTGATCTTGCTAGAGCGGTGTCGAAATTTGCATCATCATGCAGCTTCAATGCTAGCGCAGATGAAACTGCATCAAATACGGCGGTGTTGAGAGAACGGTCCGGACGGAAAGGCCGATCTCCGAGTGCCTCTCGAATAAAGCGGAAAGTGTTTTCAAATACAGCTTGAAGGCGCGCCAAATCATCATCACCATTGTCGCGGCGACTTTTCATATAATCATTCAAGAAGTGTTTCATCGGGCTCTGGTATTCCGCTGATTTTTCGTAGAAGGCAAAGAATCTTAAAATCAATTCAATATCCTTGAGACGCTTGCTTTTCGGTCCATAAATTGTTCGCCAGTCTGCATTCTCATTGAGATCATGTAAAAATTCATTGAAGGAACCATGGCATATACATGACCTGATTTCTTGTGGTGACAGTTTGACGCCACCCGTATTTATCCTCTCGAAGACCTCGTAGATGCTATTCATCTCGCCTTGAGGAAGGTCTTGTTTGAAAACTGTTGCGTGCACCACTGCATCATCAAGTCTTGCGCGATCGGAATCCTCTAGAATGTCATAAGTCAGTTCGTTCCAGTCAGAATCGAGTCCCGTCAGCTTAAATGCATGCTCATTGAAAACCCCGTTGTAGAAATTACAAAGGGTTGTTAGTCTCTGTTGACCGTCGATAACCAAGTGCTTTCCAGTATTAGCCTCTTGGAACAGGAATATACCCGGCACCGGGAGTCCGATCAAAAGTGATTCAATGAACCGAGAAGCTTGGTTTTGAGACCACACAAAATTTCTCTGAAAGTGAGGAATATAGAACAGCCCCTTATTCATACGGTTAACAAGTGTTTCAACCGGATAATCAACACCGAAGGAAGAAATTGAAAACAGCTCAGCTGAAACCGACGCGGCCTCGTCCAAGTCGTCGATATTTTCTAAGTCAACGATTTCGTCCTTTAAAATTTCTAGCTCGCCCATAGCATCCTCAATTTTCTTGTTTTAGGGGTCGTTTACCCAACGGTTTTTGTTCCTAAGTGCACAATTCCAGAGGCGACGCTAGTCTAGAATTCTCGGAACCTCCGGTATCATATATTGTGCCACGAAGCAACGCTCCCATTCACGAATCGTATGCGGGTCCCACGCCAAAAACTAAAACCGCTATGGATCAACGGCGTTTCAACCTAAGTATGACGAACTTGGCCGAACTTCAGAGACGAATTGTCCGCTGACGACAAATAGGCGGTCTGGCAAACTGTTTCCCAGACCGCCTTAAAGGGAGCCTGTCTGATCCGGAACAAGAAGTTGCGAGGTTATCAATTGAGGATGATTACCCAAAAAATGCTAACGAGGAAACCAATTCATCAATGATCACATCGACAGCTTCCCGACAGCAGGCCCGAGTCGAAGAGAAAATTGATGGTCTGGACTCAACGATCAAGAGTTGGGGTGATTATCTAGTCGATGATCTCCTCATCCGCAAAGGAAATCGAACGATCCACGAGGTCATAAGGCGCATCGACAAGTCGTCCTATGTCATGGATCCGGATGGGGCCGGGTAGACGGGTGATTACTGATCCCCGTCCCCCACAGATCTGGACGTGCGCGATTGACGCATCCGGTTCCTCACAATGCAGCTTCGCTCAAACGGTATAGATTGAGTGAACAACCTTAGCGGCTGGCAGTGGGTAGTGTGCCAATATCTGGTTGAACCGCGCCCAAGGGATTGTTCCCTTACGCGTGCGCCGTCCGAGCCACTGGCTCCAAGATCTCATCACTGCCGTGCGAAACCGTCCTAGTATCCCAGTGCACTAAAAATAGTGGGTTCAAGGCAAAATTGTTCATTTTTTTGCCAAAAAATTTCCCTGCCGGGCCCGCGAATCGCGCTGTGGGCCGAATGCGATCAGGTAAATTTGCGGTGGATTAGGGGGGCGGTAGGCTAAAATCTGCTGGTCAACAACCCAAAAAAAGGCGTGTAGGCAGGCGTTTTTTTGCCCAGCGCGCACAGCGACACCGCCATGGTCACCCGGCGACTTGGATTGTGGCGTTTAATCCGGCGGGAGCCGGACTATCCCATGGCGGTTCGATGGCGATGACCGCGCGCGTGAGCCGTCAGTCGCAGATAATCAAGCACCGGTCGGGGTTTGCACATCAGCCGAATGAGTTTATTCATGAGACTAATCGAACTATTGCGGCGGCGTTTGGTCAAAATAAAGATCGCGAACCGCCGCAAACTACTCATATTTTGCGGCCCGTGCTTGGTATGAATGTGGCAGTTGTCTTCATCCCATTTTTGCGAGTCGTCCAACGCCCCGTGGCGAACTTCAATCGACCAATAGTTGCGATGCAGTTGTCGCAAAGCTTTGGCATCAGCCCGATCAGGATCAAGACTAGAGTCCGTTGACATCTATCGTGCGGCGATGATTCCTGCAACCAGGTGAATGCCGGCCGCGAAGCGGGATGCCGTCTTGTCATACCGCGTTACAATTGCCCGGAACGCCTTGATTTTTCAGAAGACATTCTCGATCCGGTGCCGGTCCCGATCGGTGTCTCGGTCAAAGGTGCGCGGAAGCGTTCGGTTTTTCTTCGGCGGAATCACCGTCTTGACTCCG
>JAPORU010000180.1 GCA_026710045.1 Aestuariivita sp. | reverse complement strand
AACCTACTTATATGGAACGCGGATCATCCTGTTCCCCACTTGGGGAAAATCCAACTGAAATTTTCAAAAAAACGGACCTTTGCGGAGGCATGAATGTCCGATGAAGTGGGTTCAGATCACGCCGATGTCATCCGATACAGTCGAGTAAGCTTCTTTGCTTTCCAACAAAAACACCAGTTGTGCAGCGGCCTCAAATTCGCCGAGAACCGCAAGTCTGCTATCGTCAAAGTAACCGGTCTCATTGAGGATATTTACCGTTCCCAAAAGCGCTCCCTCGACAATAACCGGTACATTGACCACTGAACCGAGACCAAGTGCCTCTATAAGAGCATGATCTGGGAATACATCCGCGAAGCCATCAACAGAGTTTGCAAAAAATGTTTCTTGGTCTTCGATTACAATCTGTGTCCAACGGTTTGGGACAATTTCCTTTAGTTCAGACATGGGATAATTTGCTTCATCGCTCGTATAGACGCGTACCGCCGTTCCAATCCCACCCTTTTGGATGTTGAGCTTAGAACAAGAGAACAGCTTATGCCCTATGGTCTGTTGGTATAACTCATCTAAGGCCGCGAAGGGATTGAACCCGCTTTCTACTCGCATACGCCGCGAGAAAGTCTCAATAGGCTTATGCATAAGTCAGAATCTCCCTTGATTGCTGAGTAAGGCACACGTGTCCTTGATCCGTGACAACAACATTGTCTTCAATCCGGACGCCAAGCTTCCCTTTGAGGTAAAGGCCTGGTTCTACAGTGAAAACCATGCCAGGTTCCTGTTTTTGGGTGTTGGTAACCATCACTTGCGGTGCCTCATGCACTTCTCGCCCAAGGCCGTGGCCGGTCTTATGCAAAATAAGATCCTTAAATTGCGACGAAGCAAGGACCTCTGTTGCCTCCAAATCGACCTGACCGACTGTGTTCTTAGGACCGACCGCCGATCGGCCGGCCTCGTTGGCTCTCATGACGACCTCGTAGAGGGCTGCGTCGTTTTCGTCGCAATGCTCGCAGAATACAGTTCTGGTGATATCTGCGTGCATGGTGCCATACGACGCGCCAAAATCTACTAACAAGGCATCACCTGGCATAACGACGCGGTTGCCGGAGTCGCCATGCGGGTTTGCCGCCCCTTGGCCAGCAAGCACAATTGGCTCGAACGCGAAACCTGAAGCCCCATGCGCCAGCATCGCTGCCTTTAGTCTACCAGAAATCTCTAATTCGCTTCTCGCTCCGATTCCGCCATCATACACCTCATTGAGAGCGCGTTCGCTAATTTCAATAGCGCGACTAAGGTCCGCGAGTTCGTCTGCATCTTTGAAGATACGAAGGCTACTGAGGGTTGTATCGGCATCTACCACATTCTCGTTCCCCCAGAGGTGCGAAAGCGCATGGAACTCAGCGGCTCTCATGCGCATACCCTCAATGCCGAGAACTTTGTTTACTCCAACCGCCACCCACAGTTGCTTCAGAGCGTCAAAGGGACCTTCTGTGTCTTTCCAATAGATTGTGTTGCTAGACGGCATACCGTGCGACCACTTATACTTTTCAAGCGATGGTATCACGGCAAACTGGTCACCCTCTCTTGTTAAGACGAACAAAGTGAGACGCTCCATCAAGTGCAGATTTACGTTTGTTAGATATAAAAAGTTTGCACCAGGCACAAAAGCAATCGCATCCAGATTGTCTCTGATCATCAAATCGACCGCGAGCTCTCTTTTTGCTCGAAGAGCTTGATTTACTTCGTTACTAATGTTCACTTCTCATTCCGATCTTCATAAGGTGTCCATATTTCGGTCCAAGGCTTTTTTGAATAATTTCCGCCTCAAAAAGGGTCGCACTCACAATTGCCTTGTCGCTCATTTCCGGGTCACCGCTTGCGACTGATTTTGCAATGGACTCGAGGAGATCAACCGCTTCAGCTTTCCCCGCTTGATCAAGATGCGGATAATAGTGCAGTTGCTTTAAGCGAATGGAAGCGTCTTGAACCTCGATGAAATACTTACACAGAAACCTGTTGTTCGCGGCAGCAGATAACGCTCGGTACAGATCCAGTTGAGCTTGAAAAGCTTGTCGTTGGTTGTCCGCGGTTAGATGCGTTTCAAAAAGCTCTCGGTACAGAAGCAAACAGTCGAAGCTTGCGGTCTTGTTCATTGCCGCTGATCGAACAAGTCCTCTTGCAAGCAGAAGATAGGTGTCCAGAAATTCCGGGACGTTGGCGAGAGACAGAGGGGCAACAATTGTCGTTCTGTTCGGCAAGAACTGAACAAAACCCTCGTTTTCGAGCAGCAACAACGCCTCTCTTACCGGTGTGCGCGACACTCCGTAACGCGATGCCAGAGCCACCTCATCCAGAGCCGAGCCAGGCTCAATAGCCATCCACATGATCTCATCGCGTAAGTGCTCATGCACAAAGAGAGCACCGCGCTTTTTCCTTCTATCGGGGGGACCTAAAGCACCTTTTTGTTTGTTTTTTTTGATCATAAATTATCCTTGCATAAAGTTTGCATAATATGCAAGAGTCGATTTGCGTTGACAAAAAACAGAGAGTTCAAAAATGAATCTTTTCAAAAAATCAATACTTGCATCGGTGTCTGCGCTGGCAGTCGTAGGTACAGCATCAGCTGAAGGAACTATCGCTTATTTTGCGGCGGCTTCCCAGAACGGTTTTAATCAAGCGACTTATGAGGGAATCCAAGCAGCGGCTGCCGATCGCGGCTATGACACTGAAATTTTTGATGGTCAGTTTGATGCAGCCCGTCAATATAGCCAAATTGAAGATGCGTTGGCCACTGGCAATTTTGTCGGAATGATCGTCGCACCAAATGACTCTGTGGGAATCGCGGGTGCATTCGAACAAGTGATTGCAGAAGACGTCCCTATCGGGACAGTACTTTTCCCAGTTGGTCCCGATCTAAATTTACTTGAGCCGCAAGTTGAAGGGATCACCGTTACGGCCGCTTCTCCCCCAGTTGCCGGAGCGACAACACAGGCAGAAGCTGTGGTTGAACACTGTGCGGATATCAATCCCTGCCGAGTCGTCATCATAATTGGCGGTAAAATCTTCCCGTTTGACAATCTTCGCCTGGAAACCTTCAAGAGGGTGTTGGGCGAACACGACAACATCGAAGTGGTTGCTGTGGGTGAAGGTTTTTATTCGCCAGATCCAAGTCTAGCAGCAATGACCGACATCCTTCAGGCTAATCCAGAAGTGGATGTCGTGCTTTCCAATGCCGACCAACATCTCGTCGGGGTGGAAATTGCACTCAAGGCAGCAGGTATTGATGTAACTGGGGTTTATTTGTCTGGTGGCGGCGCAGCCTCGATCGCTATTGATGCCATCCGTGAAGGCCGTTGGGATGCTACTCTCGCATATTTCCCGAAAACAATGGGTGCGTTGGCTATGCAGCAAATTGCAAACGCCATTGAAGGGAAACCTGTCACTCGCGCCATTAATATGGACAACGAAGGTCCTGTACAAGCCATGATCGACCGCACGGTTTTGGATGCAAATCCCGACTTTGCTGGTGAGTGGGAGCAATAACATCAAAATGTCAAGTAACCCTAGTCGCGTCACTTGATTTTGACAGGAGGAAAAACCGTGGGCGATAGCTTCCGCGTTGCCGCTGATATTGGCGAAACATTTACTGATATTGTTTATCAAGATACTGAAACCGGCCGATGCGGCGCAACGAAGGTACTGTCCACCCCTGACAATCCCGCCCTTGCAGTTTTGAAGGGTATCGACCAAGTCCTCGGAGAGGATGGAAATCTTGCTTTCTTTGTCCATGGTACAACCGTTGGATTAAACGCACTCTTGACTCGCAAGGGGTCTAAGGTAGCCTTGGTAACAAACGAGAATTTTCGCGATATTTACACCATCCAAGGCAATAATCGCGGCGAGATTTTCTCTATTCAGTGGAACAAGCCAGAGCCTCTTGCTTCACTTGAACATACCTTCACAGTCGGGGGACGAATTGCTGCCTCAGGCGACGAGCTTGAGCCGGTTCGACTAGCCGACTTGGATCAAGTCGTCGATGCCTGCTCTCGCGAACAATACGATGCCATTGCCATCTCTTTACTGTTTTCCTTCAACAATTCTGCTCATGAAATTACGGTGCGCGATTACCTAGCTGCGAGACTGCCCAATGTGCAGCTAGTGATGTCACACGAGGTGTCCCCAGAATGGCGCGAATTTGAGCGGACATCGACAACCGTAACCGATGCGTACTTGGCTCCTGTTGTTCGCAAATATATTTCGACGTTACAGGATGAAATGAGCGATCGTTTGCCCGCAGGTGGCACCCTGCATGTGATGGAGTCTAACGGCGGCGTAATGACGGCATCTACCGCTACCGAA
>JAPORU010000211.1 GCA_026710045.1 Aestuariivita sp. | reverse complement strand
ATTTTTTAAGGTGTTGAATATTATAACTTTTTTTCACAAGATGTTAAAGATGGGTTAGCACGAGCATTGCGATGGATTCCAGGAACATCCCAAGAACAATGTAGACCGCGATGATGATCAGGAGGATGCCAACCTGACCGATTGGCAAGGAGGTGAGCAGGGTTACAAGTTGTCCCGGTAGTTCAGTGAGCGACATGAATGGAATAAAAACGAATGCACCGATGATAATCAGAAAAACCGTGGCTGTTGCATTCATTGTCTGAAGGATGACCGTCTTGCTGGCCTGCCAGGTCAGGGACCGTCTGAGTGCGGCAATAAGAAAGGTCAGGAATGCGCCAACGGACGATGCTTCGACGGGAGTAAAGAACCCAGTGTACATGCCCCCGATCGTGAGTAGTACGACCAGTAGAATGGGTATGGCACCAAGCATGGCCTCCTTCCGTTCCGGCCAGTTCGATCTCTCTCCCGGTGGGCCGGCCTCGGGCTTGCGGCGAACGACGATGTATATTGCGCCTATGAAAAGAAGGGTGAGTATGATTCCCGGGAATACGCCGGCCATGAATAGCCGCCCGATGGATTGCTCGGTCAGAACCGCATAGATAATCATGCCGCCCGAGGGTGGGATGAGGAATCCCAGAGTTCCTCCCGCGGCGACGGAACCGGTGGCAAGCCCATCCGCATAATTGTAGCGTTTCATCTCCGGCAGGGCCACGCGGCCCATGGTGACGGCGGAGGCCAGGGAGGAACCCGAAAGCGCCGCAAAGCCGGCACAGGCGGCAATTGTCGCTGTTGCCAAGCCCCCGCGCATATGCCCCATTAGACGGTAGGCCGCCGTGAACAGGTCACGCGACATGCCTGATACTCCGGCAAGCATACCCATGAGAACGAACATCGGAATGACGAGCAGGTTGAAATTGACGGCTGCTTCAAAGGTCTCGCCCGCGAGGTTGGAGTAGGCGATTTTGAGACCTCGTACCCACGCCTGATCTAAGGACATTCCGGTCAACATGAACTTGTTGGCGTTTGCGATGACGGTGCCCGCAAGCCCTACGGCAAGCATGGAAAGAGCGACGGGCATACGAAGGGCCAGCAATACAAAAAGAATGACGAGTCCCAGGATGCCGAGGATTGTCATGCTTATCATAGGCTGCCGTCACCGATGCGGAGGTGAGCAACTTTTCCGACACGTAAAAGCTGCCAGATATCCAGCCAGAGTACGATTGCGTAAATCGCCATAGATCCTGTCAGAAGATAGTAGAAGGGCTCGAATGAAATCAGCAATTGCTGAGTGGTTTCTCCAAATCGTACCGCTGCTTTTCCAGCGTGCCACAGACGCCAGGCCATAAGGCACAACACAGCGGAACCAATGATCTTCACAAAAATCAGCGACCATTTCGCGAAGGCCGTCGACATCCTGCTTTCCAGGATTTCGATTTCAATGTGGGCGCCCGTGCGCGCGCCCAAAGGAACGGACAAGGCAATAATGACAACCAACGAAAGGATGAGCAGGTCCTCGGCACCGATAATGGGCGAATTCAGCGCCTTCCGCATGACGAGAACATTCCAGACGGAAAAGAGCGTCATGAACGCCAGCGTGACGCCACCAAAAAGAATTGCGATTCCGGTCAGGATCCGATCAAGGAGTTTGATAAAGGTCGGGATATGTTGGATCGGCTCGATTTCCTCAGCCATGGTCACCGAGCTCAAACCAAGGCAAAGTCAGGGCACCACTTGAGAACGCCCTCTTGAAAGCTTTCTTTCTCGCGGAACGCTTTTGCCCAACGGGTGATGTTGGGATAGTCTTCAAATGGATAACCACAGCCGATCAGGACAAAATGCAATGGAATCCATGAAATGTCGGCAAGCGTGAACTGATCCCCCAGGATCCATTTATTCTCCTCCAAAGTCCGATCCAACTTGAAGAAGCAGGTGCCCAAGATCGCCTTTGCCTTTTCCAGGTCGCTGGTACTGAATTCCTTTGTTCCGGCGTGCTTGGCGTGGAAAGTTCTTAACTCTTCATTTTTCTGAAGTGTATCGTACTTTTTCTGTTCTTCTTTCGTCTTCTTAAGTTTCTTGGCAATTTTCATTGCATAGACGTAGGGCTTGCAGGCCGGCACATGGATGGCTGCGGCCAGATGCAGCCATTCCATCATAGTCTCGTTGTTTTCCGTGCGAAGCGTCGGTTCTTTGTACGTGTTGTCGAGGTAATCGATGATGTCGTTGGACTCGATATGTACCACCCCGTTGTCGACGAGTGTCGGTACAAGTCCGTTTGGATTAATGCCAAAATAATCGTCCGAAATATTCTCTTTCCTTTTCAGGTTAATATGATGGCTTTCCCAATCCAGACCTTTTTCGATAAGCGTTATCCGGACGCGCATGGAACAATTGGAAATCGCTCCATGATAAAGGTGCAAACCTTTAAACGATTCGACTGATGTGTTCTTAGGGACGATAATCATGGTGTTCTTCCGATTCGCCGAGGAGGACAGAGGCCCTTGAAGTCAAGGACCCATGCGTTTTCCGATTATTGGTTTGATGCTTTGCAGATCTCGCCGGCATTCGGAATGCCGCGTTCTGCATAGTTGTCGAAGATTGCTTGCATGGTGTCGGCGTGCTCCCTTCATTTTGCGGGTTCTGAGTTCGGGGCGATGATCCGTTCGACATGGAGTTTATCTGCCGCGATCTGCTCGTCTTTCCACTTAGGATCAGCTTCGTTAGTGTAAAGAAGGACCGCACCCGTTCGAGTGAAAACGATAAACCGGAAATCTTGTCAATGATCGCTCGATATTCGTCATTGAGACCTTCATAGCGCTTTTTGTTCGTAGCAAGGTAGACAGGCTTGAAGGTGGTTTGTATGTTGATGACGACGTAATCCACTACTTTGTCTCGGTTCCATGGTGGCATGATACTGTTGATTGATGATTTCGCTGCATCAATCATCCCGGTCGATAACAATGTATATTGCTCTGTCGCGTCAAGCTGAACCGGCATCGCACCCATTGCCTTGGACTGGTGATATCATTGCTAACCCAGGGATGATTTTCGCGCCTCGAATGCCTTCGATTGTGGAAACATCCTTCGTGGCAATGATCATGTCGCCGGCCGGGTTCCGGACGGATAGAATCTTCACTTCTGACCATTTGTTCGTCACGTATCTGGATGGCCTCCTGTATGTGCTATGTCGAGTCAAGGATGTTCACGGCCTTGCCCAGCGGGATCGCAATCGGTGTCTTGAGGAAGAGCATCGGCGTTAATAATGCAATGCGGCGGACGGTGATATCTATCATACCTTTGACGGCGTTTATTCTGCTGCGTTGGTTCAATCCAAGCTGCCCAGCAGGGCGAAGCGTCATGATAAGTGTTCTAGCCGAGCACTCTGTGATCTTATTAAAGCACACCGATGACGGTTTGGTGATTTGATGGAATAAGCATCGCGACACTTAGCTCTTCCGTTGATGCCGATTGTGTTGCTCTTTCAAGCCCAAAGGTTTGCGATTAGCAATTTATGGAATTTTATTTCCGCTCAGTCGTTCAGTGCTGTATAGATCGCGCGTGCATTGGAAATGCCGCGGCTTTCGTAATCTGCGAAGATCAGATCCAGACCTTTCGCGACGGCCGCGTCCATACGGGCACGCTCCTCGTCGCTTACAACGATCCATTCATAATCCTTGTCTGCATCCGCGATCATCTTCCTGGAGCGTTCATCAGCCCCATCGAAGGATTCGGCCAGTTTCAGCGACATCGGAAGCCCGGCCAATTCATCAATGATTGCACGATGTTCTTCCGACAGCCCTTCGTAGCGTTCTTTGTTCATGATCGCGTAGGTGACGGCAAAGCTGACGGGGATGTTTTCGACCACATGCGTTGCCACATCCCAGAAGTTCCATGGAGGCGTAAGCCCATCTTTAACATTTCGTTGAAAAAAATCAATTCGATCAATGAGTTAAAAAAGTCAATGGCACTACAAACTTTGATTTTCAGGATTTTTATGCGACCGCTTGTCGGCGGACTCAAGCGGATTCAGACGATCGTCTTGCGCAGGTTCCGGGCCGGAGGTCCAATCTGCATCGCGTTATAGATCGCGGCCTGATCGGCATTCGGGAGCGCCGTGTTGCGGACATGCAACCGGTGGCCATCGGGTCGGGCGAAGGCGGTGGTGATGCGCGGGAGGGTCCGCAGGACGTTGCGGATTGTCGTCCAACTTGCGGTCAGTCCGGTCTGGGCCATCCGTGTGCGCAGGACCTGGATCGCCTGGTAGGCGATGACGGAGATGAAGAGATGTCCATCGGCCCGGCGTTCCTTGTGGTGGTAGATGGGTCGGAGACCGAGCTCAGACTTGAGGGAGCGAAAGACGGATTC
>JAPORU010000036.1 GCA_026710045.1 Aestuariivita sp. | reverse complement strand
AAGTGAGTTTTTTCAAGATCTTACCAGAGAATTTCAGGTTTTTTTGCAGACACTAGATAGGAAAGTGCTTATTTCCAATCTTTTTGCACTCTCAACGGGACAAGCGGTTCTTCTCGATTTATTCCTCACAATATTGCGTCATGCCGATTTATCAGGACAGCCCATTAATGAATTGAGCGATATAAAGGGATTGGTTGTAGTGGATGAAATCGACCTTCATCTTCACACAAATCTCCAGTTCGCGATGTTGCCAAACCTGCTTCATTTGTTTCCCGGTGTACAGTTTATCCTATCAAGCCACTCTCCATTGTTCCTGTTGGGTATGGAAGAGAAGTATGGTGAAGATAGTGTGACGATTATGGACATGCCCTCTGGAGACATCATATCGGCCGAGCGTTTCTGTGAATTCAAAACGGCTTTTGATTATATGGCGCAGACACGGAAATTCGAAACGGAAATCCGAAAGAAAGTCTCGGACACTCAGCAACCTTTGCTGTTTGTCGAGGGAAGCACAGATATACAGTATATTCGCAAAGCAGCGGAACTTCTCGGTCGAGACGATGTTTTGAGCAGCATCGATATTCTTGAGGGAGGCGGGTCTCCTGGCCTGGATAAGATTTGGAAGCATTTCCATCATGACAGATGGAGCAATATCCATCAGCCCGTGGTTCTGATGTATGATTGTGATGTTAGGTCTAAAAAAGATCAAATGGGAAAAGTCTATCGGAGAACGATTCCGAGGCAGGAGAATTCCATGATCAAAAAGGGAATTGAGAACTTGTTCCCAACGGCTTCAATTGAAAAAGCGCAAGCGCATAAAACGGCTTTTATTGATCATAGACCAGTCTTTACGCAGATGATTCGGGGTGAAGAAGAAATCAAACCTGAAGAATGGTCCGTGAACAAAGATGAAAAGCAAAACTTGTGTACTGTGTACCTGGTTATGCGATAATGGAGATGCTGACGATTTCGCGGGATTTGGTGCGGTCTTTGAGATTATCGATCAATGCTTTGATCTATGTTTGGAAAGCGCTTCGGTTCCGGTAACGGATATCACAGCTAGGCCTAGTACGCACGAAGGGATCAAAAACGGTAAGGTTTGAGAGGTTGGGCCAGGCTTTGAACCTTTTTATCAGATCGGTGTGTTCGTGATATGTCTTAAGTGCTCGACAAGATTATGAATGCGTGTGGTTGGGTTGTCAGTCCCTGCATTGTTTGCAGCCAAGAGACTTTGTCCGGCGCGATCAGAGGCGACGTTAATTTTTCTTTCAAGTTGGCTAAAGAGACCTCTAGCGCCTTTTGAGTAAGAAGGCATATATTTCTTCAGATCGTTTTCCACTTGCTGACATGCTGATTTTCCTGGCAACGAGGTATAGGGTTTGGTCGTATAGACATAATGCAATAGTAACCAGTACTCGAAGCAGGGAATGGAATGAATGGCCTCAAAGATATCTTTGGGCTTGGCATTTTGGATCGCGTGCAGAGCATTATGATAGGAAGTGTGGTTGTCCTTATCAAAGACACAATAGACCTTATCAAACGGATCACCCCGTTCTTTTTCGTCCCTGTATCGCCTTTTGGCGACTGTGAAAATGCGGTAGGGATCTAATCGGCAACCAACGACTTCAACAGTTGCACTGTTGAGACGATACTGATCCCTGAGTTCTGAAAAATAGTACGGTTCGGTTTTTTCACCTTCGCAGACTACCAACACTTTGTAATACGGTTGCTTGCTCGCTCTCTGCCGTTGAAGGGATTTGACCCCTTTTGCCGTCCGTTTGTGAACAAAATTGTTCGCAGCCACTAGCTGCTCTTATGCAGTGGGGTTATGTAGGGTACCGCCGCATATCGACCAGACAGATAGGCCTGTTCCATGTTTTCACGGCCTTTCCGAGGGCTAAAGTCAGTCAGTGGAACCATTTTGCTGGCACGGTCCTTGCTTTTCTCGCAGAACCATATCTGGTCACGTCGAAACAAATCCTGGGTTAGAATCGAAGTTTCATGCGTTGTGAAGATTAACTGAGCATTGTTTGGGTTAAATTTACTGCTGTTAAACAGTTGAACGAGGAATTTCGTCAAGTAAGGGTGCAATCCGACATTCAATTCATCAATAATAACGATGTACCCTTTTTCTAGACTATCAATCCAAGGACCAGCAAGAGAGAAAATCTTTTGTGTGCCGTGCGATTCATTATGCATATCAAAACGAACTGTATTTCCCTCCTCATCGACATGTGATGTCATGATTGCCATAAACGTCCGTCCCTTTATTTTTTCCCTTTCTTGATCCGGCATGTCATTCGGCAAGTCGTCGTAATCAAACTGTCTTTTCTCAACAGCTACATCATGAACCCCTACATCGGCCGCTCGAAGGTAGTCCATGACCTGGATTTTCTTGTGTCTATCTTCTTCACACAGAGCAGCGCTAAAATTTGGAGACCAACCTTCCATATTTGCCATTCGCAACGTTTTTCTAAACCATGTATAGACTGGCCTGAGCTGTTCACTGTTGAGTTGCACGGCAGTTGAGAGAAATAAAACATTGTTGCGTGTGGATTTTTTCCAGAGACGTTTCTCGCCTGTTAGACTGTTTCCTAAGTGCCAATCATATTGATTGTTCGTCTCATTCCATCGCCGTAATAGCCATTGCTGTGTTCTGCCCTTTGGGAATGCTAGTAACCATTCTTCAACTATTTGGTCTGTTATAGTGGCAAAGCCGTATTGATAACGGACATCATCAGCGATGAAAATTACCTCGAATTCACAAGGTTGTTTGCGAGTTGTGGAACTCAGTCGAAACGGATTTACAGGTAGATTATCCCCGGCACGGGATTCTGTTGCCGAATCCAAAACAATTCTTTGCATCGTTTGCAATGCGAGCAAAAAATTGGTCTTCCCACCCGCATTTGGTCCATATATCACAGCAGACCTGAGCAGACTTATTCTCCCTGGCGCATCAAAGGTGTTTGGAGTTATCAATTCATCCCCTTTAGCTCTCATGAGACTTAAGGTTTGACGATCTCGGAAGGAAAGAAAGTTCTTGACGCTAAATTGAATCAGCACTGGTTTTCCAATTTAAATTTGACAAGGTTGATCAATAATAATTCTTATTAAGTCATTTGTTGTGTTACAAGACTTGTTTTGACATTTTTTGCCAATAATTCACTGCAAAAAGAATGTTTTGATCGCGTTTATTTTCACACATTCCGATTTATAATCTCTTGTCTGTTTTAGAGATGAGCGTTTTCGTTATTCCGTACCTTCATTGTTATCCGGAACAAGGGCCCAAATTCGTTGGAGGGGCAACGCGGCGCGGATGTCCTCCGGAAGATCATTATAGACATTAAACAGTGCCTCAAGCAGTTTCTTACGATCCCAAAACCGTATGCGAAAGTACTGCTGGCTTGTCTCTTTCGTGACGGTTGACTTGAAACCAGACCAACTTACGATAAGCCCATGCTCCGCTCCAGCGGCTTGTACACATCCATTCAAGCTTTGCAGCGTCGGATGATCCACGACGATCCCACCGGATTTTACTTGTACAACAAGACGCGGTGGATCAAACCCCAGAGCACCCCGGCCCGCAACAATATCATAGCCTGCATCCGGTCCAGGTGGAGAGTCATGCACAACATACCCCTGGGCTTTTAGAATTGCCGCGACAAGTTTTGTAAAGCTGTGCCCTGTAAACGTCGATGCAATCTTTCTTTCAATTTGATCCCGTGTGACCTCTTTGAGATCAATGATGGAGTCTGTCGAAATTGTTTCGTCATCGTTTGAATCGGATGATAGACTGATGTTGGTACCGTCTCCTGGATCCTTGCCAGTTGCAAGTAAAGACTGAATACGTTCAAGAGCGTTGTTCCGCCGGATTTCGCAAATGGTTCCAGATGCACCGAGACTATAGAGCAAATCCTGTTTGACAGCCTCGCGGGGAATATCCTGTTTGAGCCATTTAACGGACCGTGTTGGATGTTTGCCTTTAACATGTTTGTAAGGTCCCGACACTTCTCCAATGGCAATTTCGCGTCGTGTCTTTAAAGGCAGGACGATCAGATCACCTTGTTGGATATTGTTCCGCAATTGGTTCAACTGAACAGCCCAATGCTTCAATGTCCCCGATTTCTGATTTGGATATGCCACTTCGACAATCTTATGTATGGCGTCCCGATCCGTTGCATTGCTCAGATCGTCAACATCCCAGTCGGTCACGCAATCGCCGGTATCAAGAGCGGCCATTTCATTTTCACCATCTTTTCCAAGACGGATAAGCCAAAGTCGTTGTGTCATGGTGCAGTGCCGATCTGTGTTGCTTTCTTAAGATAGATGATGTTCATCTGCTCTATGAAGTCGTTTCAAAATCACCGCGTCAGATGTGTCCGCCAACACCTTTGAATTTGTCAACAAAAGCTGAAATCTTCTGAAGGACGGTCTGT
>JAPORU010000041.1 GCA_026710045.1 Aestuariivita sp. | reverse complement strand
TCCCCGGCAAGACCCTTGTTCTCGTCATGGATAATCTCAACACCCATAAGCTCTCAACGCTCTCCGACACTTTCGCGCCGGCCGAGGCCAAGCGGATCGCGGATCGCTTCGCGATTCATTATACGCCGAAACACGGCTCCTGGCTCAATATCGCCGAAATCGAGATCAATGTCCTGTCCCGGCAATGCCTCGCGCGACGCATTCCCGACCGGGAGACATTGACGCGGGAGGTGCGTGCATGGCAGGATCAGCGCAACGCCGATAAGAAACCCGTCGACTGGCGGTTCACAACCGACGACGCCCGCATCAAACTGAAATCCCTTTATCCATCAATACAATGATGTTGGTATACTAGGCGATGCAGATACGAGCACAGTATGTCCTCGCAACACCAGCTCCGAGGTCCCCGTGAGGGACACGGTCTCTGACGATGCCGTATAAACGCTTGTGACGAACTCGCTCGCTCGCTCGTCGTCCAGTACGCTTTACAGATTGACACGTGGAAATTCATTATACCGGCATCCTGTCGGGGGCGCATGCACCAACCACGAACGAACGATAGAATCCCCGCAGTGGACCCGACGATAACCGACCATCTCCCGCAAGAAGAAGATTGTATGTCCGCGCCATGCGGTACCGCCTGGGGCCATAGTGCATCAAATGCACTTGAGTCACAGAACTCTGTTCATCTCAACTATCGCGGCTGCGTGAAGTACTGGAAAAAGATATTCCTGCTTAACTTCGGGCGCCCCATTACAAAGATTTTGATGGCTTTCCAACGTTACAAAGTTCTATCTAATCGGTTCGTCCATCGTTTCGTTCTTGAATACGACGTGCGTGATAACGCTGAAAATCTTCTTCTCCATCGAGTAGGTAACGCTTTTCCTTTACCCATGTCATGAGATCTAGTGTCGTCCCTTTGGCAAAAGCGCCCGGCATCATAGCAACAGACGCCTGAGGAGCCGTAACGTCTGTTTCAACCTCTTCCGCAATATACATCAAGGTGGGTGTAAACAGAATTCCCCATTTCCGAGCCATATCTTTTTCACTCAAGGTTTCACCGTCGAAATCTGTAACTTCAATATCTCCATGCAAATTAAGTTGTACCACAAAATAATGGTTCTCCAACATGGCCATCACTTCTGGTTCTGAAAACACCTCTTCATGCATTTTCGTACAGTATACACAGCCGCGCTGTTCAAACAAAATGAGCAGTCTCTTCTCCTCACTTTGTGCTTCTGCAAGATCTTCAGGAAGATCTTTAAACGTGTCGCGAATCCAGTGTGCCTTGTGTAAACCATCATCTCCTAGTTCTACTGCTGGAACACTCGTCGCGAAACAAGCAGCCAGTACAATCATGAATACCTGTTTCATGGCGTTCTCCATACCTAACCAATGGCCATAAAGATTGGAAAAGTTTCCAACATCCACTGCGCAATATAGTTTACTGAATTTGTAGCGATGAGCACAGCGAAAAGAATTAACATGAGTCCCATCGATTTTTCTACCGCACTCAAATGCTTACGAAACTTTGCAATAAACCGCATAAACGGAGCAATAAACAAGGCGGCCAAAATGAAGGGTAACGTCATACCCATTCCATATAAGAACAAAAGTGTCGCCCCGTGTCCTGCACTGTCTTGACCCGCAGCGACAACCAGAATGGCCGCGAGCACGGGACCAACACAGGGCGTCCACCCAAACGCAAAGGCGAGTCCAATAACAAATGCGCCAGCAAGACTAAGATTGGATGTTTCGCCTGCATCCGTTCGGAATTGTCTATGGAGGATACCCAACCTTATAATACCCAGAAAATGCAACCCCATAACAAGTATAACCGCAGCGGCCAACCAACGTAGCACATCAAAATAGTCGCGCAATAACTGCCCAAAGACTGTCGCGGTTGCGCCAAGCCCAACGAAGACCGTTGTCACACCAAAGGCAAACAGACAAGCAGCACAAAACGCGCGCCATCGGACGACAGCGGATACAGTTGATTCCGCAGCAATTTGATTCATACCAACCCCGGCGAGATAGCTCAGGTAAAATGGTACAATTGGCAATATGCAAGGAGACAAAAATGAAAGCAATCCGGCTGACAATGCTCCCACAAACGTGATGTCAAACACTCGATCAGACCTTCTGGGATATATGCGACATGACCAAAATTAATAGATGGCTCAAGACACTGTTTGAAATTTCCATCCAGCACATTTTCTATACGCAGTATAATTCTGTTTAATATCCATCATTTAACTTAAGGGACCTATCGTGACAACAATTCAAAATTGACTTGTTCAAAGTCCAAGTTATGTTGCAACTTAACGTCATCGAAATACCATTCTCAAACTAAGCATGACAGCAAAATGAAGCGCCCTACTCTTGTATTGAGCATTATACTGGTATGGAACGCAATTTCCGTACATGCAGAGCCTTTCTTGCTGGTTGCCGAAGAAATTGGTTGCGTTTGGTGCGAACGTTGGGATCAAGACATTGCCGAAATTTACCCCAAAACACCCGAAGGTCGAGCTGCTCCCCTGCTTCGATTTAACCTTTATGGCGAAATTCCCGACATTCAATTTAAGCAAACAATACGTTTCACCCCAACATTCATTCTTGTAAACAATGGGCTGGAAATTAATCGCATCGAAGGATATCCCGGTGAGGACTTCTTTTGGGGTTTGCTACAAAACATGCTCGAGCAAGCAGAAATTCCAATGAAGTAATGCTTCAAAGTAAGGCGGAAAATGGACACAATTATCCATCCGATTGGTGAACATTTCCCTCTTGGGAAAATCGGAAATGGTGATCGGCTCATAAATCAGCCGGACGATGACAAAGTGACAGAACCATTCGAAATCGGAACGTTTGTATTGTTCAATGAACAATAACCACAAGAGAGAAAGAGACGTTGAATTAGGAGTATCTTGATTGCGGACTCGAGAGGAATAAGAGTTCCTATTGCATACATCCGCAGAGCACCGTTCAGGACCGCCAAAAACGCAACGTGAAAATGGCAAAGACGGCAAGCAATTCAAGTCTTCCAATGAACATCGAGAATGACAGTATCCATTTGGCCAAATCATTCAGGCCTGAAAAGTTTCCAGAGGGACCGATATGATCTCCCATACCCGGTCCAATATTCCCCAAAGCGGCTGCCGCACCAGAAACAGATGTTGTAAAATCAAGTCCCGTCAACCCAAGGGCAACGGATACAACGCCAAGTGTTGCAAAAAAAAATACGAAGAAAGACATGACGGAGTTGAGAACATCGTCGCTTACAGCACGTCCATCATATTGCGGTGTAAAAATTCCGTGCGGGGTCCTTATCCGCCGTAACTGCACCTTGACAGACTCAAAGAGCAACTGATATCGGAATATCTTGATGGAGCAGGATGTCGACCCTGCGCATCCGCCAATAAGCCCAGCTGCAAATAATAGCGTAATGGCGAATCCTCCCCACTCCATATAGTTTCCGCTCACGTAACCCGTTCCGGTTAGAAGAGAAACCGTGTTAAAGAGTGATTTGCGAAATACCTCTTCTCCGGTCATGCCCATTGTCGTCATCTTCCAAACGGCAAGGCATACGACCAAAGTCAAGGCCGTCACGAAAAATGACCGAATTTGACTATCGCACAATAACGGCTTTGCACTCCCGGACATCAATTGAACGAAACGCACAAACGGCAAGGCGGCCAGCATCATAAACAGAACCGCGAAATACTCCGTCAAGGTTCCAAACGCCGCGAAAGAGAGATCATAATTTGAAAATCCGCCCGTCGAAATCGTTGTCATGGAATGTACAACTGCATCAAATCCACTCATACCTGTGGCGAAATAAGCAAGGGCACACATCACAGTGAGTGCAAGATAAATTACTGAAATGCGCTGCGCGATTTCGCCGGCCCGCGGAAGAATTTTTCCGAATGTGTCAAATCCTTCTGACCGAAAAATCTGCATACCTCCAACACGCAATTCAGGAAGAAATGCCATAGCGACAACGATGATTCCAATTCCACCCAACCATTGCAACAACCCACGCCAAAGTTGAATTCCACGAGACAACTCCTCAATTTCGACTAGTACCGTTGCTCCTGTAGTGGTCATCCCGGACATCGCCTCAAAGAAAGCATCCACGACACGGAGCCCAGTCTCGCCAAAGAAAAATGGTAAGGCCCCAAAAACCGGCAACACAAGCCAGACAGAACTGGTCAAAAGAAACGTCTGTTGAATGCTAAGGCCACTGCGGACTGAATTCGCACAACTGATGGCAAGTGTCATACCAACAAGGATCGAGATCAAGGCACTGGCCGCAAACGAGGCCCAATTGTAAGTCCCGTCAATTAAATCGAAAACCATTGGTATCAGCATCGTGAACCCAAGCACTGTCACGAGAAGTCCAATGACATATCCGACCGAGCGAAGGTCCGGCATATTACGATTCCATCGACAGGTCTGAAATTAAGTTCATCGAGAAACAGCCAAGTCGCTCAATCTTCTTCTACATTGCGAATGATGGACGTCTTTGCAGATTGGTTGGCTACCATACAAAGACACACATCCACCTCCGAACCTCCACAATCACAATGCAAACAGACCCAAATACGCCATCAACACCGATCGCCACCCAGTTGACGATCACTTGGCTAACCAACAAAAGAGAACGGGTTTCGCATAGAACAATAAGGTAATCATCTTTTCTCAATGTAAACAGTACCGAGTGGGGTCTTTTCCAATTTCCTTCGACAAGATCAATATCGAAAAGAGAGGACGCCGCACACGTGCTGCCCATTAACCTTTAAGCAAGCCCGGACGGGAAGCTTGGATGATAACCAGTCTTGCTTCATAGACTCCATAAAAACCACTGGAGATCATATGGGCACGATCTGCCGTATAAGAACTCCATGTTTATGAAATGAAAATTGCCATCCATATCAAGAGCAAAAAGACGACAATAACCACCCATTTTGACCACGATAAGAAACCTGCAAACGTCTTTTTCTGGTGTGAAATATCAATCTCACCGTTATCCAACTGGCTCATGTCACTTCCTTCATACAAAACGCGATCAATTCTGATATCATAACTATGAAGGTCAAAATATCACGACAATCACGCAGAATTCCAGAGGAAAATTACTCTACAATCATCCGCATTCGATACCATTGTCCATTGAGCAAACTCCGGCATGGTTCAACATTTCCTTGTTGCAAAATCCAGATCTACATCAAGCCATTACATCTCGACCCGTTCATATAACCATGCTCCGTCCGCGCGCCGCGAACGAGTCACGTGTCCCGACAAGAACAAGTGATTCATGTGAGCGATCGCCTCAACAAGCGCCAAACCATATTCATCTTTACCAATCGTACGTTTAAACAGAGGAAAAAAACACTCGGCCGCTGTTTTAGGCGCGGTCAAGAATTCCCTTAACCGGAGGAGGGCTTCGGAATGATTGTCGAGTAACTGCCTCATTCGAAGTGACAGTCCGACAAAGGGCAGCTTGTGCCCAGCCAAGATCATATGATCGTCCTTTGCTAAGGTCATCAGTTGACGGCAGGTCTTCATCCAGTCATCCACAGGGTCAGCCATCGGTTCGGTTGCATAGACACCAATATTGGGGCTAATCGATGCCAACACCTGATCTCCTGTTAATACAAGATTATCGTTTCTGCTCCAAAACGTTGCGTGTTCAGGTGCATGACCGTGACCAATATGAACGTCCCAGTCCCGACCGCCCATTCGAAAAACATCGCCTTGTTTAATTCGTGTAAAACCCAATGGCATGGGTGCTACGACATCGGTAAAATTAAATGGCCGTTCACATTTCCTCTCCTCTAGAATTTCAGCAGACATCCCGCCACGCACATAGAAGGCAGCCGTCTCATCCAGCATCGTATCTTGCTCGTCCAGCGTCAACATACGCGCAAAAAGCCAAGCAGTACGCGTCGTTACGAACTCAACGTCGTATTCCTTCTGAAACCAGCCCGCTAAACCAATATGATCGGGGTGATGGTGCGTCACAACCACCCGCGTTACGGCTTTCCCCTTCAACGGTCCTTCCAATAGAGTCATCCAGACATCGCGTGTTAAAGTAGAATCAAGCCCCGTATCAACAATTGTCCAGCTACCGCCGTCATCAAGGACAAAAACATTAACATGATCCAGTTTCATAGGAAGGGGCAAGCGACTCCACAACACACCGTCCGCCACTTCAATAACAAATCCCAAAGCGGGAGGTTCCTGCCATGGATAATTGATAACCTTCGGTGGATTGTGTCTTTTCATCAAATTCATGTCAGTATTTTCCAAAACTCGGACCAAACCTCATCACGCCAAAAATCACGTCAAACCATACACTTACAAGGCCAAACCCATTAGCACACTAAGCGTGCATCGACCGAATGGATTAAGTATGTATGATAGTCAAACCCATTCTTCGCACCGACAGACCTTGACCCAAACATGCATCAGCTAAATCGGCATCTTGAGAGTCCGAATAATCGAGGCCCTACTGACGATTCCATAAATTAGCGCGCCTCGAAAAAATTGTTGGCTCGACCAGCCAATCACCATAACCAATTTGACCGTGATCTGTCAGCCAATTTATACGCTCATCAACACATTTGAGCAGAGTAATATTCTCAAAATCAACAGCGAAACCTCCATATTCGGCCTGGGAGTCGATCGCAGATACGTGAAATCCAAATTTCTGGGCTGCATCGCGATTCCCGATTTCACCACGCGCTACAGCATCAATATTGCCCACCTCCAAGGCCGACAGCAATTCATCTTCACCTTCTGTCTCGCCGAGATATATCACTTGTGGCATTGTCTCTATGGGTGGAACAAGACGGCGTCGATCTGTCAGATTTGGCGAACTTGACGCAGCCGATATTTTGAATTTATCCGTGCCATCGGCCAAAACCGACCCAACACCAGTCTCAATCAAAGTTTGCGGAGCAAGATGGCCTTCATCGTCAATCAGACCAACGATTTCCAATAGTCGGACCTCACCCGTTGTCGATTTAATGACGCCTACACGGGTAGTTTCGCGTAAATCCTGATAAGATGCAAAACGATCTGCATCGCCCTCTCTCACAAGCAATGACTGTCGAAATGCCACATGGCCTGACGTGAATCCGATCATTTTCTGCCCATCCGCGTTACGCGTACGAGACTCCAATATGGTGATTCCACCTCCAACGATATCAAACTGTGGCGTTGCAGCACGTAACCATATATCCGACCATTCCGATATCGGATGTCGCTTCAACGACAGTACCGGATTTCTCATTTCTTCGAAAGCCGAAAGCAAATCTGCCTCATATCCCATATGTTGCTGAAACTCTGGCGCATTCACATCTGACAACTTGCTATAGCTGATCGGCGCAAACAACGCATAAAATCCCACCTTGAGCGGCTGATCGGCGAATTCCATACAAGCCACGCTAAGGTTTTCCGCGACACTCGGTCGAGCCACAAAAATCAAAAGAACCGCTATGAATCCAAAAGCACGCACAAACCCCGATATATTCATAATATCCGCTCGGGGAACCGACACAATGCGACCTATTGAGCGATCTACGACCTTCACTTTCGATGTCATATGTTTATCACCTTTTCAATACATCATCGGAAACATGAATGTTGTCTACGCTCCGACCGAAATAAACTGGAAATCTGGTCATTGATCGACAAGCTCCTTCACGATGAACTCTTGTAACCCATACTGTTCCTAAATGTGCGCGCTTACTCGGATATGGCAATTAACATATTGTGGCGACCGCGGTACACATTAAACACCAACACTCCTGTAAATTCCGCAAAAACAGATGAACTGGTTGGACGAATTCCGCTTATCCCTTTTCCTTCCAAAAGGGACATATTCAGTACCCGAATCCAAACTGTTTCGTGCATCCATTTCAGGAGGTACTTGATGACAGCACGATAAAGACCTGACCCAGCCCGGGTCGACCCGTGCAGCACACTGATACTCCATGTTGCGATCCTCCTTAATTGAGAGCCAGCGTGACCATGTTGTCATCCATACTCATGGTATCTGTTCTTCGGCTCTACATTAGGCTCTCGCCGAATCCATTGCTTGACAACGGCCGGCAGATATTTCAATTGCCCTTACGATGTCTCTGCTGGAGTTCGGCAATATAGTCCTACACATCGAAAACAAGGGTATCATAGCCAGTAATCTCAACAGCAAGTTCCCGGCCATATCGTGCGCATGCTTGGTGGCGTTTCAATGTCAAGTATCGATAAGTAGATCAACCTAAGAGGTAGAGTGACAACGTATTCGGACTCCCTACGCCAATCTACCTCAATTCCCTGCTCGACGTTGCGACTTTGCAGTCAATTTTACTCCTCATAAGTCTGTCAAATACTCTGTAGAACGGATCAATAAACTGATGTAATTTTCAACGTTCTATCGTTGAACACGTTCAGAGGCGCATCACGCAGATATTGACTCCGTAGCCAGATGGACACGACATCCTTTCATGAATACCACATACCGTTTAACCTGGGGTTTCACTCACCGGGTTAAAAAATGCTTCGCTCAATCCCAAAAAACTTCCAAATATTCCACCTACACTATACTCTTGCTCTGTCATTCTCGCTCTTATATGCAACATAACCCCTGATTTTTCGTCTACAGCTAAAGTGCGCGAACTGCGCGACATTCTCTTGAAAAGAAACCCCGGTCAATCATCAATCACGTTTCATATTTACGGCAAGAACGTCGATCAAAGCAACTCGGAACGCATCGAATTATGACAAATGACATTACATATCATGGCCATCGGAATCGGAACTGCTTTCACTCACACGCCCCAAAATTCGCTTACCACCTCCTGAAAGCGTAATGAATGACAACAGAACACATATCCTCGGAATCTCGTGTCACGACATCACGCGAGCAGTCAATCTGCTGCACCAACAGGAACTTGTCGCATTTCCCACTGAAACCGTCTATGGTCTCGGTGCCGATGCACGCGCGGACAAGGCCGTTGCAGCAATCTACAACGTAAAGGATCGACCGGAATTCAATCCTCTAATCGTGCACGTAGCCTCTATTGCCGACGCGAAGAGATACGCTGTATTCGATGAGACAGCTGAACGATTAGCTCAACACTATTGGCCTGGTCCGTTGACGCTCGTTCTACCTCTTCAATACACCCATAACTTAAGTGGCCTCGTAACAGCAGGTTTACCGACCGTCGGAATACGTGTTCCATCGCATCCGGTTGCACAGACATTGATTACAGCCTTTGATGGTCCAATTGCTGCGCCATCGGCCAATCCGTCAAGCCGAATAAGCCCAACGACCGCCAAACATGTCCTCCAAGAATTAAACGGCCAGATTAAGGCGATTATCGATAGCGGCCCGTGTCAAATTGGGCTCGAATCCACCATTATTCGAAGCATGAATAATCACATCGACTTACTGAGACCCGGTCACATCACACAGGAAAACGTGGAGAGTCTCCTAAGATTACCGCTCAAACGAGTGACAGACGAGGTCGAAATCTCCGCCCCAGGTCAACTTCCCCTTCATTACGCACCAAGATCAATCATGCGACTTGATGTTCGATATCCCGAACAGGATGAAAATCATCTGGGTTTTGGAGAGATTTCCGGGGACTTAAATCTCTCACCAAGCGGAGACTTAACAGAAGCTGCCGCAAACCTCTTTTCCTACCTCCATAGGCTCGACGTACAAAGTCGACCAATCGCAGTCGCACCAATCCCATCCAAAGGTATTGGATACGCGATAAATGATCGCTTGCGTCGCGCATCCGCACATAAAACCGCGCACTCAACCTAAGCACGACCCGCACTTGCCGACAACATCAATGGATCGATTCCAATTGTCTTCATCGCTTCCGCCCACTTGGTGTGATCATCTAAATCAAAAACCAAGTCCGTTGACGCATCAGCGACCAACCAATCATTTCGGACCAACTCTTTGTCCAACTGGCCTTTTCCCCATCCCGCATAACCCAGAACCACCAACCACTTTTCTGGTCCCCGACCCATTGCCAAATCCTTCAAAACATCAAATGAAGCCGTCAGGGAATACTCATCCCCAACCTTGATTGTCTGCTTTGCATTGTCGTAATCGCGACTGTGCAGGACCATCCCACGTCCAGAGTCAACGGGCCCGCCAAAATAGACTTGAGCTTGGTCAACAACCGTCGATTCAATCTCAATGTCAAGTTGCTGCAGCAAATGAGAAAAATACGTTTCACCGGCGGGCTTATTGACAATTAATCCCATTGCAGCATCCGATGAGTATGAGCATAGGAAAATAACAGATCGGGCGAATCGCGGATCGTTCATGTCTGGCATCGCTATCAAGAGCTGACCTGTGAGTTCCATCACCTTATACCTTTGAAACAAGCAATATTGATGATTGTGTCACTTCCAAAAGATACCGCATTTGGTCCTGAATCAAGACCTTAAATTACCAAGCTTCAATTTAGAATTGGAACAGCAGCACAAAATAGGCTCAAAATCGAAGATTTCCACACCATTCCTGTCTTTTCTCTTCCAATCCCGAATTATCACACGTTCGACACACGAAACCAGCCAGACGTCACATCGGTCGAAGATCTCGGTAAATCAAGACCCTCGTCCAATACATAAGCCTCGACAGAATGACCACTTAACCAAAACGTGATTTCGCTTTAAGCCACTATTCGATATGTATGTTTGATGCATTGGTCGAAATTCATTGTCCTCATCCCCATCACACTTCTCTTTCTTGGAAGTGCCCGTGTTGAATCGGCACAAACCTCTCTTCAGGACATCATTGACTTTGATATACTCGACGGGGGCTCACCATCACCCAAAACGTTCCGCGCAGGTTTTCGCATTGATCTGGCAACAGGTTGGAAAACGTATTGGCGGACACCCGGTGAAGCCGGCTTGCCGCCTCATATTGACTTTAGCAAATCGACCAATCTGAAGACTCAAAACATCATATGGCCATCACCCCAGATATTTTATGAAAACGACTTAAGATTTTATGGTTACGAAGATGAATTGGTGCTTCCCATTGACTTTTTGCCCGTTGATCCAGAGGTGCCTATACGTCTCAAAGGAGAGATTGGTATTGGAGTATGCAAGAACATCTGCATTCCGGCAACATTTGCATTCGATTATTCACTTGATCCGGACCGCCCGGCACATCCAGCCGTAGCGGCCGCGTATGCCAAGCGACCCTTGAGTGCTTCAGAGGCTAACATTGAAGACGTGATATGCCAGTTTACGCCATTGAAACGTGGCCTTAAGGTAACAACCGAAATACATATCCCTGGCACAGATCCCGAAACGCTCGCTGTCATTGAACCGAATTATCCGCACATCTGGTCATTCGACACAACAACGGAACATCGTGACGAAACGCTGATTGCATCATCCATCTTCATGCACGAACGCTTAGTCAATTTTGCTGTGGATCGCTCAAAAATCCGGATCACGATCATCGGAGATAACCACGCCATCGAAATCAATGGCTGTGGCGCACAGTAACTGTTACCATACCTGCATAAGATGACAGACGTTGGTTGATAATCGCAAGACCTACGACGGCAATATCTTCTTGTCTTGGAGACGCATTGACAAGATCAAGGACGCCATTAATGATAAAATCATCAAAATCACGACAACCAAAAAACTTCCGAGAAGAAACACCACAAAAGCCCCCCATTCCGTTGGTCTCAAACCCAGAATTGATAGAAGATCCTCCAGGGTGTGGGGCATCGAACCCGATATCAGCGTAACTCCCATCGTCATCACGAACAACATAAGT
Source organism: Aestuariivita sp. (assembly GCA_026710045.1). Classification (GTDB taxonomy): domain Bacteria; phylum Pseudomonadota; class Alphaproteobacteria; order Rhodobacterales; family Rhodobacteraceae; genus JAPORY01. The sequence goes on along the minus strand of JAPORU010000041.1, from coordinate 19,514 downwards.
GTAAGTAACAAGGCCAACATGGTAACACCGCTTGCAATACGACTGGGTCCAAAAACGGCTCTCTTCATGACAGCGATCTGGCGCCCTATATCCGCCTGAACAGCTAAAAGCGATGGGACAATCAAAAGAACAAGAAACATCCCAAAACCGAGGCCGTAAACGAGCGTTATGATTGTAGGCTTTAAAAACAACGCCTGCTGAGACGTTTCAAAGAGCAATGGCATGAGTCCAAGTACCGTCGTAAGTGTTGTCAGCAGTACAGGTCTCAGCCGGTCGGTTGTCGCATCAATTATTGACGGAATGAGTCCACGTTCCTCCGCATAACGATCAATCGCGTTAATTAACACGATTGAATCATTAATGATGATTCCAATCATTCCAAGCAAACCTACGACAGTGAACATGCTGAGCGGCACATCCCATTGCCCATGTCCATAGATCGTGCCGACAAGTCCAAAAGGAATGATAGCCATAATGACAACGGGTCGGAGCCAGCTGGAAAACACCCACGCCAGTACAAGGTAAATTCCCGTCAAGCATAAAATCAAACCCGTTAACGCGTCAGACAAGAAGGTATCTTCCTGTTCGCTCAACCCCGACAATCTCCATTCGACTTGCCGCTCTGTCGCAATCGTGGGAAGGATGTCGTTTTGCAGGATTTGCATAATTTCTTCGGCCCGGGCCGGATCATCTTCAGAAATATCACCCGTTACTGAAATCAAACGAACACCGTTCTCACGGCGCACGGTTGTAAAACCAATGCGACTCTCAACCGTCACCAGGTCTGCGAGCGGAACATAACTTCCTGAGGGCGTACGCATTTGAGTCCGCTCAAGAAAATCGGCAGTTAATTCTCCGGCAGGAAGTTCGACACGGATTGTCGCGGTACGCAAACCATCAGGATAGGTTGCGGCCTCAACTCCATTCAATCGTGCTCTCAGAGCCCGACCTAACGTATCGATTGTGAACCCCAAGGCCTGTCCTTGCGCTGTCAGATCCAGGATCAACTCCTCTTTGTCATACACCAAGTTATCCTGCAATGCAGAGACTTCAGAAAATCGCTCCAAAGCCGTCTGCAGATCGAGACTCGCAGATTTTAAAACGTCAACTTCCGCGTTATAGAATTGTATATCCAAAGCATCCGCTGATGGGCCGGAGCGCCATCCACGGAAACTCATGATCTCCAAGAGAGGGTGCCGTTGCACACGGTCCTGCAACTCTCCCACAAAAGCGAAACTGGAATACGGTCGTAAATCAGCGTCAATTAACTCGATCGAAATGCCACCGAGAAGATCCTTATCCTTTGCTTCGATCCCACTTAGTCCACGACCTGCATTGCCTCCAACTTCAGCCATTACATAGACTAACGGATTGATCCCGTGTCGCTGTTCGTACTCTGCGGCTAGTTCCTCCGTTGCACGCTGCAATTCACGCATCATTTGAAGGGACTCCGATCGCGAAGCCCCTTCGGTCATGGCAAAATTACCCGTTATCGAACCACGCTCCGGCGCGTTAAAAAATCGCCATTGGATATCGCCTCGAATAAAGACCGAAAGCTGCGTGGCCAAAACAAGAACAGCGCCGGCAAGCACCACATAACGCGCCCAAAGTATCCACTTGAGCAAAGGTCGAAAGATTGTATCGCGAAACCAATTAAATCCAAGATTCACGACATGAGACGGCACATCATACCAAGCAATTTTTTCAGCTCTTATCAGGGATCGTGCCATATGATGCGGCAAGATCAAAAAACACTCGACCAAGGAGGCCGCCAATACAACGATGACCGTCAATGGGATATCACGGATTAAGTCTCCAAAACGTCCACCAATGCTTACGAGACCAAAAAAGGCAATGATAGTGGTCAACGTTGCGGCAAATACCGGCAACGCCATCCGACGCGCCGCACGCTCCGCCGCTTGATAGGGATCCTCGCCAAATTTTCGAAATCGATAATCGGCATGTTCACCGACAACAATCGCATCATCAACAACAATACCCAACGTGATAATAAGGCCGAATAGTGACACCATATTAATGGTAATCCCCGCTGCGTACATCATTGCGATGGCCGCAAACATCGCCACCGGAATACCGGCTGCCACCCAAAACGCTGTTCGCGCATTCAAGAATAAGAACAGCAAAGCGAGCACTAAGCCGAGACCCATCAAACCATTATCAAGAAGCAAATTTAAGCGACCGGTGATCGCTTCGGCTCGTGTACGGATCAACTCAATCGTAACGCCTTGCGGCAGACTAAGCTGCATATCTTCCGCAAGCGACTCAACAATCTGCTGGATACCGATGGCGTCCCCACCGTTGCCTCTATCAACGCGAATGGAAACAGCCGGAAATTCCCCCACGAAATAAGCGCGTTCACGATCCGTTCCGCCCACCAGTACCTGGCCAATATCGGCAATAGTCAGTTTCGACCCATCTGGGTTTGAGCGCAAAACAATGCTCGCAATATCTTCCGGTGTCCTCTTTTCAATACCGGTGCGCACCCGTGCATTTGCACCATCAACATCACCCGCCGGATCCGCATCGACTTCTTCGGCAATGGCCGATGCAATTTGTGCAATCGTAACATCGTGCTCGACCAGACGCGCCGAAGGCACCTCCACAACAGTTTCAGGAGCGGCAACGCCACGAATGGTCGTCTTTGTGACACCCTCGACAAAGAGCCGGGCAACAAGTTCATCGGCAAGCAACGCCAATTGGCTGGACTCAACAGGACCAGAAATGACCACATCAGTTACGCGGTCCCGCCAAGCACCCCGTATGACCTTTGGTGTTTCAACCTCTTCGGGTAAATTTGAAATCGAATCGACAGCCGATTGCACATCTTCCGTCGCTTGAGCCAAGTCCCATCCCGGCTCGAAATCAAGAGTTATCGTAGCTCGACCCTCTCTTGAGAGAGAGCTGGATGTCTCCACTCCATCAACTACGAGCAGTGCAGGCTCTAAAGCCTGAACAACAGCCTCGTCAATATCTTCAGGGCCGGCCCCTTCCCATTTCAGATCAATGCGGACGTTCTCGACGACAACATCAGGAAAAAACTGTGCCCTCATATTGGGCATAGCAATTAAACCAAGAGTCAACAGAACGATCAAAAGAAGATTGGCCGCCGTCGCATGACGAGTAAAGTAAGAAAGAACTCCGTTACCGTCTTTTGAACGCATACGGACCATGCCGTCAGCCACCCATACGGGATTCGAGACGTTCAACCATTTGCCGCGACACTCTTTCGTTTGCGAGTTGATTCAGAATGCGAGCCTTTGCCTCGGCCGGTATACGAGCATTGCCTTCGACAAACGCAACCAGCCGAGCCCGCCGCTCCTCTCCCAACTCAAGCATTGTCGGCACTTCCTCCGCTTGCGGTCCCGGTCGGATTGGTTTGACGCGAATGCCCGCACCCAAAAGAGGTGTACGCGCCTGGACAACGTCGCGCCCGGCTAATCCATCCGCTCGGACAAGAACCGAATCTCTTTGCCTTCGGACCAGATCGACTATGAGTGACTCCAATCTGTCAGTATCATCCACAACCAGAACGGTGCCATTTGAGTCGTAAGCGGATGCCGGGAGTCTCACAACATTTTCTACGACGGGTTCCCTGACCGACACCGTCACAAAATCTCCCGGTTTAAAACCTCGAGTGTTAATTAATGACGCATAAAGAAGGCGTCCCGTCCGTACAGCCCCCACCCCCACGCTATCTCGGCTAACTGTACCCGAGGTTGTCAGTTCGGCACCGGCACCATCCAAAGTGACATTCACCTGTGCCGGAATCAATGCGCCATCATCATCCAGAAGACGCACATATTGACGTGTTGAAACACGGAAAGCGACCTCCAATTCATTTGGATCAATCAATTCGGCCAACTTCTCGTTCGGTGAAACCAATCGGCCTTCAACCAACTTTACATTATTGAGCGTGCCATCAAATGCTGCGAACGCCTGTGTATCCGCGAGATCACGCTCTGATTCCGATAGCAATATTTGAGCACGGTTCAACTTTGTTGCGGCTTGATCAATACGCGCTTCACGTTGAGAAACAGAAATGTGCCGAGACAGCACCGATTGCCGTGCCTGGGCCAATGCGAGTTCGGCACTTTCAACAGCAGCGGCACTACCAACATCGCGCCTTTGCAAGTCTTCTTGTCGACGCAGGGTTCGCTCCCTTACCGCAGCCTGAGTCTCGGCCGCCACGAGTTCATCGCGTGCAAGTATCAACGACCGCTTCGCATCTCTTACCTCCGCCTGAGCATCCAGTAAGTTGCTACGGTCCCGGTCAAGTTGCGCTTGACGCTCTGCGGGATCCACACGAAAGAGCAATTGTCCAGAGCGCACCACGCCGCCTTCCGTAAACTCTGAGGCCAATTCAATTATGCGCCCTCCCGCCGCAGCCCGTAGCTCAAGGGTGCGACGACTCTGAACTTCACCGAAAGCCTCAAGTTGCGGTATTTCAGCACCGGCATTCGCACGTATCACGTTCACGGCGAAAATCCGCTCGCGTGCTGGTGGTGCGACAGAGTTACTGTCCAATCTCTGTTCCACAGCTGATCTAATCATATTACCCGCGAGGACCAACAAGCCGAACGTCAACGCTGTCAGAAACACACCTGTCAAACTTTGCCGCAAGAAACGCATTTTACCTCAATAAATACTTGCCGGTATGTTAAAGGTAACCGAACTTGATCAAGAACCAAACCACAATAACGTTACTCTCATGACGCAATCACTTACGGCGCTTGGTTTCTGCAAGTCTCGGCATTATCTCAACAAAATTACATGGCCGATGACGATAATCCAACTGCATCTTCAATATGTTATCCCACGCATCAGCGCACGCGCCGGGACTACCCGGAAGAGCGAACAAATAGGTCCCTCGTGCAACTCCCGCTGTTGCCCGCGACTGTACGGCACTGGTACCGATCTTTTGCATTGAAATCACTGCAAATACTGCCGCAAATGCATCGATTTCTTTTTCATATACATCACGATGCGCTTCAACCGTGACATCCCGCCCGGTCAAGCCGGTTCCACCGGTCGAAATAATGACATCCACATTTTCAGCATCAATCCAGAGCTTCAATTGAGCAGCGATATGACTACGATCATCTTCAATGATTTTACGGTCGGCAACAATATGGTCCGCAGCGACGATTCTCTCAACAAGTAGACGACCCGAACGATCATCTGAGAAATCTCGGCTATCGGAGACCGTAAGCACCGCGATACGAACGGGGACAAATTCAGAGCCTAAATCAAGAGTTGACATCAACGGAACTCATTCGAAACCAAAGCTGAATCCCTTGTCGCTGTTTTCAACTCGACGGTGTCTGAAATGCACCCTATCACCCGATACACCGTTCCAGAGTGCACATGTTCATCACTTGACCAACTGCACGTCCTAAAAAATAGGTGATTAATGCACCCGAGTGGGTCGATTCAACAGTAACACGCCATTGATCACCAAGGATCAACCTCCTATTCTGGTACCCAGCATTTTCTTTCTTTCCGGTGCACATTGTAATAACAATGATCGCATCTCCCATAATTTAATCACAGCTAAACAAACATTCCATTCAATTCAGACCGCAATCCAATACGGACTTGAGAGACAACAGATCCGTCCAAGCGTCGCGTTTCCGAAGCGGCTCACTCAGAAGCAAAGCAGGATGATCCATAAGTAGCACCTGTTTATTCAGAGCCTGATGCCATTGCCCGCGATGCACCGAACGCGCCTGTTGACCAAAAATCGCCTTTAATCCAGCCCTTCCCATCACAACAAGGATTTCAGGATTAGCAAGTTCAATATGCCGCAACAGGAACGGCTTGAATAGCGAAATCTCCTCATCACGTAACGGTCGATTTGGCGGTCGCCAAGGCATCAGGTTCGTCATGTAGACCGTTTCGGATCGGCTCAATCCAATAGACTTCAACATGTTATCAAGAAGTTCGCCCGCCGCACCAGAAAACGACTTTCCAGCATCATCGTCTTCACGACTCGGAACGTCACCAATGATCATAATATGTGCACCAATGATACCGTCGGCAAACACAAGGTTCCGTGCACCCTGTCGATCCGGATAATGATTAAACGTTGCGATCGCGGACTGGAGAGCCGTCATGTCCTGCGCATCTTGTGCAAGAGTTGCTGCAACCTCTATCGGATCGATAGGCGCAGACGCTGTCCCTGTGTTTGAAATCTTTGACGTAATGCTCGAACCAAGCCTCGATGACATCGCTTGATTTGATTTTTCACGTGACAACACGTAAAAATTGATCGGTTCTTCGGAAATCGCTTCATCGGCCCCAAGTTCAATCAACCAATCCAGATAACAGCGCGCCAACACGTCATTGAACTCTGATGCTATTCTTGTCATAGTACACTCATTATGGACAACCGCATGAATCCGAATTGCAATTGTATCGCTATGCGTCAACCATAGTTTCGGTACATCGTTAAGAAAATGCTGCCTATGTCCTTTCCCCATCGACATCTCTTGGGAATTGAACAACTCGCACATTCCGACATCTTTGCCATTCTTGATCTCGCCGACGCATACGCGGAAAGAAATCGACATCGCACCAATCCTGCGAAAGTATTGTCATGCAGGACTCAAATCAACATGTTTTTCGAGACATCGACGCGCACCCAAGCAAGCTTTGAACTCGCAGGAAAGCGACTTGGGGCCGATGTGATAAACTTATTGATGCAAGCCAGTTCAATTCGAAAGGGCGAAACGCTCATCGACACAGCTCTAACGTTGAACGCAATGCACCCCGACCTATTGGTTGTTCGCCATCCAAGCTCCGGTGCCGCTGATCTTCTCGCACAAAAGGTCAATTGTTCTGTCATTAACGCAGGCGACGGTCATCATGAACATCCGACGCAGGCCCTACTTGATGCGCTTACAATTCGACGGCGAAAGGGCCGTCTCCAGCGGTTGATCATCGCGATTTGCGGCGACATTGCACATTCCCGAGTCGCACGATCCAATATCTTGCTGCTTGGTAAAACCGAGAATCGCATTCGGCTGATTGGACCGGCAACTCTCATGCCCTCCAAAATTGATGAATGGGGTGTCGAAGTTTACGACGACATGACGGACGGCTTAAAGGAAGCCGACGTGGTGATGATGCTGCGTTTACAGAAAGAGCGTATGGACGGAGGATTCATCCCGTCGGAACGCGAGTATTTCTACCGTTACGGACTCGATTTAACAAAGCTCTCACATGCCAAGGATGACGCGATTGTCATGCATCCGGGACCGATGAACCGCGGCATCGAAATAGATGGGGCCATTGCCGACGACATCAACCATTCCGTGATTGAGGAACAAGTCGAAATGGGTGTGGCCATTCGCATGGCCATCATGCATCTGCTCACACAATCGCAGGATCATTCCGATCCCCCTCTCGCATAATGACTGACGCCTTATTCACAAACGCCCGGCTGATTGATCCGGAACGCGGGGAAACCCCGCACGGATGGTTACTTGTCCGTCAAGGAAAGATTGCAGACTACAACGCCGGAGATCCTGAATCCTTGCCCGCATCGTGTGAGATCATTGATTGCGAAGGCCTCTGTCTCTCACCCGGCATTGTCGATATCGGCGTAAAAGTCTGTGAACCGGGAGAGCGTCACAAGGAAAGCTATCAATCCGCCAGTCTGGCCGCACTAAAAGGTGGCATTACAACGATCGTTACACGCCCTGACACCGTTCCAGCCATCGACACCCCCGAGGCACTCGAGTTCGTGAAACGCCGTGCCGACAAAGCATCCGTAATCAACGTTCTTCCCATGGCTTCGCTCACCAAGGGAAGGGCCGGTCAAGAAATGACCGAGATCGGCTTGTTGGCTGACAGCGGCGCCGTCGCCTTTACCGACTGCGACCATGTCATTTCTGACTCGCGCGTGTTCCTGCGTGCCCTGACTTACGCAAAATCATGTGACGCACTGGTCATTGGACATCCTCAGGATCCATCTCTCACTGTTGGGTCGGCGGCGACATCGGGAAAATTCGCCTCATTGAAAGGTTTACCAACTGTCCCCGCTCTTGCCGAACGAATGGGGTTGGAACGTGACCTCATCCTCATCGAATTGAGTGGTGCCGATTACCACATCGACCAGATCACAACTGCAGCCGCCTTACTCCCGCTCCAACGAGCCAGGGAAAAGGGTTTACGCATCACGGCCGGGGTTTCAATTCATCACCTCACGCTCAATGAATTCGATATTGCGAATTACCGAACATTTTTCAAGGTGAAACCTCCCCTTCGGTCCGAAGACGATCGTGTTGCGGTCGTCGAAGCGGTACGGGACGGATTAATTGACATCATTTCATCCATGCACACCCCGCAAGATGAAGAAAGTAAACGTCTCCCGTTTGTTGACGCTGCAAGTGGCGCGGTCGCTCTGCAAACGCTCCTACCCGCGTCCCTCAGACTTTATCATTCCGGGGCCTTGGATCTTCCGACGCTCTTTCGGGCATTGTCGCTGAACCCAGCCAAACGACTTCAGATCAACGCAGGCCGATTCGCCGTTGGAGCCATCGGCGATATTATACTCTTCGATCCAGATTACCCCTTTGTTTTGAACCGTCAGACGCTGAAGTCAAAATGCAAGAACACACCATTTGACGGACACAAACTGCAAGGAAAAGTCATCGGCACATGGCTCTCAGGAAGGAGAGCGTATTCAGGCACATGATACCGGCTCTCGACAGTCCCATTCAAGACATCGTTGTCTTTGCTCTTATCGCCTATGTGCTGGGATCGATCCCTTTTGGTCTCTTGCTCACAACATGGATGGATCTTGGAAACCTCCGGGAAATCGGATCGGGAAATATAGGAGCAACCAACGTCCTACGCACAGGACACAAATCAGTGGCCGCGCTGACTCTTGTTCTGGATAGTGCAAAAGGGGCCTTAGCCGTCGTTCTCGCGCGTCAATTTTCCGCTGAGGATACAATCCAGATCGCGGCCCTGTTTGCTTTACTCGGTCATTGCTTTCCGATCTGGCTGAACTTTCACGGCGGAAAGGGTGTCGCCACATTCTTAGGAATCTGGCTGGTCTATGCTTGGCCGATCGGGCTAGCCTGTTGTGCAGCATGGGCAGGAGCGGCCGTCATAACGCGTATTTCATCGTTATCGGCAATCATCGCAGTCACTTTGTCGATCATCTTTATCATTCTATTTCACACCGACAATGCCATGGTTCTCTGCATTGTAATGGCTGCTCTGATTGTTTTTCGTCATAAAACCAACCTGATACGCCTCATGAACGGCTCGGAGCCAAAAATGTAAACGCAAAACCAAGCAAATTATAATTGCTACATTTTTGACACTTCAACTCGAAGAAACCAGTTTAATCAAGTCCCATACCTGTAAATGATTAGAGAAATTTATGCACAAATTGGCACAAATTTCGGTAAGATAAACTCCAAATCCCAGGCTCTTCCCATTAACCTGAATTCTATCGAGAGCGATTATTAGACCTAGACTTGCGCCGCATTATCTCAAAATATCTGAAAATTGGGGAAGAAATGGGCGTTCAGGTTTATGACTGAATTCTGGATGCCTCAGAATCTGACGACGTTCATTCTTCTATGTTTTCAAAATATCCTTCATGAATAATCACCTGATTTTCGGTATATGAATACAGAATTTGCAAATCTAAAGTTTCTGCCATTCGATTTCCAAGAAAACTATATATCAGATATTCAGATGGATTATTTGTAGAACGTGGTGTACCTTCTTCAGGCTTCCTGCACAAAAGCCATTCTGCTCCTCTCCACTGTTATTCAAAACGAGAGTTTTCAAGAATAGCCTTATCGTAAAAAACGGTAAATTCTTCGCTCCATACAATTTCTCTGTACAATGGCCATGACATTACGCCATTTCCAGTTCTTTTTTCTTTTCTATTCTTTTAACAACAGAATCTGCCCATTTTTTAGTTTTTTCTGTAATTATACCTCTTTCACTCACTAATGTAGCATAAAGAGGTATTTCTTCTCCTTCTATCGCAGCTTCCCAAATACGATCGTGAGTTAATTCACTAATCTCATTAGTTGTTTTACCGCAAACAAAATCAATACACCATTTAACTAATTCCAATTCGTCCTCAGTGAACACATTGGTTTTGGGTTCAATCTCTGAAATAAGCTTTCTGCTATCAAATTGATGTTTCGGTTCTTCAATTCGAATTTTCTTTTCAGACTTTAATTTTTCGAGAGTAGACAAAATAGTTTTTGGAACAGGCCCTTTTTTTCTTTTGACATATTTTTCATTTGTCACGGGAGTACCCGTTATCTGGTATTGAATTACATCAATAAACCAGAGTGCTTTATTCAATCTTAATGCACCAAGTTTTGAAGGATCATCTACAAATTGATGAATTATATAATGAACTAGAGCCTTAAATTTTCCATTTGTCATTTAATCCTCCATATCCAATTATTCTATCTCCCTTTAATGGACAATAATTCCTCAAAGACTTCTCCCCGCCAATGAAAGCCGTCCGGGTTTTCCATTGAAAACAGATTGCTATTCACCAAGCGATATGTGGGTATCCTCTTGTAAATCCCGCCCCGAGAATCCTCATAGGTCTGAAATTCGAGTTGAAAAAACGGAATTCCCGACGGTTCAGCCGCTCTAATGCAATCCTGAACAACGGTACGTATTCGGATGTTCCGCCGATGTGTTGTTAAACAGGATTACATCACCTCTTTCCCGCTTCAAAAGTCTGTTCTTCAAAAGAATAAAGAGCAACATACCACTTGAACGACCGCCGGAAAACTTAACGATGTGTGGAAGTTCGCTGTGCTTCTTGGCACGATATCGAAGTGAATACTCGAATTTAGGATAATACAACTCTGGATTATCCAGCACGTCACGTACAATTGATACTTTTGGAACAGATACAATATTCACAACAACCTGAACTCCCTTTCTTCTTTAAACCTCACTTTCTTCGAAGCTGAACACCTCAATTACTGGTAATAACTCCTTCATTCAACTATCAACCACTCAAAAGGTGTCTAACAATGCGCAATAACAATTAGACCATTACATACCACCGTACACAGATGCTCTACAAATTTCTTTACTCGACATAATTCCAAAAAAATTTAGTTTTTTGCCTCCACTGAATCTATGTGATAGTGCATCAATAACTGTACTCGCCATATATGTGACTCAAATCCTTGTTCCAATCGTTATAGTAACGCTGAAGCAGTTCATCAGCCGGGGACACACCCGTTTCCACACTCTCCCGAAGCGCGTTCAAAAAGTGGCTTTCGTCAGGTACCAAACCGCCTACACCCGGCCTGTTTCGAGCCTTGAGGCCGGCCTCCGCAATCGCGACAACCTCACGGGAAATCTCTTTCACATTCACGCCATCAACCGTGGCCTGTAAACCCTCGCGACTGCATGCAATGCGCAACGATTCGCGCACCTCGTGAGTCCACGGCTTGATGAGATCACTGGCCGCATCCAAAGACGTCTGATCATAAATGAGACCAACCCACAACGCCGGGAGCGCGCACAACCGCCGCCAAGGCCCGCCGTCAGCACCACGCATTTCAATAAATCTCTTTATGCGTGCCTCCGGAAAGACCGTTGTCAGATGATCAGCCCAATCACTGAGAGTCGGCATTTCCCCTGGTAAGGCAGGCAGCTTCATTTGCATAAAGTCTCGAAAAGACTGTCCGAGGGCATCAATATACTCCCCGTTCCGGTATACGAAGTACATTGGCACATCGAGCACATACTCAACCCATCGTTCAAACCCGAAGCCAGCCTCGAATACAAAAGGTAACATTCCAGTTCGATCCGCATCAAGATCACGCCATATGCGTGATCTCCAGCTCTTATGATCAATCGGACGTCCTTCAAAAAAAGGTGAATTCGCAAACAAGGCAACCGCGATCGGTTGCAAAGCAAAGGCGACGCGCATCTTTTGCACCATATCTGCTTCCGAAGAAAAATCCAGATTCACTTGCACGGTACAGGTCCGTCGCATCATAGCTTGTCCCATTGCACCGACCTTTTGCATGTAATCGTCCATCAGTCTATAACGGCCTTTGGGAACAAGAGGCACATCTGCATGATTCCAAATGGGTGCGGCGCCCAATCCGATAAACCCGGCACCAATCTCATCCGCAATATCTTTGACTTGAGCAAGATGCGTGTTAACCTCATCACACGTTTCATGTATGGTCTCCAAGGGGGCGCCCGACAACTCGAGTTGGCCCCCCGGTTCCAATGAAATATGTGCGCCATCCTTCTGCAATCCAATCAACTTATCGCTCTCATGGATGGCCGTCCAACCATGGCGGTCACGCAGTCCCTCCAAAATAGCAACGATTGACCTTTCACCCTGATAAGGAAGCGGTTTCAAAGTACCGCGACAGAATCCAAACTTTTCGTGCTCGGTTCCAATTCGCCACTCCTGTTTAGGTTTACAACCCGACTCCAGATACTCTGCAAGTTGATACGTGTGCTCGATAGGACCACCGCCAGACTGTGGTATGGACATCTTTTGATTCCGATTTTATTCAAATATGCAGGCCGGACTTGTGGAACTTGTGCGATCAAACATCCAGAGAGTCAAATACAATGAATTTATGACCACCCAATACAATCTGAAGCCGAGCGGCCGCACAATGAGCCCAAGGTCCGAGGAAATCAGACATCCGTCGCGATGCGACCAATACATCTCAAAAAATGACAACATCCCGTCGATTCACAACCGAACACGAAACTGAAATGTGGCACGCCGGATGAGCATTCTGGAAAACACACACAGGTCCCCGGCATCAACATACAGGGTACGCGGTTTCGTACGCATTGTCGCATCACACAGAAAACCTTCCATCGTTGTACATGCTTACCGCCAATCACCAAAGGCCTTTTGCCACATCGTCAATGATGCAACCACCGCGGTATCCGCACGCAGTATGCGCGGCCCGAGACTGACCGTATTGCAATAGAACGCTGACTGGATGCACTTACGCTCACTTTCTGAGAACCCACCCTCGGGACCAATCAAGATCGCCCAAGGACCACGACGCATTCTGTCAAGTGATCTCTTCCGATTCGCCTCACTTTCATCACAAAACATTATATTTCGCTCCACAGACCACTGTGAAAGAACCGAATCAAGCGACTGAAGTTCCTCGATGACCGGAACAAACGTACCTCCACACTGTTCAGCCGCTTCGATAGCATGGGCAACCAGTCGCGCATGTCGCACACGTTTCACAATTGTAAAGCTCGTTCTCACTGGCACAATGCGTGCCACTCCCATTTCCGTCGCTTTTTCGACAATTAAGTCCGTCCGTGACCCCTTAACCGGTGCAAACAAAAGCCACAAATCCGGTGGAAATTCTTGCGACCGCGTTCTATGATCGCACAAGAGTTGCCCAGAACTCTTAGTATTTTCGACCACCTTTGCCTGCCATTCACCATCGCGTCCATTGAAGAGCAGCAGGGTATCGGATGGTTTGCATCGCATAACGTTAAACACATAATGTGCTTGCTCACGTCTCATGAGAACGCGTTCGTCTGAGCCCAAGTCACATTCTACATAAAGTCTGATTTTTGAAGCCATGGGACCCACTTAATGCAAGAGTATGTCGAAACACCAGATCATAAGGTGGCCGACGCCGTACCGGACAACTGGGTTGATCGCTATGCCCCCGTCGTGACGCGACCCTATCTTCGTCTATCCCGTGCGGACCGGCCGATTGGAACGTGGTTATTGCTGATTCCATGCTGGTGGGGATTGGCGCTAGCAATTCTTCATACTGACACCGTCCAACTCGAGGACTTATGGATTGCATTTGGGTGCGGCTGTGGAGCCTGGTTGATGCGCGGGGCCGGTTGCACCTGGAATGATATCACGGATCGTAATTTCGACCGTCAAGTGATGCGTACAAAGTCGCGGCCAATTCCATCAGGCCAAATCAGCGTACGAAACGCAGTTATATGGATGTGCGTTCAAACACTGGCCGCGTTCTCCATTTTGCTAACCTTCAATGCCGCCGCCATCACTCTCGGGATTCTATCGCTTCTACCCGTTGCAATCTATCCATTCGCAAAAAGAATCACCTGGTGGCCTCAGATATTCTTGGGAATCGCATTCAACTGGGGAGCAATGTTGGCCTGGGTTGCTCATACCGGATCATTACATATCGCGGCCGTTATCCTCTACCTTGCCGGAATCTCATGGACATTATTCTACGACACAATCTATGCACATCAAGATTCTGAAGATGACGCGTTGATTGGTATCAAGTCGACCGCTCGGCTATTTGGTTCACAATCACCGATCTGGCTCAAACGATTTCTCATTCTTGTGATTATCCTACTTGGCGCATCGGTCTATTTTGCTTTGGTACCAAAATTGGAACTTTTTCCATTGATTGTCTCCCTGACAGGAGTCACGTTAATGACCGTACACCTTGAACGGCAACGGCGCAATTTCAACTCTACCGATTCTGCAACACTCCTTCAATTATTTCGCTCAAACCGTAATGCCGGATTTATTTTTCTTATTTTCTTGATTTCGGCAGCTATGCTATAATCCTACCACCTTTATTCAGAACTCTTTTCGAACCATTTTGCCCACGAAACGATGAAACATACAGCACTCGCATGGGTGTGTGAACGCTCAAACTATATTGTCATCGCCATTTTCATCGCAGCAATCTTGCTGAGTACAGTGGTAGCCGGCACCACCGTACGCCTGTTCGAAGAACTTTCTGCACGTGCCGTTCGCGATGCACTTGAACAGAATGAACAGTTCTGGACCACAGTGCACTCTGACGGGCTGCGCATCATTTTATCTGGAGAGGCTCCTTCCGAAAGCCAAAAACTCCTGGCAAACAGTACCGCGAGAACAGTTGTCGACACAACACGTGTGATTGATCACATCAAGTTGGCAACAAAAATGAAAATTGGTGTGCCAGACTTCTCTGCAGAAGTCCTCCGAAATGATAGTGGAATCACCGTAGCCGGGCTCATTCCCAATACCAGCAACCGATCCTATCTTATCTCGAGGATAGAAAGTATTGCCGAAGATTTGCTGGTTGTTGATCTCCTCGAAACGGCCAACCATGCCGCACCACCTCTTTGGAACGAGGCACTTTCATATACCTTAACCGCACTCGCTCTATTGCCACAAGCAAAAATCTCAATTGAACCGGGAAAAGTTCAAATTACCGCTGTTGCAGGCAGTTACGAAGAAAAAAAGATCTTTGAGACCCTGCTGATGAATAATGTTCCTGCCGATCTACAATTGCTAATCGATATCGCGATACCGCGTCCCGTCATTACCCCGTTTACACTTCATTATATCCTTGACCATACCGGCGGACGATTTGAGACCTGTTCCGCACCGGATTACACGGCTCAACTCCGAATTCTCGCCGCCGCACAAAGAAGCAGTCTATCACAGAATGATTTTTGCGTGATTGGACTTGGTGTCCCCTCATCTCAATGGACGGAGGCCGTTGAACACGCTCTGGCAGCGATTTCCGAATTAGAAGCCGGATCTGTTGAGTTCTCCAACATTGATATCACACTCATTGGACCACCGGGGATAGACAAACAGAAATTTGATCGCATAATTGACAAGCTCAAGAGAAACCTGCCGGCCGCTTTTTTACTGACAGCTACTCTTCCACTCGACGAAGATAGCACAAACGATCAGGTCGCAGAGTTCATCGCAACCCTGAGCCCAGAAGGTCTGCTTCAATTGCGTGGCAAAGTCAGTGATGAAACATTTCGAAAAACAACCAGCAGCTTTGCTCAGGCAAAATTTGGCGCAACCAATGTTCACAATACAACACGTATAGCGGAAGGATTGCCAGGTGACTGGCCCTTGCGCATTCTCACCGGCCTCGAAGCACTCGCGAGTCTGGAACACGGCGCACTGCATGTTCTGATTGACAACGTTATCGTAAAAGGTGCAACCTACAAACCAGATCGGCATCACACGATATCGCAGGAATTATCCGATAAACTCGGAGACAGCATTCCGTTTAAACTTGATATCACGATACTTGAAGAGCCGAAAGTTCCAGAGATTTCGGACACAACCGTCTCAGCAGAAGACTGCGTGACACAATTGAATGATATCATGTCTGAACAAAAGATCTCCTTTGAGCCCGGCTCGGCAACGATGACCTTTCCATCACATGAAATAATGGATACGATCGCAGATATTCTACGCAACTGTGATGATATTCCCCTTGAAATTCAAGGCCATACCGATAGCCAAGGTCGAACCGCCATGAACAAACAGCTCAGCCAAATGCGCGCCGAGTCTGTGATCGATGAATTGCGACTACGTGATGTGGAAACAGCCAGTTTTGCCGCGGTCGGTTACGGTGAACAACATCCGATAGCGGACAACAGCAACAGAGATGGTCGCGAAGTCAACCGTCGGATCGAATTTCATCTCTTTGAACCCGAAAGATCGGCCGAACAGGAATAAGGTGCAACCAACCTGAAGGACACGCAATAAATTCAATCAAGTGATCGCCGAGAGAAGAAAATGGATAGAACTGAACTGATCGTCGCCACCGTCATCATTTTATTTGCAACCTTTGCCTTAGGTTGGTTGGCCCACTGGATGTTTCATCGTTTTTACCGCGTTAGCGTCGCTGACATTAACGATTTAGAACGTTTGAGCGAAGAATTGCACAGCGCCGAAGAAGCACGTGATCAGGCGATCAACCAGCGACAAATGCGCGAAGCCGAGTTGCTACGACAAAACAGAGAGAAGGATGCAGAATTAAAGGCCACCATGGATGGATTGCATAAAGCTCGGCAGGAACTGGAACATTACCGCGCCCAATCCGGGACCGTACAAACGGGATCACCAAAATCTTAGTTGGTCTGCCATCGATTGAGTGTCGCTTCATCCTCGGCATTCGCAGACACCCAAGAACTCCCATTTGAGGTCAGTTCCTTTTTCCAGAACGGAGCCCGAGACTTAAGATAATCCATCAAAAAATCTGCAGATTCAAATGCGGCCCGCCGGTGCGCTGCCGCGGTGGCAACCATCATAATTGGATCTCTCGGAACCAACCGTCCAACACGGTGAATGATGCAAACATCATTGAGAGACCAACGGTCTATAGCTTGAGCGGCCATATCTTTCAAAGTGGATTCAGTCATTTCAGGATAATGCTCAATCACTAATGCCTCTAGATCTTTGGCGGGTGTGTCGCGAACAATTCCCGAAAACGTGACAATTGCACCGATGTTGTCCTGCCGGTTCCGAAAGAACTCAAGTTCATGGCCAGCATCAAATGGAGAGTCCTGAACAACAACCCGCATGATTTCATCCACCTGTCATGGGTGGGAAAAAGGCGATCTCACACACACCATCGATATCCGCATCAAAGTCTGATAAACTTTGATCAAGAGCCACCTTCAAGGCCGAGAGATCGGAAAATGCCGCCTCATAACGGGGTTCTCTTTGCTTGAGTTCATTGACGAGTTCCAAGACAGTTCGGGCCTGCGTCTCTACTGTTTCTCTTGGAATACCAATTCGTTCGCGCACCCAGGCAAAGTAGAGTATGTCCATGTCAGTGCGCCTCCTTCAAATGAGGCATCGCTTTGCGCAAGTACTCATAGCCGGTAATAAGAGTCAAAGCGGCTGCGATCCATAAGAGCCAATGTCCAAGAAATCCCGACCACTCCATGCCTTGGTACTTCCACTGCAAACCGTGCCGATCGTCGACTGCGCCGCGCAATACATCGTCGATGAACAGTTGATCGATTCCAGATGAAGCGATTAACAGATAATGTTCAAAAATACCTTGAGAGAATAACAGCGAAATCGCGAGCATCTGCGCCGTTGTTTTCCACTTTGCAAGAGATGTCACCTTCAAGGTCTTCGACTTGTTTCCAAGATATTCCCGTAATCCGGAAACGAGAATTTCTCGAAAAAGAATAAAGGTCGCCGGCAACACCAACCAAGGTGACATAGAAGAGTAACCGACAATGACCATAAGTGCGACAATGACCATCGCCTTGTCTGCTATCGGATCCAGCATCTCCCCGATCCTCGTTTCTTGCTTCCATATGCGTGCAAGATATCCGTCGAACCAATCTGTCACGGCTGCAAGAAGAAACAACACTAACGCAAACCAATCCGCATACGGTCGCGTAAAATAAAGAAACATAACCGGTAATGCAGGTGTTGCAAACAGGCGAAACAACGTTAAGGAATTAGGAAGATTCCACTGCATAAGCGCGGCCTCGTTCAGTGTTTGCGGACAATGTCAAGGACTTGAAGTCATCGCGGGACAATACGTCCACCAATATCTATCGCAACGTTGGTGACGTCAAGCAGCGGGGATGATGTACCATCGCGATTCACATTTAGTAAATCATCAGCATTCACCCGGTCCATCAACTTCGTCCAAGACAATCGTTCACAATCCATGATTTCCGTACATTCACTGTGTAAATGACATACAAACGTCACTGACCTATGACCAAATCACTCTTACTTCAGCCGAAATTACACCCATAGGATTGAGCGTTGACCAGCGCTTACTGAACTCTCCATAAATGCACGCACCCAAGATTATCATTGCCGGTTTGATGCGTGTTGTGTCACTTTCCCTAATTGACTGTCAATATAAGAAGAAAAGTAACTGCTCACCCCTATCGGCCAGTTTCTCCTTTGTGAACGTTGCCTATGCATGATCAAGATACCCAAATTCAATAGCGTACTGAACATCAAACTCCTTGACCACCATCTTGGTCTCATAACTGTCGGAATTTTTTGCATATAGGTAACGACAACCTTGACCCCAAATATGAATTAACCGGAGACTAATCATGGTGATTACCAACTCACCGCGGAGGATATCACGCGGTCGGTGACACGGTTATTCACAACATTTCTGCTGCTGGTGGATGAGGTGGAGAGTGCTCTCCATCCCCGTGACGCACCAGCGTTCATGGGACTGGGTGGCTGATTGCCTCGGCGATGAATCGCATCAGGCACGACTGCGTGCGCATGCTCAGAACGCCGTCCTGCGCTGTCAGCGCCCATCTTTAACAAAATTTCGGGGATTATAACCTTTGCTAAAGTGAGGACAGGCTGAGGCGATTCGAAGACCGCCCCGCGTGTGTCAATCACCTGCATCCATTGTGATTGCGAACGGCTTCGTTCTGTGTTTCGTTCGAGAACATTCCCAGAACCCGGGGGCTGTTATTGCCCCGCCCGCACCAACAGTTACGCACGTCCTGCGGGGTGCGGGGAGAGATCGCGAAGCACCCGCTCGTCTGTCCGCTGGCGGGATTAACGTTCATGGTGTAGCTTCCGCCCGTCATGAAGCAGCGGCGGGAGATATATTGGATGGGCCGTCCCTGTGGAACCACCCGAACTTCGATATAATAGGGAGTCCTTGCCGCTAAACCCGTGCGGCTCACGCTCCCTCCGGCATAATCCGTTCCGCTCGAAATTGTCATAACTG
>JAPORU010000133.1 GCA_026710045.1 Aestuariivita sp. | reverse complement strand
TAGGCTGTTGTCAATATCTTGAAATATTGGATAACAGAGCCACTTGCAAAAATCGCATTTCCGTCAAGCCCGCTTGCGTTTCCGATTGTGCAGCCGCCGTGACGGATCGGCGGGCTTCACGTGCGAGAAGAATGCCCGCGCCGCCTGTTCCGGCGTGGTGTCCAGCTTGATGATCCGCGTAGGCGGTCGGCCTCTTGGCTTGTGTTCTGACGGCGGTCTTTTCTTGGTCATGCAGAATCGTCCTGATACGGCGCGAGGCTTGCGGCTATGACCGTCTTGAAAGTCTTCCACAATTCTGCCGCGAAGTGCTTTGTTTCATCGCAATGGGCAACACTTACAGATGCAATGCGATCCGGAGTGATCTTTCGACCATAGTTGTAACGCCAACGTTCAGAACGCATTGTGGCCGCTGTCAATATCAACTCTGGTACGGTCGCCCATTTCTTGCGTCTTGGCAAGAGAACGAGACAGTCAGAGTTCGGAGCGCACGGCTCGACTTGAACAAATGCCTCTCCAATGCTTCCAGTTCTTGCAACCGTTATGAATGGTGGCCTCAAAACAGTGTGGAAGTCGTACCATCCATCGCACCCATTGTACTGTTCAGTGGGCGAAATGACTAACGTGTTGCCGGGAGGTACGTTCTCTCGGGACTCAATTTCACCGAGTCCATACAAGATGTCAAAGCGACCGCCCACTGTGTCTGGGTCGCCTTTCCGTGACGTGGCGTTCTCTAATTTCCGCCTGGACACGATGTTGCGATATGCCTGCAGTTTAATTTCTCCATCGTCGACCAAACGCCTTTGAGAAACGATGTTTGGAGCATAGCGCGTGTAAAACGACGCCATTCTGCGCAGTTGAATATCAACCGCCGAGCACAATTCTTCATTGCTTGGGAGAGTGGACGCGATATAGGCACCAACCGACCATTCGGCGTTTTCAGATACGCTGGCGGAAGCGCAAAATCCTGGCGCATTCAACTTGTTTTCTATGGCGTCAACTGCTTCCGTTATTTGGTTCGGTTCGCTGTCACGCTGCACCCGCACACCCTTCTTGAGCACCAAGCCGTCATGTTGAAGGCGTACAAATGACGTGCGCCGCTTCGGTCTGTGCTTCCGTCCTTTTTCCAGCAAGACAAAAGACGTGGTGACGGACGCGAAAGGCTGAAACAGTTCATCCGGTAGTTGGCAAACGGCCAAGAGAGAGTGCGACTTAAGTATTCGTTTGCGCCAATTTCCCTTGTCTCCCCCCTTCACTAACAAACTGGTTGGAACAATCACTGCCAACTTGCCACCAACCTGAAGCGCATCTAGACCGCGTTCCACGAAGTCTTCGACAGGCGTATCGGTCCTTTGGTGTGGAAATGGCGGATTCATCAACGCAACAGTGGCCGCTGCAACAGGGAAGTTTGGAACAGTCAAGGAGTCGGCCTGTCTGATACGGTTTGATCCGTCGCCACGCAAAATCATGTTCGCCGCGCACAACGCAGCAGTGACCGGTTCGCTCTCAAACCCGACGATTCGTTTCTGGATAACCTTCACCATTTCGGTCCGCGAAAGATGTTCCACTTTGACCAAGCGATCCATGTAAGCGACGAAAAATCCTCCCGTTCCACATGCAATGTCAATGACTGAATCCTTGCTGTCTGCGCCGCACAGATCAACCATCATTCTGGCTATGTGACGCGGCGTAAAATACTGACCAATCGTGTTTCCGCCCGTATAGCGGAAAAACGTTTCATAGAGTTGCCCAAGATAGTCATGCTCGGCAGTAAGAACGGTGACGTTCAATCGCTCAAGGATGGTCGCGATCCGAGGCACACGCTCCGCCAACTTTTTGTTGGCTCTGTCCAAACGGATGCTACTCGCGAGGTTAGCTTTTCCTGCCGCCATATAAGCATCACGGCAACCAGTATTGACGTCTTGTAGAATGTTCCTTGAATCTCTACGAATGTTGCCGCGAGTCTGCCACAACGACAGCATTACTGCCGCAACATGCGCCGGTCGAAATTCGTCCTTGATGTCTGCTTCGCGTAGCAGTCGGTTTATCTCATCCGCCTTTTGCGCCAACACTTCAATCGGCGGTATGCTTGGCCGAATTTCCGATGGAGAACCCCGCGTGACCAGACGGCGACAATCGTCCTTGCTCGGAATCCAGTTGATCGGATGGTCGTCATAGGTGACAGGAAGCCACCTGCCTTCGTCCCACTTGGAAACGCGCAACCGAAATTCTGTGCCGTCCGTACCCGCCAGGCCAATAGCGAGCGGCAGGAAACCTGAAGCAATCAGTTCTTGTCCGTATCCTTCTGCTTCCGCTAATGCGATGTCGATATCTTCAGCGTCCGCCTTCGCCTTGATCACCGCCAAAGGTTCACCACTTTCGTCATCCATGAGCATGGCTTCGGGAATGCCGATGCCACTCCCCGTCTTGCTTGCGTGTGACAACGCTTCAGCAAGCTGTTCGTCGGCGCGATATTCGCGCTGGAGATAGACATCACCGCGAGGCGGTTTTCGATCATCCCAACCTTGGGAAGTCAGAAGATCGTCAAGTAGACGCTCCGATCGGCGTTCTGATCGGCGCGCCAGAGCCGAGGCAGCCATTTTATCCGACCACCTTGGCAGTCAAATCTTTGTAGTGGATCCGCTTGCCCACGACGCCACGAGCAAGAAACGCCATCTGGTCGATCGTGTCCATGTCGCGGATGTTGTTCCGGCCTTCGAACTCGGCAACGTAGCGATCAAGGTGCTGGTCCGAAATGTGATGGAAGGTGCCGTGATACCCGCGCTTGAACAGGCTCCACAGCGCCTCGATGCCATTCGTGTGCACGTCACCCCTGACATACTCGTGCGCGCTGTGATTGACACTCTCATGCGCCCGGTCGATGCCTTTGTACGCTCCGGCTTCATCGGTGTAGACCGTCGCCGTTTCCTCGGTGCGATCTTCGACAAACGCTTGCAGCGTCTTGGCGTCCGTGCTGCGAACGACTGTTGCGCTCACCTTCTTGGTCTCGCGATCCTTCACCCCGGCGACAATCGCCTTTCCAGCTGTCCCGCGACCAATCCCGGCTTCCTTCCTTGCCTTCCGCTTCTTGTTCGACATGTTCTTGACCTTGCCGCCGATGGCCGTTTCGTCGGCTTCAACCGGGCCGGGGAAAGGCTTGTCGATGCCGCCCATGAAGCCTTCGCGAATGCGCTGCATCATGAACCACGCAGTCGCCTGACGGATGCCGACTTCGCGGTAGAGCTTCATGCTCGAAGTGCCCTTGATGCCGGTAGTCATCATGTAGAAGGCGATTGCCCAATCCTGAAACCCGATCTTGCTGGACTCCATCGCCGTTCTCTTGCGGACGGAGAAGTAGGCGCGGCAGTCCTTGCAGCGATAAGGCATGGGCTTGCGGCTCTTGACAACCGAATACCTGACGGAACCGCAATCCGGGCAGTGCCGTTCGCCGTTTGGCCACCTTTGTTCTTCAAACCACCTCTCGGCGGTGTCGTTGTCCGGGAACATTTTGAGAAGCTGGACGATGGTGATTCCCTTCCGGTGCGATCTTCCGGGTGCCTTGTGCGCCATGTGATTCGTCTCCCCTATTTGGAAAGCATTGTGTCATTAAATCGGGTGCGTGTCAAGCGATTTTGGCAAGTTAAGCGTATAAACCCCCAAATTAAGCGGGATTTGATCGCGGAGCAGACCCGGGAAGGATTGGCACGGGCATAGGCGGCGAGAATGAGTCCGCAGCCGTAAGCGGTAAAAATAACCCGCACTGAAGTCTTTTGTGACAAATGACATCGGTTTCGGACAGGGGTTCAGGACCTGTCCGGAAACGACCATTTTTGACGGCCCCCATTCCTTGATCGCACAAGGGTCGTACAGGTGCTATCTGTGTAAGGACCGATCCCGTGATCGGCGCCCGGTCCCGGTTCAGGTTGGCGGTACGGGCCAGCGGATGAGAATACCGAGAATGGCCACGGCGATGGCAATCATCCCGCCCATGGTCAGGATTAACCGTGTTTCACGTTTGGCCACGTCTTCGTTGTTTTTAGCCATATCCGCCCGCAGGCGATCCATGGCCCCTTTGTTCTCATCAAGTTTTGCGGCGATATCGGCTTTCAACACGTCAAAATCCTTCTTGAGCAGTTCGATCCGGTGCGCGAGTTCGCGGTTGTCGAGTGTCTCATCCATTTTCTCACCTTAATCCTTTTCGTCCCATGCGTCAACGGCGGGAAAACGCCGAGAAGGCACCGTAGAGCACGATCCCGATCAGACATGCGGAAGAAAAAGTCATAACATAATCGAAAATAGCCTCAGCGGGCATCTGAGAGGGTGAAATACCGATGGCTGAAATCGTACCACTTTGACCCCTCCTAGTATCCCGGAAATGTCAAATTGCGGGTTACTGGTATCCCGTTCACTGAAAACGGCGGGTTCTGTTGTGATCGACTTTTGTTTCGTCGTGGTATAGACCTTAGAAGCAACAAATAACAAGCAACAAGCCATCCGCGCCAGTTTGTTTGGCAATCATCTTGGGCATTTCGATTTTAGATATCTGGGGG